>NZ_JYGZ01000007.1:78730-208755 GCF_000967805.1 Flavobacterium sp. 316
GACCAAAGGTAGTCATCAAATCCATTTCCAGCAGAAATAGTAATGTAACTGCCTTCACAAATAGGCATTATGTCATTTATAGTTAAAAATGGCTTTCTGTGTAATATTAAATTTATTGCAACAACCTGATGACAAGTTTTTGGAGAATCAATTCTAACATAAATAATATGATTGCCAATAGTTAGGTTATAATTAGTTGGATTTGTGATTTTATCCGAAATAATTTGATTTTCAGCACCATTCAACGAAGTGTAATAATTAAAAGTATTACCTGTTGAAGAAATTAAGTTAGCATTATAATTGGTTAAATTAATTATTTCATAACCATCATCCAAATTATCACAGAATGACTCTGAATAATCTGTTGCATTCAAAGTATTAATTAGATCAATTGTTATGGCTAATCTTGCAATACTTTCACATCCATTAATCGTTTGTGTAGTATAATAAGTAGTGCCATCTGCCAATATTGTAGTGTTAGGTAAAGTAAAATTGTCATTTGCATTATCATACCAAATAATAGACGAACCAGTAACAACAATATCATTTAAAGTAGCATTTGCAGTACTACAAAAACTTTGAGTAGTATTTCCTGTAGGAGGAACTGTATTTTGAATTGTTGCAGTAACGGAAACTCTATCACTTTCACAACCATTTATAGTCTGACTAGCATAATAAGTAACTCCGTCTTGTAATGAAGTAGTTGTTGGCAATATAGTTCCATTAGTTTGTGAATTATACCAAGTAATATTTTGTCCAGTAATTAGAATGTCGTTTATAGTTGCGTTATCTTGAATACAGAATTGTTGTGGTGAAGTTACTATAGGTAAGGTAACAGCAGTAATGGTTACATTTTGTGTTTGAGAACTAGTATTCCCATTGCCATCATCATAAAGCCATGTAATAGTGTAATTCCCAGCGGTAGCATAAGTCAATGGATCAGTAGTAGTGGGATTAATTGTTCCCGCACAATTATCAGTAGCTGTTGGAATAGCAATAGTTGTATTGCAATCTCCGTTTATAGTAGGTAAATTCTGAATAGTAGGTATTGGAGCTTCGCTATCACCCACAAATACATCAATAACTACAGTATCATCGCAACCATTTGTCGATCCTGTAATAGCACAAGAATATTGATCATTATTTGCGACAGTTGCATTTGGAATAATTGGGTTTTGTTCAGTTGAGGTAAATCCATTTGGGCCTGTCCATAAGTAATTTGTTCCACCAGAAGCAGTTAGTTCAAGATTATTTCCTATGCAAACAGGAGAGTTCGAAGTAGCAAATGTCGTTGATTGACAATCTAGGAATTTTACAAGGAATAAATCTGCTTCAGGTGAGGACCCTTGTGATGTTTGATGTGCATTAGCAGTTGCTATGCCAGTTGTATTACCATTTGAAGTTCCACATAAATAAATACTATTTTGTGTGTCAATTTCAATAGCTGCATTAGCAGTTGCTTTATCGCCTGAGTAATAAGTACCCCAAACTCTTTGTCCATTTTCATTTAGCTTAATTAAAAAAACATTAAGGAATACATTTTTTATTGGTTGATAAGTATTAGGAGTACTTATACCTGTGGATAAAGTTGTTCTTCCAGTAAAGTAAACTTCATTTAAATTGTTAACTGCTAAGTGTCCTGGACCTTCGAGCATATAAGTTCCCCAAACTTTAACTTGATTAATTATATCAAACTTTATAATAGCTTGTGAATCAGCAATATTTTGAGAAGCCTGAAAGTTTTCCAGAAATACACTAGGAGTTGATATATTAGTCGTACTACTAGTTAATCCAGTTAGATATAAAAAATTGTTTTTTAAATCACCTCTATTATATAAGTATTCACGATCTTCTCCTCCAATGTATGTTCCCCAAATTCTATTTCCATTCAAATCAAATTTCACAATAAAAGCGTCAGAAGGACCCATTTTATTAGGTTGATATGAATTAGATGTACTTATATTATTATCACTTCCACTAATTCCTGTTAAATATAAATAGTTATCAGTATTAAAGAAACAATTTGAGAACCCATCTAAATTATTTCCTCCATAATATGTACCCCATTGACGAACACCATTTTCATTAAATTTAACAATAAATCCATCATCTGATTCATTATTAACGGAACCTTTAGTTTCTTGATGTGAGTTTGGTGTTGAAATATTAGTATTACTAGTAGTACTTCCACAAAGATAAATATTATTTAAATTGTCAAATGCTAAATCATTCCCATAATCATTTCCATCTCCTCCATAGTAGGTTGCCCAAACTCTTATTCCTCCACTGTTAAGTTTAATCAGATAAGCATCATTATAGTTACTTTTTATTTGTTGATGTGATCCTGGGGTTCCTAAATTCAAATCGTTTAAAGTATTTCCAGTAGAATAAACATTAAAATTAGCATCAACCTTTATTCTTAAGACATTTGCATAATAATAGGTGCTCCAAATTCTATTACCGTTGGTGTTAAATTTTGCTATAAATCCAGCCGAGTTTTGAATAGTTGATAAATGTACACCTGAAGTTGCAATATTGTTAAAACTAGTTGTAGATCCCGAAATGTATATATTGTTATTAATGTCTGATGTCATATCCTGAGCGTAGTCAGCTCCACCACCACCATAATAAGTTCCCCACAATCGCACAGGAACAGGATCAATAACAATCACATTACTAGAATGATTAACTTCCCCTTCAAAACCATAAACATTCTTCTTAATTTTTTTATAATTTACAGAAATTTCTTCTTTTGAATTGCCATTTTCAATCCAGCTCAAAGGCAACGTTTCTTCCATTTGTCCAAAGCGAAGATTCATCTTTATTTTGTTATCAACTAATTCAGTTTTACTACCGTTAAATTGTAACTGAATATCTGAAACTTTTCCTCCTGGCTTTACAATGAAATTATATTCCACGACTTTTGTACTGTCTTTTGGAATAAAGAAAACAACATCGATATTACTATAAATGTTTTGATACGTTACTTTTTGATATTTATGTACATTCGTTATCCCATTAGGAGCATGAGCCACATTGTAGTAGTTAGCATAATCAGAAGATTTTTCCTCAGAAACTAAAGTAACGTTTTTATTCGAATTCAAAAAGTCAATATCAATCCTGTGAAAATTATACTTTAGAGAATAATCAGGATTTTTCACTCCAGTATCAAAACTTGGGTTAGAACCATTAAATTCTCTATCCTTTTTTGTTAATGGTATTCGTTCTGTCTCATAAACATCATAAGAAAAACCATTTTCTCTTAACTGAACATTTAATCCAGTAGTGTTTAAAAGATATTTTACGTTTCTATTTTCTTTTCCTTTTTGGTCAATAATTTGTCCTTTGTTTTCAATAAAACCAATAGAAGTAGTTTGTTTTTGAGCAAAAACAATACTAGCACTAACTAAAAATAATAAAACGCAAAAAAATCTCATATTTAAATCTTAAAATAAAGTTTCAAAAATAGTACTTAAACGGATAAAAAGAATGAATAAATAATTATTTCTATTGACTTACTTACAAAATAATATTTAAATTACAAAAGGATAAGTATTAGGTCTATTTTAATTTCAATGCAATTTTCTTTACACCTTACTATTCTTTTATTATATCTTATTATCTTGTTTTTATTTCTTATTAATTTATTTCTATTACTTGTTATTATAGTACTATATCTTAGTTTTTTTTTATTTGAAATAAAAACTATGATTTACTTCAATTTTGTTCGCATCTTTAAACTGAAAGGTATAGTAACCTTTTACTTATCTAACTAAGAACGGTTACTCAGCAGGTTACGCTACCAAGCTCACAAATAATAGAGTGCAGGAAATAAATTTAGAATGTCTTGAAAAGTTTTGCCGAGACTTTAATTGCACTCCAAACGATATTCAAGATTTTAAACCTTCATCAAAAGAAACTATTTCTAAAGATCATGCACTACATACTTTAACCAAAAAAGAGATTGATAACGAGTTAATTAATAAAATAAATGCTTTACCTATAGATAAAATCCAACAAATACATAATATTCTAAAAGAGATGGAGTAATTTTGTCTTCTTTTTAATTTATAATGAAAGATATTTTACTCATTACACCGCCTTTCACACAGCTGAATACACCTTATCCAGCTACAGCATATTTAAAAGGATTTTTAAATACTAAGGGTATTGATTCCTATCAAATGGATTTGGGAATAGAGGTGATTTTAAAATTGTTTTCAAAAGAAGGATTGCTAAATATTTTTGAAAGTGTTGACTTAGCAGAAAATGATTTTTCTGAAAACGTTTTACGAATAATTGCACTTCAAAACGAATATATCAAAACAATAGACACTGTTATTGCCTTTTTACAAGGGAAGCAGCCTACATTAGCACGCCAAATTTGTTCGGGTAACTTTTTACCTGAAGCATTTCGATTTTCCCAATTGGATGATATGGAGTGGGCGTTTGGAAATATGGGAATGCAGGACAAGGCGAAGCATTTAGCAACACTATATTTAGAAGATTTATCGGATTTTATTGTGGAGTGTGTCGATGAAAACTTTGGTTTTAGTCGCTATGCGGAACGATTGGGGAGAAGTGCTAATTCGTTTGACGAACTCTACTCGGAATTAGAACTTTCACCAACTTACATAGATAAAATAACCTTACAGATTTTAAAGGAAAGAATAGAAGAAGTAAACCCTAAATTAGTTTTGTTTTCGGTTCCTTTTCCTGGTAATTTGTACAGTGCATTTCGATGTGCGCAATACATAAAACTGCATTATCCTTCAGTGAAAACTGGAATGGGTGGCGGTTTCCCCAATACAGAGTTACGGGATTTAAAAGACAAGCGTGTTTTTGAGTTTTTCGATTGCATTACATTAGATGATGGAGAACTACCTGTAGAGCTATTGCATAAAAACGTGGTTTTAAATGAAGCTCCTCAATTGTATAAACGTACATTTTTGCTTGAGAATGGGGAGGTGGTTTATAAAAATGATATGCTTCAAGCGGATTACAAACAGAGTGAAGTAGGGACACCTGATTATTCCGATTTACTATTGGATCAATACATATCGGTTATTGAGATAGCCAATCCTATGCACAGTTTGTGGAGTGATGGGAGATGGAATAAATTGACGATGGCACATGGTTGTTATTGGGGTAAATGTACTTTCTGTGATATTTCATTGGATTACATCAAACTGTACGAACCGATTGCTGCCAAAATGTTGGTGGATCGTATGGAAGAGCTCATCGCACAAACAGGTGAAACAGGTTTTCATTTTGTAGATGAGGCAGCACCACCGGCTCTAATGCGTGAATTGGCTTTGGAAATCTTGCGTCGTAAGCTAGCGGTAACATGGTGGACAAACATTCGATTTGAGAAAAGTTTTACGCAAGATTTGTGTTTGTTGTTAAAGCTTTCAGGCTGTATTGCCGTTTCAGGGGGATTAGAAGTAGCTTCCGATCGTTTGTTGGCTCTAATTAAAAAAGGTGTTACTGTGGAACAAGTTGCGCAAGTAACACGCAATTTTACAGCATCGGGTATTATGGTACATGCTTACTTAATGTACGGCTATCCAACACAAACCGTTCAAGAGACGGTAGATAGTTTGGAGATGGTGCGTCAGTTGTTTGAAGTTGGGGTGTTACAATCGGGTTTTTGGCATCAATTTGCCATGACGGCTCATAGTCCTGTTGGGATGAATCCGGAAGAGTTTGGTGTAGTACCGCAGCTAAATGAAATTACCTTTGCGAATAATGATGTAGCTTTTAAAGATAAAACGGGTATCAATCATGATAAATTTAGTTTCGGACTAAAGAAGTCTTTGTTCAATTACATGCACGGTATTTGTTTTGATTATGAGCTGCAGGATTGGTTTGATTTTAAAATTCCGCGAACAAAAATAGCTCCCGATTTTATTCAAAACGCATTGGGAAAAGAAGCAATTCTCACTACAAAAAACAATGCTAAAATTGTCTGGACTGGAGGAAATCCAATATCTGCAAAATTTACCAAATCGAAGAAAGGGAGTTCTTGGGTGATGTTGAAAATGACCTTTCATCAGCCTACCCATACTTTTGATATAATGCTAGAGGAGGAAAAAGGATTATGGTTGGTTGAAAAATTGAATTCACTGGCTGTTACAAATGAAAAAACAACAACATTCCAGCAATTGAAAGCTGACTTTGAGTCAAATTTTGACGACTTTGAATTGTTTTGGTATTCTAAACCGTTGTTGACTTTAAAAGAGTACGGCTTATTAGTTTTGTAGACATTTAACGCTGATCCTTTTATCTAAACAATTTCTTTTTAGTATTTTTACGCCTCTTAAAAGTAAAAATATGAGTAATCATTATAAGTTAAACGTAAACAATACGTTTCAATTTGATGTTGAAAGTGATGTTGTGGCGCAATTAGACGCAGTAAGTGTTGAAAAAAATAAATTTCACATTTTAAAAAACAATACGCCTTACCAAGCTGAAATAATAGCAACCGATTTTATCAATAAAACCTATACAGTAAAAGTTAATAATGAAACCTATACTGTTGCCATTGCTAATGCTTTGGATATTCTTATCAAAGAAATGGGCTTTGAGATTGGTTCGGCAAAGCAAGTAAATGCTATTAAAGCACCAATGCCCGGTTTGATTTTAGAAATTTCGGTAGCAGTAGGTCAAGAAGTAAAAGAAAACGATCCTTTATTAATTCTAGAAGCGATGAAAATGGAAAACAGTATTGTGTCGCCTCGTGATGGAGTGATTAAATCAATAAGCATGACAAAAGGTGCTGCGGTTGAAAAAGGAGCTTTATTAATTGAATTCGAATAAGATGAAAAAGATATTAGTTGCAAATCGTGGTGAAATTGCCATAAGAGTTATGCAAACAGCAAAGAAAATGGGAATTAAAACCGTTGCTGTTTATTCGGTAGCCGATAGAAATGCGCCTCATGTTAAATTTGCAGATGAAGCGGTTTGTATAGGGGAAGCACCATCGAATCAATCCTATTTAAGGGGCGATAAAATTATTGAAGTTTGTAAAACACTTGGAGTGGATGGTATTCACCCTGGATACGGATTCTTGAGTGAGAATGCAGATTTCGCCGATTTGGTAGAAAAAAACAACATCACTTTCATCGGACCTAAGTCGAAAGCGATGCACATGATGGGAAATAAATTAGCAGCAAAAGATGCGGTTAAAGATTATGAGATTCCTATGGTGCCTGGTGTTGATGAAGCAATTACAGATGTTGTCAAAGCAAAAGAAATTGCAGTTCAAATTGGTTTTCCTATCCTGATTAAAGCTGCCGCTGGAGGTGGTGGAAAAGGAATGCGCGTGGTGAATAATGAAGCAGAATTCGAATCGCAAATGAATCGTGCTATTTCAGAAGCAACTTCTGCTTTTGGAGACGGTTCTGTTTTCATTGAGAAATATGTGGGTTCACCACGTCACATAGAAATTCAAGTAATGGCAGATGGTCATGGGAATATCTTGTATTTATTTGAAAGAGAATGTTCGGTGCAACGTCGTCATCAAAAAGTAGTGGAGGAAGCACCTTCTTCGGTATTAACACCTGAAATTCGTAAAGCAATGGGTGAAGCAGCGGTAAAAGTTGCCAAAGCTTGTGATTACATAGGAGCAGGAACAGTTGAGTTTTTATTAGATGAAAATAAAAATTTCTATTTTCTCGAAATGAATACGCGTTTGCAAGTGGAGCACCCTGTTACAGAAATGATTACCGGAATGGATTTGGTTGAAATGCAAATTCGCGTAGCTAGAGGGGAAGCGCTTCAAATTAAACAAGAAGATTTAAAAATAAACGGTCATGCTATGGAGTTGCGTGTATACGCGGAAGACCCGTTAAATGACTTTTTACCGAGTGTAGGTAATTTGGAGGTGTACCAAATTCCAGTTGGTAATGGAATTCGTGTAGATAACGGTTTCGAACAAGGTATGGATGTGCCAATTTATTACGATCCAATGTTGGCAAAATTGATTACTTATGGAAAAACACGTGAGGAATCAATTGAGTTAATGATTGAAGCTATTGCGAATTATAAAGTTGAAGGTATTAGTACTACTTTGCCTTTTGGAACTTTTGTAATGGAGCATGAAGCATTCCGTTCAGGAGATTTTGATACGCACTTCGTTAAGAAATATTACGATGCAGAAGTATTAAAAGCACAAGCTGAAAAGGAAGCTGAAATTGCTGCTGTAGTAGCCTTAAAGCAATATTTGGAAGATCAAAAAATCTTACGTTTACCAATCAACTAATCAGGATGGAAAATAAAATTAAAACATTAGAAGATAAATTAGCTCAAGCCTATTTAGGTGGAGGTGAAAAGCGAATAGCAAAGCAACATGAAAAGAAAAAATTAACGGCTCGTGAGCGTGTTAATTATTTAATGGATGAAGGTTCTTTTGAAGAAATTGGCGCTTTGGTAACCCATCGTACTACTGATTTTGGTATGCAAAAAGAAGTGTACTATGGTGATGGCGTAATTACAGGATACGGAACAATTAATGGTCGTCCCGTGTATGTTTTTGCACAAGATTTTACAGTTTTTGGAGGTGCACTTTCAGAAACACATGCAGAGAAAATCTGTAAAGTAATGGATATGGCCTTAAAAGCGGGTGTTCCAATGATTGGATTAAACGACTCAGGGGGTGCACGTATACAAGAAGGTGTACGTTCCTTAGGTGGTTATGCAGATATCTTTTATCGTAACGTACAAGCATCAGGTGTAATTCCTCAAATTTCGGCTATCATGGGGCCTTGTGCTGGTGGGGCAGTATATTCGCCTGCTATGACGGATTTTACCATGATGGTAGAAGGGAGTAGTTATATGTTTGTAACCGGTCCAAACGTGGTAAAAACGGTTACCAATGAGGAAGTGACGTCTGAAGAATTAGGAGGAGCAAGTACACACTCTACAAAATCTGGAGTTGCACATATTACGTCTTCAAATGATGTAGAATGTTTGGAAGATGTAAAACGTTTGTTAAGTTACTTACCACAAAGTAATAAAGAGGTGACGACAAAAGTACCTTTTGAATTGGGTAATGAAATCCGTGAGCAATTAACGTCTATTATTCCAGATAATGCGAATAAACCATACGATATGCACGACGTAATCCAAGGTGTAATTGATGAAGATTCGTTTTATGAAATTCATAAAAATTATGCTGAAAATATCATTGTTGGTTTTGCACGTATCGGAGGTAGAAGTATTGGGGTAGTGGCCAATCAGCCTATGTTTTTAGCAGGTTGTTTGGATGTGAACTCATCAATAAAAGCGGCTCGTTTTACTCGTTTTTGTGATGCATTCAATATTCCATTGTTGGTATTAGTGGATGTGCCAGGTTTCTTACCAGGAACAGACCAAGAATGGAATGGTATTATTGTTCATGGTGCGAAATTGTTATACGCGTTGAGTGAAGCTACGGTGCCAAAAGTAACGGTTATTACGCGTAAAGCTTATGGTGGTGCATATGACGTAATGAATTCAAAACATATCGGAGCTGATTTTAACTTTGCTTGGCCAAGTGCAGAAATTGCAGTAATGGGAGCAAAAGGAGCATCAGAAATTATCTTTAAGAAAGAAATTGCTGAAGCAGATGATCATGAAGCGAAGCTATTGGAAAAAGAAGCAGAATATGCTGAAAAATTTGCAAATCCATATAGTGCAGCACAACGTGGATTTATTGATGAGGTTATTTTACCACAGGATACAAGACGAAAATTGCTAAAAGCATTTAGTATTTTAGAACATAAAACAGTTGATACTCCAAAGCGTAAACACGGAAATATTCCTTTATAAAAAAATAGAATTGTATATTTAGGTTCCCAGAGTAATTTTACTTTGGGAACTATTTAATATTATTTTTATGAAATATAATAGATGTGGCAAAAGTGGTTTATTATTACCTCAAATTTCTCTAGGCTTATGGCATAATTTTGGTTCGGTAGATCATTTTGGAAATGGGAAAAATATTGTTAAGCATGCTTTTGATAAAGGAATTACTCATTTTGATTTAGCTAATAATTATGGACCAATTCCAGGTTCAGCAGAAGAGAATTTCGGAAAAATAATAGAAAGAAATTTTAAAGGATTTCTAAGAGACGAACTTGTTGTTACCACAAAAGCAGGATTTAAAATGTGGGAAGGTCCTTATGGAGAATGGGGTTCAAGAAAGTATTTAATTTCAAGTTTGAACCAAAGTTTAAAACGAATGAAGTTAGATTATGTAGACGTTTTCTATTCACACAGACCAGATCCGAATACACCTATCGAAGAAACGATGTCTGCTTTAGATTATGCTGTAAAATCAGGAAAAGCTATGTATGTAGGAATAAGTAATTATAATGCGGAAGAAACAAAAGAAGCTGTTAATGTTTTGGCAAAATTAGGAACTCCATGCATTGTTCATCAAGTGAAATACTCTATGTTTGAACGTTCTTCGGAATTTAAATTGCTTAATGTTTTAGAACATAATGGAGTTGGTTGTGTAGCTTTTTCTCCTTTAGCTCAAGGATTACTTACAAATAAATATTTAAAAGGAATTCCAGAAAAATCTAGAGCAGCAAATCCGAATGGATATTTACAAACATCAGATGTTACTGATGAAAAAATAAGAAAAATAAAGGCTTTAAATACTATTGCAAAAGACAGAAAGCAAACATTAGCTCAAATGGCAATTGCATGGCTTTTAAAGGATAATAGAATTACATCGGTACTAGTTGGAGCAAGTTCAGTTGACCAATTAAGTGATAATTTAGAGAGTCTTAACAAAGTAGATTTTTCAGATTTGGAACTAAAACAAATAGAAACTATTTTAAAATCATAAAATTAATTTAAAAAAAAGTTATTTTCTTTTGATTTTAATCCAATAAAGTTAGCTTTGATACGTTTTATCGAAAAAATAAAAGTTGTTAAGGAAAAAATCAAAAATAAATTAGATCATGAATAAATATAAACTTGTTTTTTTTCTATTATTACTCATAAATAGTACTGCATTTGCACAAAAATATAATACCCATAAAGTAATAAAAGGGGAAACAATTTATTCAATTGCTAAGAAATATAATATAAAAGAAACGACTATATATGAGTTAAATCCGAAAGTAAAAGGAGGATTATTACAGTTGAATACTGTTTTGAAAATACCAAGTACAAAAATAGATTTATCTGTAAAAAACACTGAAATCTCAGAATTTCATAAAGTAACAAAAGGAGAATCTTTTTATAGTATTTCAAAAAAATATAACATATCGTTAGATAAATTAACAGAGCTTAACCCAAAAATAAAACCTAAAAAATTAAAAGCAGGTGATGTTTTACATATAGTAGAAGTAAAAAAAGAAATAGTCTTAGATAAAAAAGTAGAACAAGAAAAAACAGCAGAAGCAATTGTAATAATCAATGATGTGGTAAATGATACAATTGAAAATATTACACATATTGTTTTGCCAAAAGAAACAAAATATGGTGTTTCAAAAAAATACGGAATAACTGTTCAAGAACTAGAAAGATTAAATCCTGAAATTAAATCTAATTTTCCAGTTGGCTATAATTTAATTATTAAAGGAAATAAAGAGCTAGCTATAATAACCGAAATAGAACAAGATAGTGTAGTTTTAAACTCGGAGGAAACTCGATTAGTAGAAGAATTTTCAAAAGAGATAATGGGAAAAGCTGATGTTTTAATAGAAAAAGCATCTCAATATATTGGAATAAAATATAAATATGGAGGTACAACTCCAAAAGGATTTGACTGTTCAGGTTTAATGTTGACAACATTTAAAGAAATTGATTTAACCTTACCTAGAACATCTTTAGGACAAGCTAATTATGGAAGTTTAATAAAGAAAAATGAAGCTCAAAAAGGAGATTTGATATTCTTTGCAACTCGTAAAAAAGGAATTGTTAGTCATGTAGGTATGATAACAGAAGTATCAAATGATGAAATAAAATTTATTCATTCTTCTACATCAGAAGGAGTTATAATTTCATCATTAAATGAATCGTATTATTCAAATCGATTTAAACAAATAAATAGAGTTTTAAATTAAACTTTATTTTGAATAGGAACCCAAACTTCTTCTTCGGTTTCAGGATTTTCGTGCCCTAAATATTTATCGCCCATAACAGCAAAATGCGGTCTGTTGTCAATTTTATATTCAGAATTAGGCAACCATTCTCCATAAATTATTTGAGATGTTTTTGGAAAATCGGCACTAGTTCCTTTATGGATGAAAACAGCATATTGTCCAGCTGGAATTTCAAACTTCTCAAAACCTTCAGGAATAAAATCATAATTTTTAAGTTCAACTAAAGCATATTTAGTAAACTCAGTAGTTGGGGTAAACTCCTCAAAAGTTTCACCATTATAAACTTGTAATGAAAATAAATCAGCGCTTACAGCATTTTTAACCTCTTTTAATCTAGGCATTAGTTGTTGCCAAATTTTTACTGTTTGGTCATTTACCATATTTGTTTTAATAGAGAATCCTATTGTTTTCTTTGCCGAAATAGTTATGATTTTAGGTTCCATAATTTTTTAATTTATTTTAATAAAGAGTCAATAGCTTTTGCAAGATACCTGTCTTTTTCAGTAATAGTATTTCCTGCATCATGAGTTGTTAGCTTTATTAAAACTTTGTTGTAAACATTTTTCCATTCAGGATGATGATCCATTTTTTCTGCGATTAAAGCCACTTTAGTCATAAAACTAAACGCTTCTATAAAATCTTTAAATTCAAAAGATTTAACCAATGCATTATTTTTTTCTTCCCACATAATAGTAAAGTAATTAAAATTAATTTCCTTTTAAACGAGTATATAATTTATTTAAAAGTTCGGCATAATTATCAGGTTCTTTTTTACTTATTTCATAAGTTCCATCTTCATTAAATATAAGTGGAAAGAAGAAATTGGCTCTTCCATTTTCAATGTTTATAGGACCAAATTTAGTTCCATAAATAATAGTCTTATTATCTTCTTTTCGAGCCAGTTCAAGCCCTTCAGTGAAGTTGAAAAAAGGCTCTAATTCTTTAATCTTTTTTTTATCTTCTATAAACTCAGTATCGTTTTTTTCAAAATGAAAATTTGAAGTTAGATTTTTGTCAAATAGACTATAATCAGCATAATATAATCCTTCTTTAGATTTTACAATGCATTGCCAAAGTATAGTGTTAAAAGGAGTTGGAACTACTTTAATTTTTTCATAGCTAATTTGTTGTCTTTCTAATTCTTTCTCGAAATGATTGGTTACGTAAAAATTTACAATTAATCCAAAAAACAAATAAGCAGTTGAAATTCCTAAAGACCATTTAATTACAGTTTGTCTTTTCGAATTTTTATTTTTCATAAAGAGTAACACAATGCAACCAATTAATAACCATATTGTATATAGAGGGTCAATTACAAAAACATTATCTAAACTATAAAAAGACTTGCTTAATGGATAAAATATTCGAGTACCATAAGTAGTACATAGATCTAAAAGCGGATGTGTAAACAATGCTAAAAAACTAGCCCAAAACCAAGAAGCATAGGAAGTTTTATATTTATAAGAAAACCATTTAGCAAAGAGTAAGCTTAAAATAAACGAAAAAAAGATAGAATGTGAAAAAGCTCTATGAATAGATAATTGTTCAATAGCATTAAAATAAGGGTTTATTAAAACATCCAAATCGGGAATTGTTCCAAGAATAGCACCATATAATAATGCTTTTTTGCCTATTTCTTTATCTTTTACTAAAGCGAAAGTAGCAGCACCTAGAACAATTTGGGAAAGGGAATCCATTTTTTAAGTTTATTTTCTTTGTTCTACATTTAATTTTATCTTTTCAAAGATAAATAAAATCCTACCATTTTTGAGTTTTAATAAGAAACAATAAAGTTAAAAACACCTTTTAAAAAATCAGCTTATGATTAATTAACTCCATTTTCTAGGTTGATATTCATCAATCCATTCTTTGGGATATAGTTCATATAAATTTTTTAATATTTGCTTGTTTATATTTGTGTTTTGAAAATCTTTATAAAAGCTTCCTAATAGCCATACTGTTGTGTTTTCTAATTTATTTTTGTGCAATGCAAATAAAACATCTTTAGAAGCTTGTTGTGTGTCTAAAAGTAGTAAAACCAAAGAACCAGCAGTAGTGAAATCACTATTGAAATAAGAAGAAATACCTTCATAAATGCGTTGCATCAATGTTTTATTTTCAATGAATGGAAGAAAGCGAATGTGTTTTTTACGTAGATTAGGAAAACTAGTGTAACTGTTAGAAATAGCTAGAAAATGAAGTGAATTTGTATAGGCTTCATAAGTAATATGATGTACATTTTTAGCATCAGCACTATTCATAACACCAAAAAGCAGGTATATCTTATAAGCACTTAAATAGCTTTTGTCCAAATTATTATCAGCAATATTTTTTTCAACGGCATTTAAAAATAAAGAAAAGTGTTGCGGCAAAGGTTTATCAAGAGTTCCTAGTTTGAGGCGATAATAAAAAGCCAAATGAATGATTTCATCAGGAATTTTAGTCATTTTTGTGCTCATTACTCTATTTATTTCATAATGGTAAGAAGGATAAAATTGCCCTTGAAAATCGTGTTCATGAGCTTCTTTTTCGCTTTCTATAAAATGTTTAAGAATACCAAGATTATCTTTTTTAATTTGGACAGCAAAATCTAAATTTTCATAACGCTTTTCTTGTTTTTTTAATCGGTTAGTACTCATTTTTAATAATTTTATTTAAGGTAAGAGTCGTTTTAGTAATATCACCACCATCAGGATGAAAAATATAAATGGTATTCTTGTCTTTATAATCTACAAATATAGGATTTCCATTTTCACTACCAATAACAGGACTTAGCGCAAGGCGAAGTAAAGTAAAAGGATTTCCATTTTGATCATAAGTAAAATTACCTAGAAATTCTCGTAAAGTTTCAACATACGCTTTTAAAGAATAAATAGTACTCATTTTCTTATTATCAATAGTGACAAGTTGGCACAGTTCATCAATAGTATAGAGTTTAAAAACACCTTCATCTATTCTAATTGTTTGTACTTTATCCTTAATGAAATTCAAATAATCAGAATGAATAATTTCATTCAATTGGCTTGGGTTGTTTAATACGGCTTTATAGGTCATTTATTTTAAATAAATATTTTAATTATACATAATCTACTTGTGTTCCTTTTACTGTTTTTTAACTAGTCGAGTAGCTTTACTGTTTTGAGTGTCAAAAGGAGCAATTTCATTTAGAACAACATCAAGATTCTCTTCTATTTTTTCTTTAGTAATAGATAGTGCTTTTTTGACTAATTCAGGGTAAGCATCATCAATACCTATTTTAGGAGTGTTTTTCTTTTAATTAAATTTCAAGGCCAAACCCAGTAATAATAGTATCTATAAGTTTTAATATACTCATATTTTATGTTTTAATTATAAGTTAAAAGTAATAGTACTTTTTGAAAATCAGAAAAAGCTTTTGTAACTGTAGTTAATGGTTTTAAATCTGTTATTTGATGTTAAAAAAGTTTCTCTTCTGAGAGTAAAAGACTACTTTCGTTTTTTAGAACTCCATTATAAAAACATGAGGTATTGTTTTTTTTATAAATCCCTTTTTTGCTTAGCATTATTTTTCCATCTACAAAGTTGTACAAAATATAAAGAAAGCGATAACCAGTTTGATGCTATCATAAGCAAAACGGATAGCCTTATGGAGTATGATCCTAAAAAAGCGATAAAGATTTTAGATAGTTTACAGCTTCATTCTTCAATAATATCATCAGAACAAGCGGCTTTATTATTTTTTAAAAAAGGAGAAGTTTATTATGTAAATGATTTTTATTTAGAATCTATAATAGAGCATAAAAAAGCGTATAATTTATTTGTAGAACAAAAAGACGAATACAATAAAACCAGAAGTTTAATAACATTAAGTGCTGCAAATTTAAGATTTGAAAATTTTGAAAAAGCGCAAGAATATGCTTTAGAAGCATTGCATACGGCTGAATCATTAGGAGATGAAAGAATGTTAGGAAAGGCAAATAATCAGTTGTTTCAACTTCATTTTATCTTGGAAGATTATTCAAAAGCATTACAATATATTCAAAAAGCAGAAGAAATTTTTGCTTATGAAAAAGATACTGTTTCTAAAATAGCTATTAAAAGTAATGAAGCAGCAATATATCTAAAACAAAAAAAGTATAATAAGGCATTAAAAATATATCAAGAATCTTTAAAACTAGGGCAAAATATAAAAGCACCACAAACAATAGTAAAGATTCTTAATAACATAGGTTTTATTTATATAGAAACGAAAGAATATCCACTGGCTATTCAATTTTTAGAAGGAGCAATTCAATTAAATAAAAATATTAATGCAATTAATGCAGCACCTTATAAAGGATTAGGATATGTCTACTTTTTAAATAAAGATGTAAATAAATCAATAGTAAATTATAAGCAATCTTTAACAATTTACAAACAGAATAAAAATATACCTGAGCAAATTCAAGTATTAGATAAGTTAATTACTTTAGCCATACAAGATAAAAATTCTGAAGAAGCTTTAAATTATCAAATAGAAAGAGACCAACTGCAAGTGGAATTGCAAGCTATTGAAAAAGAGAAACTATTAGGTTTTGCAACGGTAAAGTATCAAGTAAAAGAAAAAGAAATTGAATTGTTATATCAACAACAAACTAATCAAAGAAATAAATGGCTTTTTGGAAGTCTTTTGATTACTTTATCTTTATTGTTAATTTTATTAGGAGCTTATCTATACATTACAAAATTGAAAGCAGCAAACAGAGCTTCAAAATTAGAACAAAACTTATTAAGAGTGCAAATGAATCCGCATTTTATCTTTAATACATTAGCAGCAATACAGAATATAACTTTAGAAGAAGATTACATAAAATCGTCAAATTATATAGCAAAATTCTCTAAGTTGATTCGACAAAATTTTGATTATGTACGCAAAGAAGAAATTACGCTTGAAGAGGAAATTAATATGATTTTAAATTATATAGAAACACAACAATTACGTTTTGATAATTCATTTCAATATATTTTAAACCTTGGAGAAAATTGCGATACTAAAAGTTTAAAAGTGCCACCTATGCTTTTACAACCCTTTGTAGAGAATGCAATTGAATATGGATTAAAAGGAAAAAAAATGGAAGGCATTTTAGAATTGAATATTTTTAAAGAAAAGAATCAATTGTGTTTTGAAATAAAAGACAATGGAGTAGGAAGATCTAACTATTCAAAGCAGCATAGAAAAAGTAAAGCACTACATGCTACTGATGTTTTTATGGAACGATTAAAACTGCGTAAAAAAGCAGAAGAGAAAACGTTTCAAATAGAAGATTTATATAATTCAGAAAAGCAACCCATAGGAACTAAAATAACTTTTAAAATAAAGATTACATGATAAAAGTTGCTATAATAGAAGACGAATTTAATGCATTAAATACCTTATCAAAGCTATTACAATATACACAAAAAGATATTGAAATTATTGCTAAAATAGATACAGTAAGTGAAGCTATTTCGTTTTTGAAAAACAATACACCCGATTTGGTTTTTATGGATATAGAACTTATTGGCGGCAATGCTTTTTCAATACTAGACGCATTAGAAAAAATCAATTTTAAAATTATTTTTACTACAGCTTATGATGATTTTGCTATAAAAGCCATAAAAGTAGATGCTATAGATTATCTGTTAAAGCCAATAGACTCTGACGAATTAGCAATATGTATAAACCGATTTAGAGTGGCTTATCAAAAAGAGCAAGAGTATATTGGTTTAATGAATAAAATGGCACAAACAGATGCAAATGATGTTCAAAAAACATTGCTTATAAAAAACACTCAAGAACGACATGTTTTACCTATAGATACA
Organism: Flavobacterium sp. 316; assembly: GCF_000967805.1. Lineage (NCBI taxonomy): Bacteria > Pseudomonadati > Bacteroidota > Flavobacteriia > Flavobacteriales > Flavobacteriaceae > Flavobacterium > Flavobacterium sp. 316. The sequence continues at coordinate 96,652 of NZ_JYGZ01000007.1, forward strand.
ATTATTAGATGTCAATCAGATGGAAGCTATACCATTTTTTATACAAAGGACAAAAAAATAATGAGTGCAAGAAATTTGAAATATTACGAAAATATATTAAACGATCATACATTCGTAAGAGTACATCAATCACACTTAATTAATATAAAATATATAGATTCCATAGTTCTTAATGATATAGTATTAAAAGATGGAGAAAAAATACCTTTAGCCTCTAGAAAGAAAAGTTATTTGAAGCAATTTTTAGCGAATTTGTCTAAATAAAATTGCGGATATAAAATCAAAAACCACGTTTGTAAAATCGTTTTTAGCAATCCTATATTTTAGTATAATTTTAATACATTAATTTAAAAGTAACCTAAAATAGAATACAAAATGGGACTTAAAGAAAAAAGATTTACAAAAGAATTTCAAGAGGAACAATATCCAGCATTAAAGCAAAAAATTGATATTGCTGCGGGCTTTGATGTAACACTAGAGATTGAATGGGAAACCTTATTTGAAGATCGTTTTTTACATTTATACACTGATAGTTATCCTAAAATTTATTTTCAACCACTTATTGAAGCCTTTACTGCAATATCTTCAGACGATATGGGAAAAGAAGCGTTGAAGGAAGGTTTGCAAAAAGTAATTATAGTTAATAAAGATGATCATCATAATCCTACACATGCTTATACTTTAGAAAATGGCGTTTTACAGGTAAACCATAGTCCTATTTTAAATGCAGATAAAGTAAGTGAAAGAACAGAAGTTTTGGTTGATTTATTAGAGAATAACTTATAAAATTTTTAATAGGAGACGCTATTTTTTAAAAATGGCGTTTTTTATTTCTTAATCATATACCATAAAAAATGAATATAGAACAAATACTTTTGCAAATTAATACTTTCAAAGTCAATGAAGAAATGGAAGATTATGAAGTTAGCGATTTTTTTGATGGAATTATGGAAAGTATTGATAATTTGAAAATACTGGAAGATTTACATAAAGAACAACTAATTAAAACACTTTTCAATTTTCTAAAAAAGCATGATCCAGAAATGGAGGAAGATTTTTCATTTATTCATTTAATAGAAAGTATAGATAAACCTAATTATTCAATATATAGTAAGCAATTAATTGAATGTAATATTCAAAATCCAAATTTGACTTCTATTATTTTACTCAATCGATATTTAAATGCTTTAGATGGTGATGCATGGAAAAAAAATGTTGCGATATTGAGAAGTATTACAGAAGGTAATGAATACACTTCGTTTATAAGGCAAGAAACTTTAGAATATTATCAATATCAGATAGATAAAGAAGCAGTATAAAATTTAAAATAAAGTAATTGAATATATTATGGAAATAGCATATATAGATCAATTTAAAGCACAATCTCCGTTTTCAATAATTGAAATAATTTTTAAAGAAAAAAGAGAAACGAAAATTGCATTAACTTTTAAAAACGGTACTTATGTTGAAGGTTATGTAGTTGATGTTTTAAAAGAAGAATATCAAACATTTGTGTGCATGAAAACGGAAGACAATGAAGTTTTATTTTTTAATTTTCAAGAGATATCTTTATTGTCAATTAAACAACCAAAAGCATTAGCAGTAGAATTATCCAAAGGAACAGTAAGTAGACCTATTAGTAATGAATCAGTAATAAGTGTTCTAGAATTAAAAAGATGGATACAAAAGCAGCAAGAAATATTAGAAATACCAATTGATTTTACATTAAGTAAAACGGATTTACAAGAAGGAAATGTTCGTTTAAATTGTAAAGATTTAATAACTGATTTTTTACAAGCTGTTGAGATTATATGCAAAGATGCTTTGGCTTTAGAAGTTTGGAAAACTATAGAAAAAATAATTATTACACAAGCAGAAGAATTTAAGATAATTAAACAAGAAAACAATTTAGAAATTTATATAAATACTCAAAAAGCACTGCCTAAAAATTTAGTTTCACTTCTAGTAGAAAAGACAGAATCAATACTTTAAGTAAATAAAAAAAAACAAATCATTAACTATTTTTTTCTCCTTTTTAAATAGTTTATCAAAAAAAATCCTCCTAACTTTTATGTTATGAAATAAAATGTAGGAAGTGAAAATTAAAAGAACATTATGAAACAGTTTTGATTTATATATAAATATGATGAAAAAGATTTAAAATAAAAACATGGAACCAATACAAAATCAACAACCGAAAGTAAGTTTATCCCAATTGCATAATCAAACAGTAGCCTTAACATTTGAACGTCAAGATGCTTTTTTTGATTTGGTAGAAGAATTAGCATGGTCTTTTGATATGTTAAACGGTACAGTTGTTTATGGAGATTATGTGTTTAGAATGCAGGTTTTAGGAACCTATTCCGAAACCCAAAAAGAATGGTTATGGGCTTGGGCAAATAAAGAAAGTGATATTCCAGAAGAATTTTTAGAAGCATCTTTAGCAATGAAACTTATTGGAGAACGTCATGGAATAGAAGATTTAATCACAGCAAAAATAGAAACGGAAGAAGATCCAGGGCATTATTTTTCTTTTGTAGCAAATGGATTAATTAAATCGAGTTGTTATACATCTTTAGCCTTTAATAATATAAAAATTTATGTTTTATTGAATTCGGAGTTAGTAGATGCAAAAAAAATTATTGAACCTGCGCTTATTTGTTCTCATTTTTCTAAAACAGTTTCTAGAATGAATTTCGGACATAAACATGGATTATTTTGTTATCTAAATCAAAAAGGATATGAAGTGAAACTATCTGGAGACACTATTTTAGGAAAAAAAGGAGAAAATCAAATTCTAGGAACATTTGATGCTAATGGAAAATTATTGAAAATTACTAATTCAAAAATAATTGTAGAATAATTTTGAAGATTTACTTTTTAAGTATAAATAAAAGAATAGATATAAAAAATCCTTTTCAAAAACTGAAAAGGATTTAATGTTATTTGTAAAAAGATTATTTTTGATTTAAATAATTATAAATTTCATCTTTAATGTGAACTCTTTCAACCCTTAATGTATTTAGAGTTTCATCGGAAGCAGGTTCTGTATTGCTTTCAATTCTATAGATTTCATGGTCTAGGGTGTCATAATCATCAAATAATTTTTTGAAATGATTATCAGAAATCTTTAATTCATGAATTTTAGTTTCAAATTCTGGGAAATCAACTGTTAATTGGTGTTTTGTAATCATTCTACTTTCAGTTTTAATTATTTATTCAAATATACAATCAATAGAGAGAAGAGAATGTGATATTTATCATTCCAAAATAAAAAAAATCCTCATAACTTTTATGCTATGAGGATTTTGTATATTATAATAAATGCTTAAACAGGTTCTGCATACAAGTCAAATTCTGTTGCATCCGTAATTTTTAGCATAACAAAATCACCTGTTTTTAAATAATGTTTAGAAGCTTCTACTAAAACCTCATTATCAACATCTGGACTATCAAATTCGGTTCTTCCTACAAAATATTCTCCTTCTTTTCTGTCAATTACACATTTAAAAGTTTGTCCAATTTTTTCTTGATTTAAATCCCAAGAAATTTGAGCTTGAATATCCATAATAATTCTAGCACGTTCTTGTTTCACCTCATATGGAACATCGTCTACTAAACTATAAGCATGTGTATTTTCTTCGTGTGAATAAGCAAAACAGCCTAAACGTTCAAAACGCATTTCTTCAACCCAATTCTTTAAAATTTCAAAATCTTCCTCTGTTTCGCCAGGATAACCTACAATTAAAGTAGTACGGATAGCCATTTCAGGAACCGCTTTTCTAAAATCCTTTAAAAGATTAGTTGTTTTCTCATAAGTAGTTCCTCTTCTCATCGACTTTAAAACACTATCTGAAATGTGCTGTAAAGGAATATCAATATAATTACAAATTTTAGGCTCTTTTTTCATTAAGTCTAATACTTCCATTGGAAAACCTGTTGGAAAAGCATAATGTAAACGAATCCATTCAATACCTTCAACTTTTACTAAATTTTCTAATAATTCAGCTAAGTTTCTTTTTTTGTAGATATCTAATCCGTAATAGGTTAAATCTTGAGCAATTAAGATTAATTCTTTAACTCCATTTTTAGCTAATTTTTCAGCTTCAATGACTAATTTTTCAATAGGAGTAGAAACATGTTTTCCTCTCATTAAAGGAATAGCACAAAAACTACAAGGTCTATCGCAACCTTCTGAAATTTTCAAATAAGCGTAGTTTTTAGGAGTAGTTGTTAAACGTTCACCTATTAATTCATGCTTGTAATCAGCACCTAAAGCTTTTAATAATAATGGTAATTCGGTAGTGCCAAAAAATTGATCTACATTAGGAATTTCTTTCTCTAAATCAGGTCTGTAGCGTTCCGATAAACATCCTGTAACAAATACTTTATCTACTAAACCTTGTTCTTTTTTATCAGCATATTCTAAAATCGTGTTCACCGATTCTTCTTTTGCATTATCAATAAAACCACAAGTATTAATTACAATAATGTTTCCTTCATCTTTAGTGGCTTCATGTGTCACTTCTTTGCCATTAGCTTTCAATTGACCCATTAAAACTTCACTATCATAAACATTTTTAGAACATCCAAGTGTAATTACGTTGATTTTATTTTTCTTTAACGATTTGGTTCTCATATACTTAAAATTGAGGTGCAAAATTACATAAAATTATTCATTAGAAGCAGTATCGCTTGTGAGTTTTTTAAAAGTTTCTACCTGCTGTTTGCTTTATCTTTTTCTTTATATCAAATTTTTAAACTTATATATAAAGAAAAAGGATGTCGCTTCCATCAGGGCTATAAGTTTACGCTTAGGTATAAAAAAATCCTTCGGTTAAGAAGGATTCTTGTTTTATTGTAATCTATAATTATTTTAAAAATTAATAGAGTAGGTAAGTGTTACGTTATTTTGGATTGTTCTTATTCTAGCAGTATCATTCATACCAGAAGAAACAAAACTTTGGTTGTAATTTCTATGGCTATTTGAATATGCTAAGTCTAATTTACTCTCTCCAAAGTTATATCCAATACCTCCAGAATAGCCAGTTAAATCTCCCATTGCATAGTCAACTTTAAAAGGACTTTCTTCAAAACGATATCCAGCTCTTAAACTTAATTGTTTTATTCTATATTCACCACCTAGACGGACTTCTATAGCTTGAGTCAAATTTTGATTCATATCTATGTTTAAGTCGTCATAGTATTTAGTAGGTTTGTATTTAGTATTGCTATAATCTTTTCTAGAAATATCAGCGCTTATTAAACCTCTGTTACCAAATACATAAGCACCACTTACAGTCCATTTTTCAGGAGTCTTTAATTTATAAGTAGGATATATATTAAGTACATCAGGGTAAAATTTAGGATTAGAATTATTATCAGGATTGTTAATGCTAACACTCTCAATACCTTGTATTAACTCGTCATTTAAATTATACCATGTAGGTGATTCATAAGCTAAACCAATTCTAAACTCTTTAGTAGCTTGTAAAATAGCTCCTAAATTAAATGAAAACCCACTTCCATAAGTATATAATTCGTTGTCAAATCTTATATGCTTAATTGATGAACGAGGAAGATCATTAATTGGATTATTATTACTTTCAAAAACACTAAATCTTTTTGTAAAATCTGTAAAATGTGCATTAAGATTTACTCCTAAAAATAGTTTGTTTTTGTATGATGTTGCAAAGTTTCCTGATAACTTTCCATTGTATCCGTTAGAAACAATTTGATTTTCTTGATAATAACGTCCAGAAGGAACATTACTTATATAAGTTTCAGGAGATTCTAAATCAAATAAGTAAGCATTGTATCCTAAATAAGCTTGTTGTCCTCCAAAATCTAAATCTGAATAAGAATAATTTTCAAGAACATTTATGGGAATTCCTTGAGCAAAATTTAAGAAATAATTTCCTATTGAATTATTTGGATTTGTACCTGCTGAAAATATTCTATTGTCTAAATTATTAGCATTTTCATAGTTTATAGCAACAGATATTTTTTTCCAATTATTTTCAGGATTACTATCTGTAAATACAAGAACGGCTCCTATTTGATTTAAATCTAAAACACTATAATTCTCTTTTGTTTTTGTGCCAAAATAATTTGAGTTATTTTTAATATTGAAACTACTAGCAGTTATACTGGCTATATTGTTGCTAAAAATAGCAGAACCAGCAGGGTTTATATTTATAGAAGATAAATCTCCACCAACGGCACCAAAAGCACCGCTCATAGACCTAAATCTAGCAGTTCCAGTAATATCATCTACAGCATAGCGAAGTGCATCTTTAGACGTGTTTTCCTGACTTATCCCTACAAAATAGGATAAGAATAAAGATAGTATATAAATTTTTTTCATAGCAATTCTATTCTAAATCTAATTTTTCATTTTTCATTGATTATCCTCTTCCACCTCTTCCGCCGCCAGATCGTCCACCTCCACCAGAACGTCCACCACCAGATGATCTGCTGCCGCCAGAACTTCTAGGTGCTGAAAAACTTCCGTTAGAAGAGCTTCTAGGTGTAGAATAAGAACTTCTTGGTGTGTTATTTCTAGGAGTAGAATAATTATTTCTTGTACTGTTACTTCTAGGAGTAGAATAATTATTTCTTGGGCTTATAGCTGTGTTAGATCTTGTACCTCTAGGTGTATTTATTGTAGAATTTCTTCCGTTGTAATTACTTCTTGGTGAAATGCTATTTCTTCCAGTGCTGTATCTAGATCCTGAATATCTATTTCCGTTAGAATAGTAGCTAGAACCACCTCTTCTTCCAGAGTTATAAGCAATATTTCTGTTTCTACCATAGTAACCATAATGATTCCAGTGATTTCCATAAAAATATGGGTTGTTATAATATCCTCCCCATCCCCAGTTTGATCCATAATAGAATCCCCAACTAGGTCCATACCAGTTATTCCATCCCCAACTTGAACCGTAATATGGGTAACCCCATCCCCAGTTTGATCCATACCATCCTGAGCCCCAATATGGAGAATACCAATTGTTCCAACCATTATTATAATAATTTACAGTAACTTCGCTGGTATTACTACCCCAACTACCATATCTATCATTATTATAGTTATTTTTGTAAACTGTTATAACAGTGTCATTTGTTTCTGATGAATAATCTTCAACATCTGTAAAATATGTATAATCATCTTGCATATTTTTAAATTGTTGAGCATATTTATTTGATTGTTCTATATTCTGTTCTGAATATTTATTAGGGACTTCTTGTTCGTAACGGTTGTTAGTACCATAAACTCCATCATTATCATAGTAAGATGAGTTTTGATATGAACCACACGAAATGGCAAGTGTACTTAGAATTCCTATAGTGGAAAACAAGTGAAATTTTCTTAAAAAGGATAGATTAGCTTTCATAACTCTTTTTTTTATTGTTGGACATTACAAAAATAGTTAGTTTTGTGGAACTATTTAGTTAAAATAAATATAAACAATTTTTATGCCAAAACCTTATAAATGAGCAAAAACTTAACAAAAAGAGAAGAAGATTACTCAAAGTGGTATAATGAATTAGTAGTTAAAGCTGATTTAGCTGAGAATTCAGGAGTAAGAGGATGTATGGTAATCAAACCATATGGTTATGCAATTTGGGAAAAAATGCAAGCAGAATTAGATAGAATGTTTAAAGAAACAGGGCATAGTAATGCTTATTTTCCTCTTTTTGTACCCAAGAGCATGTTTGAAGCAGAAGAAAAAAATGCGGAAGGATTTGCAAAAGAGTGTGCTATTGTAACGCACTATAGATTAACAAACGATCCAGATAATAAAGGAAAATTAATAGTCGATCCAAAAGCGAAACTAGAAGAAGAATTGATTGTTCGTCCAACAAGTGAAGCAATTATATGGAGTACATATAAAGGATGGGTACAATCATATAGAGATTTACCATTATTAATTAATCAATGGGCAAATGTTGTTCGTTGGGAAATGCGTACACGATTATTCTTAAGAACTGCCGAATTTTTGTGGCAAGAAGGACATACTGCACATGCAACCAAAGTAGAAGCTATTGAAGAATCGGAAAGAATGATGAATGTATATGCGGATTTTGTTCAGAACTTCATGGCTATTCCAGTTGTTAAAGGGCTTAAAACAGAATCTGAGCGATTTGCAGGAGCAGAAGAGACATATTGTATTGAAGCATTAATGCAAGATGGAAAAGCGCTACAAGCAGGAACATCTCACTTTTTAGGTCAAAATTTTGCAAAAGCATTTGATGTTAAATTTGCAAATCAAGAAGGAAAGCAAGAGTATGTTTGGGGAACTTCTTGGGGTGTCTCGACCAGATTAATGGGAGCTTTAGTAATGACACATTCAGATGATAATGGTTTGGTTTTACCACCTAACTTAGCGCCTATTCAAGTTGTAATTGTGCCAATACATAAAACAGATGAACAGTTAAAAGCTATTTCTGATCAAGTTGATGAATTAGTTGCTTCTTTGAGAAAATTAGGTATTTCTGTTAAATATGATGATAGAACAACTCATAAACCAGGATTTAAATTTGCAGAATGGGAATTAAAAGGAGTTCCATTGAGAATTGCGATTGGTCCAAAGGATTTAGAAAACGGAACTTATGAGGTTGCAAGAAGAGATATTCTTACAAAAGAAGTAGTTTCTAAGGATGGAATTGAGAATTTTATAAAAAATAAATTAAATCAAATTCAAGAGGAATTATTTAACAAAGCAATTGATTATCGAACAGAACATACGACAGAAGTAAATGATTTTGAAGAATTTAAGACTGTTTTGGAGTCAAAAGGAGGCTTTATTTCGGCCCATTGGGATGGTACTTCAGAAACAGAAGAGAAGATAAAAGACTTAACAAAAGCAACAATAAGATGTATTCCTTTAGATAGGGTAGAAGAGTCTGGAAGCTGCGTGTTTACTGGGAATCCGTCTGTTGGAAGAGTACTTTTTGCTAAGGCATATTAAGAAAAATGAAAAAAAAATAAAAAAAGTTTGCTTCACTATTGCAAGAATAAAAAATTGTTGTATTTTTGCATCCGCATTAGAGAAACAAATGGTCCGTTCGTCTAGGGGTTAGGACGCCAGGTTTTCATCCTGGTAACACGGGTTCGATTCCCGTACGGACTACAAAATCTCAATGGCCCGTTCGTCTATCGGTTAGGACGCCAGGTTTTCATCCTGGTAAGAGGGGTTCGATTCCCCTACGGGCTACAAATTAAGTTTTATAAAATAAAAGTTCAGTGTCTCAAATTTTTATTTTATTAGTTAAAACCAAAGTGATTGTTTACACAATTGTGGGAGGTTTTTCTTTTTTAACTAGTAGTTTATAATAATTATTACACTTAAAAAGAAACAAAATGGCAAATCATAAGTCAGCTTTAAAAAGAATTAGAAGTAACGAAAAAAGAAGAGTTTTAAATAAATATCAGCATAAAACTACTCGTAATGCTATAAAAGCACTACGTTTAGCTACTGATAAAAATGATGCTGTTGCTAAATTACCATTAGTTATTTCAATGATTGATAAATTAGCAAAAAAGAATATTATTCATTCTAATAAAGCTTCAAACTTAAAATCAAAATTAACAAGATTCGTAGCTTCTTTATAATAGCTAATCTTGATAAAATATTACAAAGCTCTCTTTATGAGAGCTTTTTTTATGAATAAAAATGAGGATATAACAATTTAGTTAATTATTATATAGTGTTTTATCCAAAAATAAAGTTTACTTTTGCACCTTGAAAAAAATATAGCATGACACCAATTAGAAACATTGCAATTATTGCACACGTTGACCACGGAAAGACAACTTTGGTTGACAAAATTATGTATCACTGTCAACTGTTTCGTGAAAACGAAAACACAGGAGACTTGATATTGGATAACAATGATTTAGAGCGTGAAAGAGGAATTACTATCACATCTAAAAATGTGTCAGTTACCTACAAAGGTACTAAGATTAACATTATTGATACTCCAGGTCACGCGGATTTTGGTGGTGAAGTAGAGAGAGTATTAAACATGGCTGATGGTGTATGTCTTTTAGTAGATGCATTTGAAGGTCCTATGCCCCAAACTCGTTTTGTACTTCAAAAGGCTATTGATTTAGGATTAAAACCTTGTGTAGTAATTAATAAAGTTGATAAAGAAAATTGTACTCCAGAGGAGGTTCATGAAAAAGTTTTTGACTTAATGTTTGAATTAGGAGCTACAGAAGAACAATTAGATTTCCCAACAGTTTATGGTTCTGCTAAAAACAATTGGATGTCTGATGATTGGAAAAATCAAACTACTAATATTGAACCACTTTTAGATATGGTTATTGAGAATGTTCCTGCACCAAAAGTGTCAGAAGGAACTCCTCAAATGTTAATTACATCTTTAGACTTTTCTAGTTTTACAGGACGTATCGCTATTGGACGTTTAGAAAGAGGTATCTTAAGAGAAGGAATGCCTATTTCATTAGTAAAAAGAGATGGGAAAGTTATTAAATCTAGAATTAAAGAATTACATACTTTTGAAGGACTTGGACGTAGAAAAGTAGAAGAAGTAGTTGCTGGAGATATTTGTGCAATTGTAGGTGTTGAAGGATTTGAAATTGGTGATACTATCGCTGATTTTGAAAACCCAGAGGCATTACAAACAATTGCTATTGATGAGCCAACAATGAGTATGTTGTTTACAATTAATGATTCTCCTTTCTTTGGTAAAGAAGGGAAATTTGTAACATCTCGTCATATTAAAGATAGATTAACTAAAGAATTAGAAAAAAACCTTGCTTTAAAAGTAGGTGAAACAGATTCTGCTGATAAATTTATGGTTTTTGGACGTGGAGTACTTCACTTATCAGTTCTTATTGAAACAATGAGAAGAGAAGGATATGAATTACAAATTGGACAACCACAAGTTATTATCAAAGAAATTGATGGTGTAAAATGTGAACCAATTGAAGAATTAACAATTGATTTACCGGAAAATTTATCTGGAAGAGCGGTAGAATTTGTTTCTATTCGTAAAGGAGAAATGTTAAGTATGGAAGGTAAAGGAGAGCGTATGGTTGTGAAATTTAATATTCCATCTCGTGGAATTATCGGATTACGTAATCAATTGCTTACTGCTACTGCTGGTGAGGCTATTATGGCACACCGTTTTATAGGATACGAACCATTTAAAGGAGAAATTCCTGGACGTAATAATGGATCTTTAATCTCTATGGAAAACGGAAAAGCAATTCCTTATTCTATTGATAAATTACAAGATAGAGGTAAATTCTTTGTTGATCCTAATGAAGATATTTATGAAGGTCAAGTTATTGGAGAAAACACTCGTAGCGATGATATGACTGTAAATGTTACTAAAACGAAAAAACTTTCTAACGTACGTTCTTCTGGAGCTGATGATAAAGCAAGAATTATTCCTGCAATCAAATTCTCATTAGAAGAAGCATTAGAATATATTCAAAAAGATGAATATGTTGAAGTAACACCTAAATCATTACGTTTACGTAAGATTTATTTAAATGAGAATGATAGAAAACGTTTTAAATTATAATAGTTTAAATGTTTTTATAAAAATAGTATTTTTAAACCACCCGTTTTTACGAGGTGGTTTTTTATTTAAAATTAAAAATTATGGAAATTAAATTAAAATTTGGTATTGATAAGCTTCTTTTTGGTATGAAACAAAAAGATGTAGAAGCAATATATGGTAGACCAAGTAAACAATATATTGATGAAGAAGAGAATGTTGTGTATGTTTATGATGAACATAAAATGAGGTTAACCTTTTATGATGAAGAAGAATTAAGATTGGGATATATTACTTCAATACATCATAATCTAGAATTATTTGGTCAAAAAATAATTGGTCAAAAATGGAAAGATGTTAAAGTATTATTTTCAAATAATAAAATGACTCAATATGAAACTGAAATAGTTGATGGAACTGAAAATTACTTCTTTGAAGATAATTGGATTTTCGTAAATGTTGATTATAATGAAGTTTTTAAAATTGAGATAGGAGCTGTTTTTAATAACAGCGATGAGTTTGATTGGAAATTTTAAATATAAAATTTTAAATAATTAGCACTTATTTTTGTAAAAAGAAGAGATATTTTTATAAAAATAAGTGCTAATTGCTTTTAATGCAAAAAGTGAAATTACATTATTTTAATTAAATCTAAATAAATATATTTGTAGAAAATAAATTACAATGCTATTCTATAATAAATTATTTATAATTTTTAGTGTAATCTTCTGCTTACCGTTATTTTCTCAAAACAATTCTAGTGGCTTTTTAAAAGGTGAAGTAATTCTTAATACAAGTGAAATTGTTATTGGAGCTCATGTTATATTAACAGGAAATTCAATAATAAAAGAAACAGTAACAGATATTGATGGTCATTATGAAATAAATAAAATACCTTATGGTGTTTATGAATTAAAAATTCAATCTCTTGATGCAAAGCCAAAAAGTATACAAATAACTATTGATAAAGGAATAGAAGAAGTTAATATTACTTTAGAGGCTACAGAAATTCAACAATTAAATGAAGTAGAACTACAATCAAAATCATATAAAAGGAAGATTGAAGAAAAAGGATTCGCAGTTAACATAATTGAAACTGAAAAAGCAGCTTTACAATCTATTCAAGTAAATGAGCTTTTAGACCAAAGTGCTGGTATTAGAGTTAGACAATCAGGAGGTTTGGGATCACGTACAAACTACATCTTGAATGGAATGTCTGGAAATTCAGTTAAAATTTTTATAGATGGAGTTCCTATTCGAAATTTTGGACCTTCATTTTCATTAAATAGTATTCCACCATCTATGATTAAACGTATTGAAGTTTATAAAGGTGTGGTGCCAGCTCATTTATCAGATGATGCTATGGGTGGAGCTATTAACATTGTTTTGAACACGAGTTTAAAAAATAATTTAACAGTTTCTACTTCTGCTGGTTCATTCGGAACATATAGAATTGATGCAAATGGAGCTCATAGAAATAATAAAAATGGCTTAACTGTTAAAGGAGCTGCTTTTTTGAATTATGCAGATAACGATTATAAAGTTTGGGGTGATCAGGTTGCAGTTCAACTTTCTCCAGGAACACCTGATGTATATATTGAAGCAAAGAGATTTCATGATAGATATCGCTCACAAGGAGCTAAAGCCGAATTTGGATATACAGATGTAAAATGGGCTGATAAATTTATGTTTGGAACATTGCTTTCTCATATGGATAAGCAAGTACAAACAGGAGCTACTATGGAAGTAGTCTACGGAAATAGACACTATACTCAAAACACTAATATGCTTAGTTTAGATTATGCAAAAAAGAACGTTTTTGAAAACTTTGATGTAAGTACTTTTATTTCTTATTCAAAACTTAACAGAAAAACAATTGACACTATAGCTACTCAATATAGCTGGTTAGGACATCCAACGTATTATTTTGGAAACCCTGATTCTTGGGCGTCAGGGGCTGAAGCAGGTAGGCCTACACTTCAAAAAGATATTGATAAAGCAATTAATACTCGAACTAATTTTACATATAATTTTAGTAATCAGAATAAAATACAATTAAATCATTTATTAAATAGATTTACTAGAAATTCAGATGATCCAAGACTTTCTATAGCTGAAAATAGTTTGAAAGAACAGAGGGAATATATGAAAAATGTATTGTCATTTTCTGTTGAAAATAATTTTTTTGAGGATAAGTTAAAAACAAATGTGTTTACTAAATATTATTTGATGGATCGCACATCAAAAATTAGAACTCGTACAGGAAATCAATCAAATTCTACACTTCTTTTAAAAGAAAATAATACGAAAACTGATGATTTTGGTTTTGGAGGAGCTATTTCGTATTTAATAAGTAATAACCTTATGGTTTTTGGTTCCGCAGAAAAAGCTGTTCGTTTACCTGAAGCAGAAGAAGTATTTGGAAATGTTGCAGAAAATATAAATGCAGCAGCTGAATTACAATCGGAAAAAAGTAATAATTATAATTTAGGTTTTTCAATAACTAATGTACAGTTTAAAAATCACACATTTGGTTTTACAATAAATAGCTTCATTAGAGATACTCAAGATTTAATAATGCAACTTCCAGTTGGAAATTTTGAAGAGTTTTTTTTAAATCGAAATGTAGGAAAAATTTATACCAAAGGTTTTGATGTTGAAATGAACTATGATTTTAATAAGATGATATATTTTAATGCAAGTACTTCAATTTTTGATGCTCGCGATTATAATGTAACATTTAATAATAATGGAGTACCCATAACTCCTTCTTATGAACGATTATCCAATACGCCTTATTTTACAATGAATTATAACTTACGTTTTGATAAAATGAACTTAATTCAAGACAAGTCAAGATTCTCTTTTTTTACTAACTTATTATATGTTCATGAATTTTTTAGGCATGGTAATACTTTAGGAGGCGCAGGAAAAACAATAATTCCAACACAGTATGTTTTTGATATGGGAGTTGCTTATACTTTTCCAAATAAAAAGTTAACATTTAGTTTAGATGCAAAAAACATTTTAAATAAACAGCTTTTCGATAATTATGCTCTGCAAAAACCAGGTAGAGGTTTTTACGGAAAATTAACATATTCAATTTTATAAATAATTTAAAATAATTAGTATGAATTTCAATTTTAAAAAATTATTCCAATTAAGTTTGCTATCAACTTTAGCAATATCAATAACTTCATGTAGTGATGACGATTCTTCTTCAGCTCCAACAACTAATAATTCGGCTTATAAAACCTATCATTTAGTTTTAGGACAAGGATCTACAGGTAATTCAGCAACATATACTCAAGGTGTAACGGTTGAAGACATGATGAATCCAAATAAAACTTTTTCGTTTAATGGTTATGGGTTTGAAGTACCATCTACTAGAACAGCTAGAGTTTATGCTTCTAATGATGGTAATACATTATATAATTTAAATTATGGAGGAGGAGCAGTAGCAAAATATAATTATAATGGTGGACAAGATTATTCTTTAAGTTTAAATACGGATGTTCAGGCGGTTATGGGTACTGCTAATCCACGTTGGACAAAAATTAATGATCAATATGCAATGCTACAGGCTGTGGCTACTGAAAACTTATATGATGCTTCTGGTTTAGTTTATGAAAGAACTAAAGCGACAGTAACATTAGCTCTAGTTGACTTAAATACAATGTCAGTTACACAAAATGCATCATTTGAATATCCTTGGGAACAAGTAGAGGCTAGTGAAGGAATCCATGTATTTCGTATTGACGCACCAGTTGTAGCAAATGGTAAGTTATATTATGGAGTAATGAAAAGAAATTATGATCCTTTAACAAGTTCTAATGAAACAATGGTATATAATAATGTAGAAACGTTGGTTGTTGATTACCCTTCATTACAAAATCCTACAACTATTTCTACAACTGATGCAGCAGGTTCTTCAAACGGATATAGAACACCAGTAGCACATAAAGATGAAAATGAAGATACTTATCAATTGGTTACATCTGGTGGTGCTTCAATTGTGAAAATTAGTAATGGAAATTATGATGCATCTTACGGGAAATTTGATATTGCAGCTTTATTAAATCATGGTGCAGAAGCTAATACTGGTTGGTTTTATGTAAGTAATGGTATTGGATATGTACCCGTATTAAATACAGATGCAGGAGATAGCTCAAGTTCAAATTGGCACTTGGTTCGTGTTGATCTTTACAACAAAACGGCTGTTAAAATGAATATTTCATTTAATATGTGGTTACGTCAATATCAATGGGCAAGTGTGATTGATGGGAAATTATTTATGGCATTAACTCCACTAGGTGGTAATGGAAATATTTACATTTTTGATCCTACATCAACTTCTGAAAATGGCTATACAATAGGAGCAAGTTTAGAAACTGGTGTTGACGCTTTCTACTTAGGGATTTTTTAACTTTAATACTAAATAATTTTAATAAACTTATATATATAAGAGTCTACTTTTAATATAAAATCAAACAATTATGAAAAAAATATTTTTTACAGTTTTAGTAACAGCAATATTACTTACTTCATGTAACTCTGAAAATGGTAAAAGAAGAGGAATCAATTATGATGAACTTAAAAAAGAACTTGCGCTATCTGAAGAACAAACGGCACAATTTGATGAAGTTATAGAAAAATATATAAAAATAGCAGAAGAAAATAGGTCAGCGATTAAAGCTTCGGGTGAAAAAATGGATCGTGTTGAGGCTTTTAAGAAAATGGAAGAGCGTAATGCACAACAAGAGCAAGAAGTTTCCACTTTTTTAAATGAAAATCAAATGCAAAAATATACGGAGTTCATGGATAAAAACAGCCGTAAAAGACCAAGATATAACGATAAGGTTTTAGCTGAAATTAAAACTAAGTTAGCTTTAACAGACGAGCAATCTAAAGTTTTAGAAGCAGCTAACAATGCATTTGAAAAATCATATCATGATGCACACGATATTTATCATGGAAATTCTGAATTAGCTAAAGAATATTGGGTAAAATTTGATAAAGAAAGAAAAAATGCTTTGAAGCAATATTTATCTGAGGAGCAATATACTGAATTTTTGAAAATTGTTAAAAATCAGGATTTTAAAGATAAAGAATAAATTTGTTTAATAACAAAAGACGCAATACACCAAGATTGCGTCTTTTTCCTTTTTATATGAAAATTAAAAAAGCGTTACTTAGAAAAAAGCGTAAAAAAGAATCATGGTTCAAATATGGTATGGCAATTCTCCATTTGTGGCTAGGTTTGCTTTCATCTATAGTTGTTCTTATTGTATGTTTAACAGGTAGTATTTATGCTTTTAAAAATCAAATAAACGATTTTTATAACCGAGAAAAAGTTTTTGTTACAACACCTAAAAACGATAGTATAAATATTGCTGCTATTGAGCATTTTTTTAAAAAGGAAGGCAATACTATTAAAACAATCGTTATTCCAGAATCTTCTAATAGAAGTTTGAGTATTAGTTATTCAGAAGAAAATTCGAGTTTTATAAAAACACAGTATTTTAATCCGTATACTTTTGATCTTTTAGGTTACAATAATAATAGATTAGATGATTTCTTTAAGCTTATTTTAGATATTCATAAAACTTTATTAATACCAAATATAGGCAAACAAATAGTAGGAATATCAACTATTATTTTTTGTTTATTATTATTGTCAGGTATTATTCTCTGGTTGCCTAAAACATTTCGTGACTTAAAGAATGGACTTACAATTAAATGGAAAGCAAAGTTTTATAGAATTAATTACGATTTACATAAAACATTCGGGTTTTATAGTTTTATAGTTTTATTATTTATAGCTCTAACAGGTTTATATATTACTTATCCTTGGATGAAAAATGTTTTTATTGTAAGTCTTGGCGGAAATCCTGTTCTTTCAAAAGGAGATGCTTTAGAAGAAAATGATGAACTTTCAGTTGACTTCAATGATATGTTAGCGAAAATGATGATTAAAGAAGATGATAAAAAAAGCTTAGAAAATGTTAAACCAATTTCATTTGATTCGATCTATAAATTAGCCAATAAAAAATTATCATATAAAGCAACAACTAGTATAGTAGCTCCAAATAAAGAAGATTCAGAATTTAGAATAACAAAGATAAATACTCAAAATTGGTTAGGAGCAATGTTGCCTGATGAACTTTCATTTGATAAAAAAGGAAATTTGAAACACATGCAAAAGTTTTCAGATAAACCATTACATAAGCAATTTATAGAGATTTCAAAACCATTACATACAGGCGAAATTTTGGGATGGAAAAGCGTCTTGTTCTATTTTTTGTTTACACTTATAGGCTGTTCTTTACCTATAACGGGTTTTATAATTTGGTGGAAAAAACTGAAATAAGAAGATTACGTAAAATATTTTGTATAAAAAAAGAATCTCAATACTTGAGATTCTTTTTTTATTTTTAAAAATAGAGTTTTATTTTGATTGAGTTTCTAATAATTCAATTTCAAAAATTAGATTTGCATTTGGAGGAATAACTCCACCAGCTCCTTTTTCTCCATATCCTAAAGAAGAAGGAATAAAAACGATTGCTTTATCTCCAAGACTCATGTTGTGAATGCCTTCTAGGAAACCAGGAATTAATCCACCTTTGCTTCCATATTTAAAAGGAAAAGGTAAATATCCTTTTTGACTTGCTCTATTTTGGTCAAATTTGCCATATTTCTTGCTTACTTCTTCATAACTACTATCAAACAGTTTCCCGTCTTCAAAATAACCAGAATAATGAACATAAACCTGAGCACCATCAGTTGGCTTAGTGTTATTTCCTTTTTCAGTAATAATATACTCTAATCCAGAAGCAAGTTTTATAGCTTTTTCTTTATTTGCTGTAAAATAAGCTGCTTTTTTTTTATTCATAACAACTAGTTTTTCTTCTAGTTCTTTTCTTTTTTGAGCTTCAATCTCAGCTTGTTTTTTTCTATTTGCTTCTTGGATTGCAGCTATTTTTTCTTTATTTTCATTGTTTAAAGCAGTTATTCTTTTATCTTCAGCTTCTTTGTTGTCCATATAATTTTTGAAAATCTTTTCAGCTTTGAATTTTTTTGCAGCTTTTCCATTTTTAATAATAGTAATATTTTCAATAATATCATTTTGAACAATCGCATTAACTACATCTTGTCCTTCAATAACATGTCCAAAAACAGTGTGTTTTCCATCTAACCAAGGTGTCTCTTTATGAGTAATAAAAAATTGACTTCCATTTGTTCCTGCTCCAGCGTTTGCCATTGATAATATGCCTGCTTTATCATGAATTAAATCAGAAATTTCATCAATAAATTTATATCCTGGTCCACCAGAACCAGTTCCATCAGGATCACCACCTTGAATCATAAAATCTGAAATTACTCGGTGAAATTTTAATCCATTATAGAAAGGCTTCCCTTTTAATTTTTCATCAACTGAAGCGTTTTTACCTTCGGCTAAAGCGACAAAATTAGCAACTGTGATAGGTGTTTTTTCAAATTCTAATTGTAAAACTATTTTCCCTTTTGAAGTATTAATTTCAGCAAATAAACCGTCTGTTTTTTGAGCTAATACTGTAAAAAAAGGCGTTAATAATAAAGTTAATAGTACTACGATTCTTTTTGTATTCATTTTTTAGTGTATTAATTTGGTAAATTCTCAAGCATTTCAATTTCAAAAATAATATCTGCATTTGGAGGAATTACATTTCCAGCACCTTGTGAGCCATATCCTAAATTTGAAGGAATATAAACTATAGCTTTGTCTCCGTAAGACATTAATTCTAATGCTTCAATGAAACCAGCAATTAAGCCTTGCTTGTCTCCATATTTAAAAGGGAAAGGTTTATAAGCTCCTTGTTGTGCTCTATTAGGATCTAGTTTGCCAAAAGTTTTAGACACATCTTCATAATTAGAATCAAATAATTCACCATTTTGAAGGAATCCAGCATAATTGATATATACTTGTGTTTCCTTTTTTGGTTTTTTTCCTTCTCCTTTTGAAATTATTTTATAAATTAAACCTGTTTTTGTTTTTGTTCCGTCTAATTTTAATTGTTCAATTTCTACAGCTTTGTCAGCTTTTGCTTTTTCAACCTTTAAAGCTTCTTTCTTTTGTATTTCAGCTTCTTTTTTCTGCGCTTCAGCTTCTATTGAATAATAGTCTTTAAAGATTTTTACAGCATCAAATTTTTTAGCATCAGTTCCTTTTTTTACAATTGTAATTTTTTCAATAATGTCATCTTGTGCTATAGAATCTACAACTTCTTTTCCTTCTATTACTTCTCCAAAAACAGTATGCATGTTATCTAACCATGGTGTTTCTTTATGTGTAATGAAAAATTGGCTACCATTTGTTCCAGGTCCAGCATTTGCCATAGAAAGTATTCCACCTTTACTATGTTTTAAATCAGGATGAAATTCATCTTTAAATTTATAACCTGGTCCACCAGAACCATCACCTAGTGGATCACCACCTTGAATCATGAAATCTGGAATTACTCGGTGAAATTTTAACCCGTCATAGAAAGGTTTTCCTTTAAATTGATCCTCTACAAATGGGTTTTTCCCTTCTGCTAAAGAAACAAAATTGGCAACTGTAATAGGTGTTTTTTCAAATTCTAATTTTAAAATAATTGATCCTTTGTTTGTTGTAATGTCGGCATACATTCCTTCTTCTAGTTTTGAATATGGATCTGTGCACGATGTAAAAATGGCAAATAAGCCAAATACTAGACTTGTTAAGTGTTTCATGTTTGTAAAATTATTTTTGTGTAGTATCTTGTTTTAAATCATTAAGACTTACGGTGCAAATTAATGGTTCGTTTGGATTTATTCTATTATCATCTCCATGATAACCAAATGCCATATGAGATGGAAATATAAATGTAACCGTTTCCCCTTTTTTCATTAATTTGATTCCATCTCTAAGTCCCATCATAATATTTTGCTTGTCAACAATATATTTTTGAGGTTTTAAATCTTCTTTTGAATAAATTGCAGTGTTATTAATACTATTTATCTCATAGTCAAAGTAAGCAATGTCGCCTTTTTTTGGATGAAGGGTGTTTTCTTCTATTTTTACTATATACTTATACCAATATCCTTTTTTTGAAGCAATATATTGTTTTAATGTGTCTTTCTTTATTATAGCGTCTATTAGTTTTTCTTCTTTTGCAATTAGTATTTTATTGCGTTCAATAGATTCTTTAATAAAATTACCATTTGTCTGAGAAATGGGTTTTCTGGCTTGCTGTTGAGAACAACTTATAAAAAAGATACTAATTATAAGTAATGGGAAGATTTTCATTTTCATTTTTTTTCTTTTGCTAAAATAGCAATAAATTGTTTTACTGTTTCTTCTAAGTTAGAAAAAGATTTTCCACCTGCTGCATTTATATGTCCGCCTCCATTAAAATGATTTCGTGCAAATTCATTTACATTAAAACCACCTTGTGAACGGAAAGAGATTTTTATAATTCCTTCTTCTTTATTTTCAATAAATATAGCCGTTACTATAATTCCCTCTATGCTTAATCCATAATTAACAATACCTTCAGTGTCTCCTTTTTTGTAATTAAAAGAGTCAAGTTCTTCTTGGCTAAGGGTAATATATGATGCTTTAAGTTCGGGTAAAACTTTTAGATTTTGCAATGCTTTTCCAAGAAGCTGTAGTCGAGCATAACTAGAGTTATCAAAAAGAGCGCTATGTATTTCACTATTATTAGCTCCTTTGTCTATTAAATCGGCAACGCATTTGTGTGTATCTGATGTTGTTTTTGGAAATCGAAAACTTCCAGAATCTGTTACGATACCTGTGTATAAGCATGTTGCAATTTCTTTATTAATTAAATGATTATAGCCTAATATGTTTATGAAGTCGTAAACCATTTGGCATGTTGAACCATAATTAACATCTGAAAAAGTATATTTAGCATAATCATCAGGTAATTGATGATGGTCGATCATCATCATTGGGTTTGTTAGAGTTTCCAATGTTTTTTGCATAGCATCACCTGTTCTGTGTAAAGCATTAAAATCTAATGTAAATATTAAATCACTTTTTTGTAGTATAGGTAGTGCTTTATCATATTCTCGTTCAAAAATAACAACTTTATTAGTTTCAGGTAACCATGCTAAAAAATCAGGAAATTCATTAGGAGAAATGAATACTACTTCATGATTTAGTTGTTTTAAAAAATGTAGAAGACCTAATGAAGACCCCATTGCATCGCCATCGGGATTTCTATGTGCGGTTATCGTTATTTTTTTTGGAGAACTAAGGAAAGATTTTATTTCTGATATTTCTTTTTCTTGTAGCATTCTATTGTATTAAATGTATTTTTTATTTCTGTAAAACGTGGTATCAATATTTATTGATACCACGTTTATGAAATTAATTATTCTATATTTTTATTTATCTTTTCAATGAAAAATGACTTTTTACTATTTTTCCGTTTGTTAATTTTAAAACAAACCAATAATCTCCTGAAGGTAATGGTTTTTCATTAAAAGTTCCATCCCAACCATTTCCTTCTGGTGAAATTTCTTTTAATAGTTTTCCATACCTATCAAATATGTATATTTTACTATTTTCTAAACCTCTTTTTTCTAGATTCTTAATTTTCCATGTATCATTATAGCCATCACCATTTGGTGTGAAAAATTTTGGAAAATCTATTATGTAAAATACTCGTGTAGCAATACCACACCCTCTAATGTCTTTTACGAAAACGGTATATTCGTTTGCAATTAAATTTTCAAATACATTTGAAGCTTGATAGTTGATTCCATTTAATGAAAAAACATATTCACCAGAACCAGGAGCGATAATTGTAGCTATATTATTATCTGAAATATCCTCAATATTAATACTTTGAATTGTAGCTATTCCAGAGCTAATAATTGTAAATGTTTTTGTTTTAAAACATCCTGTTGCATTTTCTAGTATCACTTTATATGTTCCAGATTCTGTAATGGTAATCGTTTGTGATGTTTGATTAGGAGTTGTATCCCAAGAATAAGAAGAAAAACCACTTCCTGCATCTAAAGTCATAGTTGTTCCTTCACATAAATAGAAAGTCTCATCTGTAATAACTTCATTAAAAGTATTGATGTTTAATACTACAGGAATATTTCCATAACAATTTATATTTGATGTTCTAGCATATATTGTTTGTTGGAATGGAGTTGTATTTCTGTAATTTAGAGGTAATGGAGTAGTTGAAGTAGTATTTTCGTAAAAGGCAACTTGATAATTTGTAGGTAAACTTGGAAATAATTCAGGAATTATAGCATTAAGATCAAAAGTTCTAATGCCATCTTGTTCACCTTCATAGTCACATTCTGTAAATTCATCTTCACCAATAACTAATTCAGGAGCAAACTCTAAATTTATTTTAGACGTATTTGTACATGTTGCATTATATACTAAATCTACAGAGTATTCCCCAATTTGAGTATCATTATAAGGAGGATTTAAGGTTAGGGTTGGATTAGTTTCATTAGGAATAGGGTTTCCAGCAAAATACCATTGGTAAGATTGTACATTTGCAGTTGTAGCGTCAAGAGTTAAAATTTCATCTGGGCATACAGGGTTTCCAGTTGCAATTGACCTATCATCTCCTAAGTTTACTCCTAAGTTAAAACTTCCACCTTTAAGAAAAATAGCAGAATCAAAACGACCATCATCTTCATCAGCAATTACAAGTTTTATATGATATGTTGTTCCTGGGATAACATCTGCTTGAGCTGTTAATATAATTGTTTGTCCGTTATAAACTGTTGGATGTTCAACCCCATTAAAAGCATCAAAATATTGTTCATTTTGAGCAGGACAACCTCCTGATGCATTTATAGCAGGATGTACAGTAGTAACTTTTACAGGTATTGATGTTCCAGGAATCAAAGCTAGGTTTTGATAAGGTTGATTTGCTTCTTTTAATAAAAATGCAAAAGCATCTGAATATACACAAGGGAAGTTTGTATTGGCTTCATATTCTTCGGAAGAGAAGATATAATCAAAACTAATTTTATTGCCTAATGGAACAAAATCAAATTCTAAAATTGTTGCATTGTTTGAGGCTACACTAAGTGTTTGATCTAAATCTGCATCACCTGTCCATCCACTCAAATTGCTATCTGCCCTAGGTGTTGTTGGTCCTGGAGCTTCAGAAACTTTACCAGTACTAAGGATAATTCCATTTTGAAAAGGGAATGTTGTTCCTGTTCCATTAAAATATCCGTATGATTTTTCACCACTTGCAAAATTTCCTCCAATAACACTAACATTGCTGATTGAGGCACAAGTACTGTTGATTAGAACATCTCTAATCAGTTCCTCTGCGGTATATGTTTCATCAACGGTTATATATTGTGCTATGTTTTTTTGAAAAAAGAAAAATGTAAAAAGTATAAAGAAATATCTCATTTGTAAATTGTATAACATTTACAAATATACTATAAATCTCTTTTTTTCAATATCCAATATGATAAATAAATGAATATTATGGTCCAAATTATTACAATTAAAACATCTCCAAAATGAACCCCGTAATCTCTTGCTATTTCTTCACCAGTAATTGTGGTTTCGATATTTTTGATTGCAGATAGCCTTGTAAAAGGTGCTTTTATAAGATTACTCATTGATTCTAAGGGGAAGAATTGATTTATTTTTTCATATATATCAGTATTTGGGAAAATCTTCCATCGTAGTATTCCAGATACAATTGACTCAATTATAGTCCAAATTAATAGAAAACCTATAGCAAATGCACTTCTCTTAACTAATATGCCTAAAAATAAGCAAAAAGAGAAAAAGCCAACTAATTTTATGAAGAATGCTAATAAGTAATCTAAATCGGAAAATACAATTGAAATTTCAGTATAGGAAGAAAATGAGTAGCCTAAAAGCAATGACATTATGAAAATGAATAAGGTAGATGCTAATGCAAAAGCTATTACCATTAAAAATTTTGATAGTACAAATTCTTTTTTACTAATTCCATCAATTAAATTTTGTTTTAATGTACCATAGCTATATTCATTTGCCATCATTGAAACAATAACAATAGCTAAAAATAATTTAAAAATGGAGGCAATATAGGTGTTAAAATGCCAAATAAAAGGAAAATTAAAAATACCTTGTTCTGCAATATGTAATCTAAAAGTTCCAAAGTCGAACTTTATTGATGCGATAAGTGCAATGAAAGATAAAAGAATAAAATAGGTTAAAATTAAAAACTTACTAGCTCTATTTTTATATAATTTTTGGAATTCTATTGAAATTAATCGTGTCATCTTTCTATTTGTTATTTGTTAATTCTAGGAATTGTTCTTCAAGGCTGTTTTTTCTTTTTACTAAGTGTTGTAAAATAATTCCATTTTCAAATAAATATTGGTTTAGTTCTTTTGCTTCAAGATTTTCTTTTAGATATACAATTAATTTTTCTTCCTCTTCTTTAATAGTATCAACAGCATTATGTTTAAATAAAGTTTGTTTTAATACTATATTGTTTTCTGATTTTAGTTCGAAGAATCCTTCACTTGATAACATGCTGTCTACAGAACCTTGATAAAGCATTTCACCATGTCTTAGCACTACAACATGGCTACATACTTTTTCAACCTCGTCTAATAAATGTGAAGCTAATAAGATTGTGGTTCCTTGTGAAGCAATAAGTTTTATTAAATCTCTTATTTGTCTAATTCCTTGTGGATCTAAACCGTTTGTGGGCTCGTCAAGTATTAATATTTCAGGATCATTTAATAGTGCTGAAGCAATAGCTAAACGTTGTTTCATCCCTAAAGAAAACGTTCTGAATTTGCTGTCTTTTCGTTCTATTAATCCTACTAATTCTAGTTTTTCTTGTGCTTTTGTGTATGAAATACCTTTTATCTTACAAACTAATTTTAAGTTTTCTTCAGCTGTCATGTAAGGATAAAAATTTGGTCTTTCAATGATAGCACCTACTTTTTTTAAAGCATCATGTGTTTCTAGATCACCATTGAACCATTGATATTCTCCAGAAGTTTTGTTAACAACGTTTAGTACGATGCCTAGTGTTGTTGATTTCCCAGATCCATTAGGACCTAAAATACCGTATACATTTCCTTTATAAATTTCAAAAGACACGTTTTTTACTGCGTGAACTCTCTTATTGAAAATTTTATTGAGATTTTTTATTGTAAGTATTGTTTCCAAAATTGCTTGTTTTTATATGTACAAGACGATAGAATGGAAGTATTGTTACAAATAATTTCTTATAAAATTTAGAATTAATTTATTTTTCTGTAGAAAATATGATGAAATGAATACTGTTAAAATCCTTCAAAAACACCTAGTCCGAATAATGCGAAGTCATATTTTACAGGATCATTAGGGTCTAATTTTCGTAAATTTGTATCAAGTTCAAGAAGTGCTTTTGCATCATTTTGCTTACGAGTAAGTAAGTTTAATTTTCGACCAACATTACCCGAATGTACATCTAAAGGACACGAAAGAGTAGAAGGTGAAATTGTTTGCCAAATACCAAAATCGACTCCTTTTTTATCATCTCTAACCATCCAGCGGAGAAACATATTAATTCTTTTTGCTGCGGAATTATTTAAAGGATCTGATACATGCTTTGTTGTTCGTTGTTCGTGTGAAACTTCGAAAAATATCTTTTTAAATTCTGAAATACTTTTTTGGGTTGAATTATTTTCTATATGTTTTGAGAAGATAGCTTCTAATCCTTTATGGTTTTTGTAAATATTTTCTAATGCTTTTATGAATGTTTTGGCATCTAAACTATTAAATGTTCTATGAACAAAATTGTCTAGTTTTTCCAAATCATTTTCAGAGTGAGACATAATGAAGTCGTAAGGTGAATTTCCTAATGCATTCATCAATTTTGTAGCACTATTAATAATCATCTTTCTATTTCCCCAAGCTATTGTAGCAGCTAAAAAACCTGAAATTTCAATATCTTCCTTTAATGAATATTGATGAGGAATTTGAATTGGGTCAGATTCAATAAATTCAGGGTTGTTGTACAATTCAACTTTTTCGTCAAGAAATTCTTTGAGTTCAGATTGCGTCATAATAAAAATTAGGGATGATGGTTTTTGATTTAAAAATTAGTCATTAGTTACTATTTTTCCATCAACCATAACTAGTTTTCTATCTGCCATATTCGCTAAATCTTGATTATGCGTTACAATAACAAAAGTTTGACCAAACTCATCTCTAAGTTTAAAAAATAGTTGGTGTAGGTTTTCTGCTGTATTTGTGTCTAAATTTCCAGAAGGTTCATCAGCAAAAATAACGGCTGGKTTGTTAATCAATGCTCTTGCAACAGCTACACGTTGTTGTTCTCCTCCTGAAAGTTCACTAGGTTTATGATCTATTCTATGCGATAATCCTAAATATTCTAATAGTTTTTTAGCTTCTTCTTCAACTTCTTTTTTATTTCTATTTGCTATTAAACCAGGAATATATACGTTTTCTAAAGCTGTGAATTCAGGTAATAATTGATGGAATTGAAATATGAATCCTAAATGTAGATTTCTAAATTTAGATAAGTTTTTATCATTCATTTTAGTAACATCTTCTTCATTAATTAATAGAGATGTGCCTTCAAGAATAGATAGTTTGTCTAGTGTGCCTAAAATTTGTAAAAGTGTCGTTTTTCCTGCACCTGATGCGCCTACAATTGAAACTATTTCTCCTTTTTTGATATGTAAATCAACCCCTTTTAAAACATGTAGGTTGTCGTAGTATTTGTGTAAATTAGTTGCCTTAATCATGAGTTATCATTTGTACAAAGAAACCAATTTTTTTCTACTTATTAAATTTAATCGATATTGAT
Source organism: Flavobacterium sp. 316 (assembly GCF_000967805.1). Taxonomy (NCBI): domain Bacteria; kingdom Pseudomonadati; phylum Bacteroidota; class Flavobacteriia; order Flavobacteriales; family Flavobacteriaceae; genus Flavobacterium; species Flavobacterium sp. 316. The sequence continues at coordinate 124,038 of NZ_JYGZ01000007.1, forward strand.
TTTTATTTTATAAATGATAAATCGAGTTGAGTGATATTATTGTTTATTATATTTAATGTTATTTATTGAGCGAAAAGAGTTAATGCTTAAAAAAGGAAAAGAAATCAATTATGATATATGAACATTGTCTTTTTTTATGATAATTGGAAAAGATTGGTTATTTTGGCACTTATTTTGCTTTAGTAAAGATAATTAACGATTAAAATTTGTAAAATGGCTGAAGAAGTTCAAGTAATTACTAAACAAAAAGATTCTAGTAAGAAATCAAAATTGATACTAGGAATTCTTTTTGACTTAATAGGTATGATTTCTTATATTGTTCCATTATTTGCGGAAGTTATAGATGTTGTTTGGGCGCCTATTTCAGGCTTACTTTTAGTAACTATGTATAAAGGAACAACAGGAAAAGTGGCTGGTGTTATTGGTTTTATAGAAGAATTACTTCCAGGAGTAGATTTTATTCCAACATTTACTATAACTTGGATTTATCAATATGTAATTAAAAGAGAAGAGTAATAATTCTGAATTATTGTTTCTTTATTTTATCTTCAATAAAGTCTACAATGAATCCCATTTTCATTCTATTCAACATTTTTTTTTCAAATTCCCAAAAGAAAGGAAATTGTCCAAATATACTTCCTATAATAATTAATAAAACTTGATAAATAGGAAATATGAGTATAATTCGTAAAGGCCAATAAAGCCATAATGACATGCTTTCTTTTGTAATACCTAAAAAAGAAATAAATGGTTTAGATAAGTAAGCAGAAGAGGAACCTGTAATTGCAAAAACGATAAAAATGATTATTAGTTGTATATTACTGGTTATATTCCAGCGTTCTTTTAACTTGTTCATATATAATAATTATAATCTGGCAGAGAATACTCCTAATTTTTGATTGTATTTTTGTTGAAAATAAACGAAATAATTAAAAAGCATATAGTTTACTTCGTAGCCATAATCTGTTGTGCTGTTATAATCGATTTGCATTTCATAGAGATTACTGTCAAAATTAATAGGAGAATTGGCTCTTCTATTCCATTCAATAACCCAAGTTCTATTGCGTGCTTCTAAGTAATTTTGAGAATAAAAATTTCTAGGTCTTGCATTTGTGTTAAACCAATTAGAAAACCCAATATCTATTATTGTTATTTCATATTCAATTTCATCATTTGCAATTCTAATTGTATCATTTTCTAGTTTGGGATTTTCTTTATCAGAAAAACTTTTACTAGAATTACATGAGAGTGTAATTCCAATAATTATAAATAGTATGTAAACATATATTTTCATTTATTCTGTTTTTCCGATATAAAGATAAAAAAAAGCATCAACATAGTTGATGCTTTTAACATATCAAAAAAAGGGTATGATTTATTTTTTCCCGAAAAGACCTCCAAGAAAACCACCTAAACCTCCTTTTTTCTTTCCGCTAATTGCTGACATTGCGTCGCTAACATCTAATTTTCCATCACCATTTTGATCTAATACAGAAGTAAGTATAGAGTTGTTTCCTCCAGAACTTCCGCCTAGTAATCCTCCTAAAAGACCTCCTAATCCAGCAGAATCAGAAACGCCATTGTTTTTAGTTTGTTTTCCTAAATATCCCATAATGATAGGAGCAAGCATAGGTAGTATTTTTGAAATAATACTAGAATCTACTCCTGTATTTTGACTCAAGTTGTTTACAACATTATCTTGTTTACTTCCTAGTACATGACCAAGGATTTTTGATCCATCAGAAAAATCACCACCATTAAAAAAACCACCTAAATTGTCAAGAATACTTCCATCATGTTTACCGCTTGTTAATGCTCCTAATAAATTAGATGCACCATCACTCGATGTAACATTGTCTTTCATTGCGCCTAATATTGCTGGTAATCCAGAAGAAACTACATTAGTTGCTTGTGAAGCATTTATACCTGTTTTTTCAGTGATGTTTCCTATGAGTTCTTTCCCCATATCACTGTTTAATAAATCTAAAATTCCAGACATGTTTATATAAATTAAGATTAAAGTTTAAAGTTACTATTTTTTTTTAACTATTTTTCATTAAACTGATAATCTGTTCTGCAAGTTCTGTGCCAATTCTATCCTGTGCTTCTAAAGTTGCTGCTCCAATGTGCGGTGTAAGTGAAACTTTAGGATGCATTAATACTCGCATTGCAGGTGTTGGTTCTTCTTCAAATACATCTAGTCCTGCGAAGAGTATTCTGTCTTCGTCTAGTGCTTCAATTAAGGCAACTTCATCAATAACTCCACCACGTGCAGCATTTACAATTCCTACATTGTCTTTCATTATTTTTAACTCATCTCTACCTATAATGTAGCCATTTTGAGAAGGAACATGTAATGTAATAAAATCAGAGTGTTTTAAAAGATCATCAATTGGTTCTGTTTTAATATCTACATTAATAAATTGTCCGTTGTAAAAATCAACTCTAATAACAGCTTCTCCAACATATTTATCTGAAGCAATAACTTTCATTCCTAATCCTAATGCAATTTTAGCTACTGCTTGACCAATTCTTCCAAATCCAATGATTCCAAGTGTTTTTCCTTTAAGTTCAATTCCGTTTGCATATGCTTTTTTAAGACCGTTAAAGTTAGTATCTCCTTCTAGCGGCATGTTTCTGTTTGAATCATATAGAAATCGAACACCTGTAAATAAATGAGCAAATACAAGTTCGGCAACACTTTCACTTGATGCTGCTGGAGTATTGATTACATGTATACCTTGTTGGCGTGCATAGTCTACATCTATATTATCCATTCCTACGCCACCACGACCTATTATTTTAAGACCAGGACAAGAATCGATTACATCTTTTTTAACCTTTGTAGCGCTTCGAACTAATATTACTTTTATATTATGAGTGTTTATAAAACTGGCAACTTGTTCTTGAGCTACTTTTGTAGTTATAACTTCAAACCCTGCTTTTTCTAATGTTTTTATACCTGTTTTAGAAATTCCGTCATTAGCTAATATCTTCATATTTGTGTTTTTGAGAGGAGTTAAAGATATATTTCCTCATAGTTATACTTTTAAATTTTGTTTTCTAGTTCTTTCATTACATTAACTAATACCTGAACACTTTCTATAGGTAAAGCATTATACATTGAAGCTCTATAGCCTCCTACAGATCGATGGCCGTTAATGCCAGAAATTCCTGCTTCTTTCCACATTGTATCAAATAATTCTTGATGTTCAGGGTTTTTTAATACAAATGTAGCATTCATTATACTTCTGTCTTCTTTTGATGCAACTCCAGTAAATAGAGGATTGCGATCTATTTCACTGTACAAAATGTTTGCTTTTGTTTCATTAATTTTTTCAATTGCCGAGATTCCACCTATTTTTTTCAACCATTGTAAAGTTAATAAAGAAGTATAAACTGCAAACACAGGAGGAGTATTATACATACTCTCTTTAGTAATATGCTGTTGATAGTTTAATATGTTAGGAATATTCCTGTTTGTTTTTCCTAAAATTTCTTCTTTTACAATAATTAAAGTTGTTCCTGCTGGACCTATATTTTTTTGCGCACCAGCATAAATTAAATCAAATTTTGAGAAATCTAAAGATCTAGAAAAAATATCAGAACTCATGTCGCAAACTATTGGAACATTAGTCTTTGGAAAATTTTTTATTTGTGTTCCAAAAATAGTATTGTTTGAGGTGCAATGAAAATAATTTGCATCTGATGGAATTTGATATTCTTTAGGAATATGATTATAGTTTTCTTCTTTAGATGAACCTACAATTACTGTTTCTCCAAAAGATTTAGCTTCTTTAATAGCACCATTTGCCCATGTTCCTGTGTCTAAATAGGCCGCTTTTCCTTCTGCTTTCATTAAGTTGTATGGAACTCTTAAAAATTCTAAACTTGCACCACCTTGTAAAAATAATACTTGATAGCCTTTTCCTTCAAGATTTAAAAGTTCAAGAACTAGAGACCTAGCTTCTTCCATTACAGCAACAAAATCTTTACTTCTATGGGATATTTCTAATATTGAAAGTCCTGAATTGTTAAAGTTTAGTATAGCTTGTGATGCTTTTTCAAAAACTTCTTGAGGTAAAATGCATGGTCCTGCGCTGTAATTGTGTTTTTTCATTTGTGATAAAATAATGATTGTTTATTCTACAAATTTCGTGAATACACTTTATACAAACTATTAAAATTATTTAATAATTGTTTAATGTTATTAATAATTATTAACAATAACGTTTTCGAAATGTATTATAAATCAATTAAAAACTGAATTGTGTCAATATTATCTGCATAATCCCAAAGATTTGGTTTTTGCGTTTGACCAAAATTAACACTATTTGGAATTAGATTATTAGAAACAATACATTGAATTTGTTCAGCGTCATTACTTAATTTTTTCTCAATTTCATCAATCGAGTTATAGTATTCGTAAAAAATAGAAGAAATAGGAGAGGAGTAGCTTTCATCTTCTTTTAGGGTTAGAAAACCATTATCAAGAAGTTTAAAATTACTCATTAGGTAAACAGCTTTGTTATAATCATAATTGTTAGCATATCTTTCATATTTAACAATGTCTTGAAATTCAAATATTGCATTAAAAAAAGCATCAAAATTATATCCTTTTGGAATGAAAATTTTAGAAACATTTCTGCAACCTAATCCAAAATATCTAAAAATGTCTTCTCCTAGTAAGAGAAGATCTTCTTTTGTTTCTTTACCTGTTAAAATAGCAACTGAATTTCTATTTTTTCTAATGATGTTTGGCTTGTCTTTAAAATAATATTCAAAGTAACGAGCCGTGTTATTACTTCCTGTTGCAATTACAGCATCAAAGTTTTCAAGTTTACCTTCTATTAAGTTTATTTTTTCGTTAAATCTATAATCAATAGTGATAAGGTATTTAATTAAAAATTGAATTAAATAATGATCATTTGACGAGGTTTTGATTGTTACATTATGACCAGAAAGGAGTACAGACAAAAAATCATGAAACCCTACTAGTGGAATATTTCCAGCAAGAACTAATCCTACTGTTTTAGGAATACTATTTTTAAAATGATATGAAGATAACCATTTGTTTAAGTTTTCTTCTCGTAGTGCAATTGCCCATGATTGAATGGAAAAATATACGTTTTCAGGTGTGAACCAACCATTGTGTGATTGTGATAATTCAATTAAATTAATGAAATCATCATGAAATAAGTCATTATTTTTTACAGCTTTGTTCTCTTGGTAATTATCTAAGTGAAATTGACTTAGGAATAGACCTAATTCTACAAAACTTTTTTTTATTTCATTTTGTAACATTTGTTTTTTGTTTTTAAATGGTTTACGTTGTATTTTTGCACAAAAATAAGTAATAAGTTATAAAGAGTGGGAGAAATCTAGAAGAATTCTTCAAACTTGAAAGACTTCAAATATAAAAACATGGCAATAAAGATAACTGACGAATGTATTAATTGTGGTGCATGTGAACCAGAATGTCCTAATACAGCAATATATGAAGGTGCAGACGATTGGAGATATAAAGATGGAACTAAATTATTAGGGAAGATTATCTTGCCTGACGGAACAGAAATTGATTCTGATGCTGCGCAAACTCCATTGTCTGATGACGTGTATTATATTGTACCAGGAAAATGTACAGAATGTAAAGGTTTTCATGAAGAGCCTCAATGTGCTGCGGTTTGTCCTGTAGACTGTTGTGTGCCAGATGAAGATCATGTTGAATCAGAAGAAACATTGCTTAATAGGCAATCGTTTTTACATAACGAATAATTTATTCCCTTCTAAAAGAAGGGATTTTTTTATATGCTAAAAAAGAAAATTCCGTTTAATATTGTTTTTGCATTTTTATTTTTAGGGTGTTTATCAACTAATTTTATCTGTAAAACATATACCTACATTGTTTCAACTAAATATGAAGGTAAAATCATCGATTTTAGCGGACCTTATACAACCATTTATCCTATTATAGAAATACTAGATGAAAATAATAATAAACAAATTTTTAAAAATGAGGAATGGTTTTATTTTTTTCAGGATGACCAGTTAAAATGGTATGAAAAAGACCTTAATAAAAGAGTAACAGTATTATATAATAAATCTAGAGGACGTTATGAATATGTTACGTTTTTAAACTATTGGATTACCATACGAGACCTATTAATTTGGTTTTGTGTTCTTTTTTTTGGTGTCATTTTTATTGAGATATTTCAAATTGTAATTTTTAGAGATTAGTTTAAAAATTTAAAAAATATTTCACCTGTTTTTTAGTTTGCTTCATTTCAACCATAATATAAGGCCTTTTACCGTTAGGCTTTGGTTAGTTAGTTTAATATTTGTTAAATTTGTTAAAATTGTTATTTAGAATGAGAAAAATATTATTACTTATTTTAGTTTTCTGTTCTTTAAATTGTTTATCGCAAGAAAAAGAAATTATTGTAGAGTTTATAGATACTGATACTCAGTTGCCTGTAGAAGAGGTTACTGTAACAGCATTAAGAACTAAAGAGAACTATGTGTCAAACGCAAATGGGATTGTCAAAATTAAATTAGAAAGACCATCTTATTTAGAAATAAATCACTCCTCTTACAAAAAAGTAGTTGTAAAATCTGTTTCATTGAAAGATGAGATAAATACTGTCTATTTGGAAAGTACTGTTAATAAATTACCTGAAATAATTTTAACTAAAGATCATCCTCAGGATATTTTGAAAGCAATCGTGGAAAATTCAAGAGCAAAATTAACGATTCCTTCAAATTTAAGAATTTATATAAGAGAGTTTTTTAAACGTAATGGTTCAAATGTTTTGTATAATGATGGATTAGTCAATTTTCAAATAGAAAAAGATAAATCTACTGTAAAAACAGACATTTTAATTGAACAAAATAGAATATTAGGTTTTTTAGATGAAAGCTCAGATAAAGATATTTATGGCTATAATCTAAATGATTTAATGGAAAATTATTATCAATTTAAATATTTAGAAGAAATTCTAAGTACTAAAGTAAAAGAGAAGTATGATTTTCAAATTAAATCATATCCTGAAAATGATGGATATTATCAATTAATTATTAAACCACTAGAAGAAGAAAAAGGTTTTTTGTTTAATTATACGATACTTTATGATTATAATAAAAGGATTATTATTGAGATAGATAATTTTATTTCTCCTGAGCGAGCAGAACAAAATGCTAACTATTCAATATCTAGTAGAAAAAACATATATAAGTCTGGTTTTAAAACTACATATAGAGTAAAAGGGAATGAATATTATTTAATATATGCTAAAGAAGAAATAGGGTATTTGTCTAAAAAGAATGATGAGATTGTAAAAACAGAAATCAGAAATTATTTTGTAACATCAAAGTTTAGTACAAGATTATTTACTTATGATCCAAAAGAAGTATTTAAGGAAAAAACACTTTTAAATAGAGCAAATACAATTCTTACGGACTTTTGGAATATAGACTCAGGGTTGATTTTAACGCAAGAAGAACAAGATTTTATAGATAGTTTATCTTCAACGATAAAGTAATTTTATTTATATAAAAAAAGGGTTAGTTGAAAAACTAACCCTTTTTTTGATTTTATAGTATCTTATTCTACAATAAGTTTCGCAGTAAAAAGTTTTCTAGAATGTATTTTAATAATGTAAACACCTTTTGGTAAATCTTGGGTTAATAATGAATATTTATTGTTATTTACATTTTTAGTTGCATATAATAATTGTCCTTCAGTATTGAATAATTCGATAGCATCAATAGGATAATCACATTGAATGAAAGTTTGTTTATTATTATTTGTAGGATTTGGATATAATTTAATTCCATTATCGATTTTAAATCCTTCATTTTTTAAAGGAGATACTATTTCAAATGTAACTCGATTGGAAACTTCATCATAAGAATCATTAGTAAACATTACGATAAAATAATTTCCTTCTTCAGTAGGCATATTTTGACTTTCAATTTCTGCGTTTCCATTTGCAAGACCTTCAAAGTATTGGTAACTAATTAAAGGTTGAATATTAGGATTATCGTTTTCATTATAAATTCCTAACCAATCTTTTACAATACCAGGAGCATCAGTCCATGAAGCATTAATTTGTTCTCCTAGTTCATAAACAGGTTTGTTAATCCAAAGTTCAGTAACAATATCACCTACTTTAAAGAATGCTTTATTTCCGATAGCATTAAAACCTCCTTGTAGATAATAAGCAGCATAATAATATCCTTTTGGTAAGTTGTTAAAAGTTAACGAACCATTTGTGCTAGTTACATATTCCCAAGTAGTCGATGGTGCATCACCTGCATCAATTCCCATTTTATAAATACCAATCCAATCATTAGATAAATTTGGTGCATTTGAAAAAGAAACAACAACATCACTTCCTATTGCATATTCTGTTTCATCGGTACTTAGAACAGGAATGTCTCCAACATAAAAATATACTCTTTCGGCAACTTCTGTATAACCATCATTAATAAAAAGTGCTACATAATATCTTCCGCTAGTTGCTAATCCTGATGAAAAATTAATGGTTCCACTAGATGTTCCATTTGTATATTGCCATATTTGAGATCCTACTCCTCCTGGAGTTTGCCCATCTTTGTAAATGCCAATCCAAGTATTACTTGCAGCAGGGGCATTTATATAATTAACATTAATAGTTTGATTAACATTATAAGTATTCGTAGGGCTATTTATAGATAAAGAAGTTTCTCCAATATTACTATTTATAACCTCAAAAGATACGGCATCGCTCCAATCTGACCATTCTAAATTTTGATCTCTATATCTTAATTTAGCATAGTAAATGCCATTGTCTATTGAGTTTGAAAGGATTTCCATTTTAGTAATATCAACACCTAAGTTTACATCGACAGTAGAATCTCTTTGTGTAGCATATTTACCAAATAGGTTTTCAAAATCACGATATGATTCTTTTTCAATTACATTAAAATCAGGAAATTTAGAAATTACAAATTGAGAAGTGTTTAATAACTCAGGTTCGTTTGTAGAAAATGTACTACCATCTAAAGTAATAGGTAATTCAATAGGAGTTGAAAAAGTATTTGTAATTGATGGTTTGTTAGGTTTTGTTTTATTTTTATATCTGTGAAATTTATCCATTAACTGGTTGTTTTTCCACTTATAAATACTACCTATTGAATAACTTTCAATATCCATTTTACCATTAATAACATCAATATCTACAATTTGATACATCCAGTTACTTATTGTTTTTTGAACATCTTCAAAATCTTTTTCAGTAGACATTGACCAGTATTGATCCCAAGCTGTTCCACCTGAAATAATATTGTAAGTTGGTGTGTTTTTTAATTGTCCTCTATGATATAAGTGATGATGAGCTCCAACATGCATAATGTATTTGTCAGAAGTAGTTAAAAGCGGAACGGCTGTTTCTCTTACCCAGTTTGATATGTCTCCTACATATTGTTCTGCTTGATAAGGACGATGACTTAATGAAAATATCCAATCAACAGTTGAATCGCTATCAGCGGCAGTTAATACTTGTTGTATCCAATTTAATTGATCCGCTCCAGTATGTTCAGAACTCATACTTATAAAAAGCACATTTCCTGCTTGTTGTGCATAATAATTTTCTGAATTTGAAGAAATGCCTTGATATGATAATTCACTCATGAAGAAATGACTATAATATGAATTCATTCCAAGAGTTCCATACGTTTCATGATTTCCTACAGTTGTTTGAATAGGTAAATAACCAGACAACTCTCTATTCTTTTTAAAGTGTACATGTTCATAATGATCTAAAGTTCCAACATCAACTTGATCTCCAACCATAAATGTCATTGAAATATTATCATCTGGAGATAATGTTGCTCCCCATTTTTCTTTAATTTTTCTTTTTGCAGCAGAAACCAAAGAATCATATCGAGGTTCGTTTTTTAATTGATTATCTCCCATTATTAAAAAACGAATATGACCATCAGCAGTAGCAGCTTCACCAGGATTTGGCAATGTTTTAAAAGAGTAAATATTAGAAACATCACTACCTGTCTTAATCTTGTAATAATATTTTGTGTTAGGATTCAAATTTGTCAGTTTAGCAGAATGATAATAGTAGTTACCAGGATAACCCACATCTGTTAAAATATTTGTGTTTCCTGTTACTGTCACAGTTAAACTCGATGAATCAGTGCCATATTCAACAATTGTTTCTGAATTATTGCTTGTTTTCCAGTTAATATAAATTGAAGTAGGAGTTGCATTTTGCAAATAGGGGTAAAGTGTTTGTGAACTTACCAAGTTACAAATAGTAAGGCTTAGAAATAGAAGAAAGTTTTTCATAAAAATATATTTGATTATTATTTTTATGAAAAATTATTAGTCAAAAAAAATATCATGTATGCATAGCATTAAGCTTGAAATGATTTTAGTTAATAAAATGTTAAGAATGTTAAATAAAAAGGTTCTTCGTAAAGAAGAACCTTTTTTATAACCAAGTTATTTAAACCAACCAACTAAACTAAACCATTTTATTTGTTTTCAACCATATATTTTTCCATAATCATACTGTCTGTTTTAGGATCGTATGTTTCTAAAACTAAATTTCCACTTTCATCAAAATATCCAACAGAAACTTTGTTTTTATTTCTAAAAATATAACTGTTATTCGATGTTTTTCTTAAAACACCACTTGCCTTCTTTTTGTCGTTATTCAAAATTAAATACCCTGATTTATCGGCTTTTATCTCATATTTTACACCGTCTAAATTGTAATATGCCGAATGATCAACATCAATGTATTTTGTCTGTCCGTCAACAATTACCTGCTTTGTTGTAGTAACATTAACAGGAGTTGGTTTCATATCTTTATTTGTTTTAGGAGAGTTTGGGTTTTCAAATTCAATTTTTTGAACTTCTTTTACTTCTTCTTTTTTTACAATTGTTTTTTCGCCTTTCGAGTCTTTAATTGTTGTTTTAACAATTTTTTCTTCCGATTTTACATTTTTATTTTGAGAATACATTCCTATTGTAAATAAAAATGTTAATGTGCTTAAAAATAAAGTTTTCATAATTATAGATTTTTAGATTATTACTATGACAAAGTTAAGTTGCAATTCAAGGTATTGTGTTATATCATTTTATTAGACTTTTATATAATTTACATTTAGAACTTATTTGGTTAAAATTTTATTCCAATTGACTATATTTGCAGACTTTAAAAAAAGACATTAACCGTTAACCTAAAGTGTTAACCGTAAACTTATAAGAATGAAAGCAGGAATTGTAGGATTGCCAAATGTTGGAAAATCAACACTTTTTAATTGTTTATCAAATGCAAAAGCGCAAAGTGCTAACTTTCCGTTTTGTACTATTGAACCTAATATTGGAGTGGTAAATGTGCCTGATCCAAGAATTTCTCGTTTGGAAGAATTGGTAAAGCCAGAACGTGTTCAAATGGCAACTGTTGATATTGTTGATATTGCTGGATTAGTAAAAGGAGCAAGTAAAGGAGAAGGATTAGGGAATCAATTTTTAGGTAATATTAGAGAATGTAATGCTATTATTCATGTATTACGTTGTTTTGATAATGATAATATTGTGCACGTTGATGGAAATGTAAACCCTATTCGTGATAAAGAAACAATTGATATTGAATTACAATTAAAAGATTTAGAAACAGTTGAAAAACGTTTAGAAAAAACAAATCGAGCAGCTAAAACAGGAAATAAAGAAGCACAAGCTGAAAAAGCCTTATTGGACAGAATTCGTGAAACTTTATTGCAAGGAAAATCAGCTCGTACCGTTGTTGCACAAAATCAAGACGAAGAAGAATTAATGGAAGAATTCCAATTAATCACTTTAAAACCTGTATTATATGTTTGTAATGTAGACGAAGCTTCTGCTGTTAACGGAAACAAATATGTAGAACAAGTTCGTGAATTGGTTAAAGATGAAAATGCGGAAGTAATTGTACTTTCAGTTGGAGCTGAAGCTGATATTACTGAATTAGAAAGCTATGAAGAACGTCAAGTTTTTCTAGAAGATATGGGATTAACGGAGCCAGGATCGGCAGTATTAATTCGTGCAGCATATAAGTTATTAAACTTACAAACTTATTTTACTGCGGGTGTTAAAGAAGTTAGAGCTTGGACTATTAAAATTGGCGATACTGCACCAAAAGCAGCTGGAGTTATCCATACCGATTTCGAAAAAGGATTTATTCGTGCTGAGGTAATTGCTTTTGAAGATTTCTCTAACTTTGGTTCAGAAGCAAAAGTTAAAGAAGCAGGTAAATTACGCGTTGAAGGAAAAGAGTATATCGTGAAAGATGGTGATGTAATGCACTTTAGATTTAACGTTTAATTTTTGATTTAAATAGTATTAAAATAATAATGAAAATTATTGTAAAAAATATTTTACAAATCAAATTATACACTATTTTTGGTGAAAATATAAAAAAATGAAAAAAAGTAAAAATCTAGTAGTTAGTGTATTAAAAGTAGTAGTATTAAGTGTATTATTATTTAATGTAGGTTGTTCTAAAGAATCTGAAGTAGAAGCAGTTGCTGAGAAATTTTTAACGCATTTGAATAAATTTGAATTTAAAGAAGCTAAAGAATATTGCGACGATAAAACAGCTCCTATGATAGGAATGTTAGAAAGTTTTGCTGCTATGGCAAAAGATTTACCAAAAGAAGAAGAAGCTACATTTAAAATTATAGGTTCTGAAATTAAAGATGATGTAGCAACAGTTACTTATAATCAAACAAAAGAAGGACAAACAAAAGAAGAGAAATTGATTTTGAAAAAAATCGATGGAAAATGGAAAGTATCTATGAACAAAGAAGATGCTAATAAAGAAGATGGTAAAGTTCCTTCAGAAGAAATGTTAGAAACAGAAACTATAGAAGAAGATACTACAACAGTTGAAGATGCAACTATTGAGTTGGATACTATAAGCTAGTATTTTTTTAAAATTATATTTAAAATTCCGAAAATAAAAGTGCCTTATGAAAAAAATGCTTTTTATTTTCGGAATTTTTATTTTAATAACAATGGTAAGCTATAAGCTGTTTTTTTATTTTGATAGCAGAGAAGAAATAAATCAAGTTAATAAAAATAAAAAACAAATACGCTTAACAACTTCTGATATTGAAAAACTACAAGAAGGAGATATTATTTTAAGACGCGGTTATGGTTATTTTAGCGATATGATTGCAAGTCATTTAAATACCAAAGGCTTTGATGTGACACACGCTGGAATTTTAACGAAAAAAAAGAACGAATGGTATGTTATTCATTCTCTTTCATCAGATGTTTCAGAAATTGATGGCATGCAAATTCAGAAATTAACCGATTTTTTAAAATATTCTCAGCCTAATAAAATTGTTGTAAGTCGATTTAAAAATATTACTTCAGGACAGCAACACCAGATAGTTGTTGAAGCACAAAAATTACTCAATTTAAAAATTCCATTTGATCATAAAGGTGATATTGAAGATGCTTCCAAAATGTACTGTACAGAAATGATTTGGTATATTTTAGAAAATAAACTTAAACTGGCTCAAATTCCTCAAAAAAAAGAAGAAAGGGAAACTTTTTTTTACTCCATGAAATGCATGTATGACTTGTCTTATTTTAATTTGGTAATTAATAAATATCACTAATTAAAACTTTTTTCCTAAATTAGTTTATAGATTTAAATATTAAAAGAAATAAAAGTTTTTAATTTAAATAATGAAAAATGAGAATAGTACTATTTTGTTTTTTCTTTTTTAGTTTATTTACTTTCTCCCAAGAAAAGAAAGTGGTTGACTTATTAAATAAGCAACTTATGAAAGAAATTAAAAAATTCTCAGATGAAGATTCTTTGAAAATAATTCAACCTTTTCACGTAGATGAAAGTAAAAAACTAGTTCTCGAAGTTGAAAAATATAATAGTTATAGCGAGCAATGGGAAGTAATTAAAGCCGAAGTACCATTAGATAAAATATCAGGTTTTATTAGAGATATCAATGTTATTTTTGAAACAGAATATAATGATGTTTCGGAAACTATTACCACTTATAATGAAAAAAGAGAACTTTTAACGACTAATACACGCAATACCAATATGTTTTTTACTCAAATTAGTAAAGAAAACAATATTAAATCTTTTAGGAATGCAGTATTAAAGGCTTTTAAAAGAGCAGGTTTTTCAATAAATTCTGAGTTTTGGGCTAATTAATTACAGGAAATAAAACTATTCAAAAGCACAAAAAAATACTCCATGAAATGCATACATAATTTGTCTTGTGTTAAAAATCATATAAGTTATTAATCTGCTAATTATAAAATTCTAGTTTCAAAATTTTTCCATATTACAGCAATTATAATGCTCAATAACAAGAAAATAATTTTGTTTTTTATGGCAAATGTTTTACTTTTTTGAAATAGAATTTTTATTACTTCTTTCATGTGTGTAAAATTGAAAGCCATTAAGAGAAAAAGTAAAACTTGATATAAAATTGCACTTTTGAAAGCACCATGATTAACATCATAAATAAAATCTTGTATAATAATGTTAAAAAGAATGGTTGATAAAAGAAGGCATCCAAATAGTCGAGTTTTAGCAAAGAGTAAGCTGATTGCTCCAATAACTTGAAAAACACCAATTATGATAGGATAAGTTACAGAATAACCATAAAAAGCCCACATTAAATCTTGTCCAGAAATGGTACTTAAATCAACTACTTCAGATACTTTTCTAAATTGAATTGATTTAGAAGCTCCGTATGCGAACATTGAGATAGAAACAATGAAAATAGAGATCCAATGGATTACAAATAATAGTTTATCTTTCATAATTTAGTTTTTAATTAAGGAGTCTTTTTTAGATTTATGATATTCCTGAAATTTATTTTATGGAATTAATGTTACGTTTTAGAGAGACGAATAAGCATTTTTTTTGTTACGTTATTTTTCTAAAAAAATACGTAGTTTTGAGATTGATTTGTGAAAATTATTTTGATTTATGAAAAGACTTTTAAAATTAACACTGAAAATAGTATTAGGATTTCTAGGTTTTTTATTGCTTTATGCTATCGTTATTTTCTTTACGTCTATTGTTTCAGTAAACGAAAATAATGAAGTTACAAATAAAAATATTCCGATTTATATCCTTTCCAACGGAGTACATACAGACATTGTTTTACCATTGAAAAACGAAATAAAAGATTGGTCAACTGATATTTCATATTTAGATACCAAAGCAAAAGATTCCACTAGACAAAGTCTGGCTTTTGGTTGGGGAGATAAAGGATTTTATTTAGACACACCTACTTGGGCTGATTTAAAAGCTTCTACAGCAGCAAAAGCCATTACAGGATTGAGTTCGTCTGCGATGCATATTACTTTTTATGGGAGTCTAAAAGAAGATGAGAATTGTAAAAAGTTCTTTATCTCTGAAAATCAATATCAAAAGATGATACGTTATATTGAGAATAGCTTTTTATTAGACACTTCAAATAAAATACAACGCATTGGAATCCATTCCTATGGCAAACACGACATTTTCTACGAAGCGAAAGGCAGTTATAATTTGTTTTATACTTGCAACACTTGGGCAAACCAAGCCTTAAAAGCAGGAAACCAAAAAGCAGCACTTTGGACGGTTTTAGATAAAGGAATTTTTTGGCATTATAACTAAATTAGTCTTTCTTATATTCTAAAATATCACCTGGTTGGCATTCTAAAACCTTGCAAATCATTTCTAATGTATTAAAGCGAATGGCTTTTGCTTTTCCGGTTTTTAAAATTGACAAATTTGACAATGTTAAACCAACTTTTTCTGATAGTTCGTTTAATGACATTTTTCGTTTAGCCATCATTACATCTAGGTTTACAATAATTGCCATAATTTAAACGGTTAAGTCATTTTCATCTTGAATTTCTGTACCTTTTTGCATGATTACTGCAATTATATAAATTAAACCAGCAAAAAATATAATTTCATTTGCATTCCATTCAATGCTTAGTTTTTGGATTGTTTTACTTATCCATTTAAAATTAGAATTTGCAACAGCTCCAAAAATTCCTGTAATAAAGACCCATAAACTAATGTCAAAAACAAATTTTGTTGTTTCAGTTGTAAAAGGTTTTTCAAATTTTAATATAGTAAACAACTTAACTACTTTGTAAGCGATAAATGTTTTTAAGAAATTCATGATAATATAAGAAGTCATAATGATATGATATTGCACAACATCTTTAGTTAAAATTTCATTTAAGTCTATAGGTTTGTATAGCTTAAAATTAGCGGTTTCAGTAATAAATACACTTGCTAAATAACTGCATAATAAAACGCCTGTTTCTATGCATAAGGCAATAAACACTATCCAAAAAAGTACATTCATGATAGTTAAAATAGTTTTTGAAGATTTTGTATTCATATTGAATTACTTTTAAAATTTATTCAAAAATAAAAAATATTTATTACAAAACAATAAATTTTATTTTTTTTATTTGTTATTTTTATTGTCAATAACTTCTGGTTTCAATACTTTCATTCTTTTAAGATAAATGCTATATTGCACAAAATCCGAAATCTGTTTATGCTAGAGCAAAATCAATACACCGAAGACAATATTCGTTCACTCGACTGGAAAGAGCATATCCGTATGCGTCCAGGAATGTACATTGGAAAACTGGGAGACGGTTCCTCACCAGATGATGGAATTTATATTCTATTAAAAGAGGTGATGGATAACTGTATCGATGAATTCGTTATGGGTGCTGGAAAAACCATTGAAGTAACGATTAAAGAGAAACTAGTTACCGTTCGCGATTATGGTCGTGGTATTCCATTAGGGAAAGTAGTCGATGTGGTTTCCAAAATGAACACAGGAGGAAAGTACGATTCTAAAGCCTTTAAAAAATCAGTAGGTTTAAATGGAGTAGGTACCAAAGCAGTTAATGCACTTTCAAACTTTTTCCGTGTAGAATCGGTTCGTGATAACCAACAAAAAGCAGCAGAATTTTCCGCAGGAAATCTTACAATTGAAGAAGACGTAATAGAAACTACCAAGCGCAAAGGAACAAAAGTATCTTTCGTTGCAGATGAAACCATCTTTAAAAACTATAAGTATCGTAATGAGTACATCATTAAAATGCTTAAAAACTATTGTTACTTAAATCGCGGTTTGACGATTTATTACAATGGTGAAAAATATGTTTCTGAAAATGGATTAAAAGATTTATTAGACGAAAATATTTCAGAAGAAGATATGGTATATCCAATCATTCACTTAGAAGGTGATGATATTGAAGTAGCTATAACACATAGTAAAACACAATATTCAGAAGAATATCATTCGTTTGTAAACGGACAAAACACAACGCAAGGAGGAACACACTTAAGTGCTTTTCGTGAAGCTATTGTAAGAGCAATAAAAGAATTTTATAATAAGAATTTTGAAGCTTCTGATATACGTAAATCAATAGTTTCAGCAGTTTCGGTAAAAGTAGAAGAACCTGTTTTTGAATCACAGACCAAAACCAAATTAGGTTCAACAGATATTGGACCAAATGGACCAACAGTTCGTACTTTTGTAAATGACTTTATCAAAACAAAATTAGATAACTTCTTACATAAAAATCCAGAAGTAGCTGATTTGTTATTGCGTAAGATTTTACAAGCAGAAAGAGAACGAAAAGAATTATCAGGTATTCGTAAATTAGCAAAAGACAGAGCTAAAAAAGCAAACTTACACAATAAAAAACTAAGAGATTGTAGAGTACATTTAGCAGATGTTAAGAATCCAAGAAGTCTAGAAAGTACACTTTTTATTACAGAGGGAGATTCGGCTTCTGGTTCGATTACGAAATCGCGTGATGTGAATACGCAAGCCGTTTTTAGTTTGCGTGGAAAGCCTTTGAACTCATATGGAATGTCTAAAAAGATTGTGTACGAAAATGAAGAGTTCAATTTATTACAAGCCGCTTTAAATATTGAAGAAGATATGGGCGATTTGCGTTACAACAACATTGTAATTGCAACCGATGCCGATGTCGATGGAATGCACATTCGATTGTTATTAATTACGTTCTTTTTACAGTTCTTTCCAGAATTAATTAAAGACGGACATTTGTATATTTTACAAACACCATTATTCCGTGTACGAAATAAAAAAGAAACAATTTATTGTTATAGTGAAGAAGAAAGAGTAAGCGCTATTGAAAAATTAAAACCAAAACCAGAAATTACACGATTCAAAGGGCTTGGAGAAATTTCACCAGACGAATTTAAATTCTTTATTGGCGATGATATCCGATTAGATCCAGTAATGCTAGACAAAGGAACAACCATTGAAAAATTATTAGAATTCTATATGGGTAAAAATACGCCAGATAGACAAGAATTCATCATAAATAATTTGAAAGTAGAATTAGATGTAATTGAAAAAGAGTAGTTCACAGCTTACAGTTAAAAGTTCGCAGTTGTCGTAACTTTTTAACCGTTAACCGTAAACCCCAAAAAAATGAACGAAGACGAAGAAAACATAAACCCAGAAGAACAAAACGAATCGGCAAACGAATCTAATGAAACAGAAGGTTTTGATGATATAAAAACATCAGGGCATCATTTTTACGAAAACAACGAAAATCCAGAAGATACGATTACAAAAGTAACCGGAATGTATAAGGATTGGTTTTTAGATTATGCTTCTTATGTAATATTAGAACGTGCGGTTCCAGCGATTGAAGACGGTTTTAAACCTGTGCAACGTAGAATCATGCATTCCATGAAAGAACTAGATGATGGTCGTTACAACAAGGTGGCGAATATTGTTGGACACACCATGCAATATCATCCTCACGGTGATGCCAGTATTGGTGATGCAATGGTACAAATTGGGCAAAAAGACCTAATTATCGATATGCAAGGTAACTGGGGAAATATCCTTACAGGTGATAGCGCTGCGGCTTCTCGTTATATTGAAGCTCGTATTTCTAAGTTTGGTCATGATGTTTTATATTCTCCAAAAATTACCGAATGGGGAACTTCTTATGATGGTCGTCGTGCAGAACCTATAAATCTTCCTGTTAAATTCCCACTACTTTTAGCACAAGGAGCAGAAGGAATTGCCGTTGGTTTGTCAACAAAAGTTTTACCACACAATTTCAATGAATTAATTGATTCATCAATAAAAATATTAAAAGGAAAACCATTTACTTTATATCCAGATTTCCCAACTGCCGGTATTGCAGATGTGTCTAATTATAATGATGGATTACGTGGTGGTCGTGTACGTGTACGTGCCAAAATTTCTCAACTAGATAAATCTACTTTAGTTATTACTCAAATTCCATTTTCAACAAATACTTCCTCTTTAATAGATAGTATTTTGAAAGCGAATGATAAAGGTAAAATCAAAGTTAAAAAAATTGAAGATAACACAGCAGCAGAAGTTGAAATCGTCATTCATTTACCATCTGGTGTTTCTCCAGATAAAACGATTGATGCATTGTATGCATTTACAGCATGTGAAACATCTATCGCTCCTTTAGGGTGTGTTATTGAAAACAATAAGCCATTGTTTATTGGCGTTTCTGATATGTTGAAAATTTCAACAAACAGAACAGTCAATTTATTAAAACGTGAACTAGAAATTCAATTAGACGAATTAGAAAACAAATGGCACTTTTCAACTTTAGAAAAAATATTCATTCGTGAAGAAATGTATATCGACTTTAAATTATATAGCGATAGAGAAAGTCTTTACGAATATTTATACAAAAAATTTGAACCATTTAAAAAATTATTAGTTCGTGATATTCACGATGACGATTTGCAAAAATTAACGCAAATCCCTATGATTCGTATTACTCGTTTCGATTCCGATAAAGCCGATGACGCTATTGCGAAATTAGAAGCAGAAATGGAACAAGTAAAACACGATTTGGCAAATATCATTGATTATACCATTACTTTTTTTACTAAACTAAAAGAAAAATATGGAAAAGGACGTGAACGTCAAACAGAATTAAGAAGCTTCGATACTATTGAAGCAACAAAAGTAGCATTAAGAAATACAAAATTATACGTTAATAAGATAGAAGGCTTCCTTGGAACTGGACTTAAAAAGGACGAATATGTAGCAGATTGTTCTGATATTGATGATGTTATTGTCTTTTTAAGAGATGGACGAATGGTTGTTACAAAAGTTGATGATAAAAAATTTATAGGTAAAGACATTATTCATGTGGCAATTTTTGATAAAAACGATAAGAGAACCATTTATAATGTCATATATAGAGATGGAAAAAGTGGCGCAACCTTTGTAAAGCGTTTCAATGTTTCAGGTGTAACACGTGATAAAGAATATCATATTACACAAGAAAAACCAGGATCACAAATTCTTTATTTTTCTCACAATCCTAATGGAGAAGCTGAAGTGGTAACTATTTTGTTACGCCAAGTAGGCAGTATTAAAAAACTAAAATGGGATTTAGATTTTGCAGACATTTTAATAAAAGGTAGAGGATCCAAAGGGAATTCAGTTTCAAAATATCCAATTAAGAAAATTGAATTAAAAGAGAAAGGAATTTCAACGCTACGACCAAGAAAAATATGGTTTGATGAAACAGTTCAACGTTTAAACGTAGATGGAAGAGGAGAATTGTTAGGAGAATTCAAACCAAATGATAGATTGTTAATCATTAACCAATCAGGAAAATTAAAAACCATTATTCCAGAATTAACCACTCATTTTGATCAAGATATGGTGGTTTTAGAAAAATGGAAACCTAATAAACCCATTTCAGCTATTTATTTTGATGGTGAAAAGGAACGCTATTATGTAAAACGTTTTGTAATTGAAAATGAAAATAAAGAAGAAATTTTTATTACTGAACATGAGAAATCTCAATTAGAGATTGTTTCCACCGACTGGAAACCAATGGCTGAGGTTATTTTTGCCAAAGTAAAAGGAGTTCAAAAAGAAACTTTGCAAGTAAATCTAGAAGAATTTATTGCATTGAAAGGAATTAAAGCTTTGGGGAACCAATTAACGGCAGATAAAGTAAAACAAATTAACTTATTGGAACCACTTCCTTTTGAAGAACCAGTAGAACCTGAACCAGAAAAGATGGAAGTCACAGATGAAGAATCAGTTTCTGATGATGTAAAAACAGATTTAGATGATGATGGTCAAATCACTTTGTCTCTAGATTAAAAAAAAGTAAAAGGCTGTATCTTTTGATACAGCCTTTTACTTTTTTAGAATAAATCATAACTTGGAAAGGCAGAAACATCTTTAACCGCAGTTGAAATATCATTTAATAGTTTACTAAGATTATCATCATTGGATGGTGCATTATTAATGATTATTGCAATGCTATAACCATCACCAATTTCTGCCAACCATGATCTAGAACCTCCATGCGCTCCGTTGTGTCTTTGTTTATCACCTGAAATTGTCCAACCACAACCATAATTTGGTGATAAAGGAGTGTTTTGTGTTAGTATTGCATGTGTACTTGCCTTTATAATGTCAGTAGGAGGAGTACTTCCATCTACTTTTCCTAAATACTTCACAAGATCAATAGGTCTGGCAACCCAACCTCCAAAACCTGCCCATAATTGCATGTTTTGTTTGGTTTCTGGTGTATAATGTGCTTCATTTGATTTTACACTACCATTAGCTAAACCAACATACATTCCTGATCCTACACCAGCTGGATTCAAGACATTTGTTCTGATAAAGTTTTCATAAGATTGACCACTTATTTGTTGAATTACTAGTGCTAAAATAAAATAACCAGTGTTTGAATAAGAATATTTAGTATTAGGATCAAATTTTAGTAAATCAGATGATTTTAACAACATTTTCATGGTGTCATCATAAGTTTTGTCTTTATTCCAAAATTCTGCTTCTCCATTGCATGATCTTAATCCTGAAGTATGATGTAATAATTGTGAAATTGTAATGTCATTTAGTTTCTTTTTATCAGATGGAGTAGCATATTTAGATCCTAAGATACTGTTTGGACCAAAGACTTTTTGATTCATACTAATCTTGTTTTGTTCCAAAAGTTTCATAATTCCAGCTGCAGTTACTGATTTTGATACACTCATTATTCTCATCGAATGATTGGGTGACATAATTTCATTTGTTGCTTTATCAGCATATCCATAAGATTTTGCAAAAACTAATCTTCCATTTTTAGTAACGGCAAAAGAATAACCATTTACTCCTTGTGTAGACATGTAGTTTTCAACAGCGTTATCCATTTTATTAATATCAGCAGATTTCATTACCTTATTAGTCCAAATAGCATTATAATTATCCGCTCCACTTGAAGCAAATGCATTTACAAAAACAGGTACATATCCTTGATAATATAAGTTGTCAAATGTATTTTGGTAGTTTTTTCTACTCAAACCATGTTTAGCCATTGCCAAAGGATATGTAGATTTTTCCCAAATAGCAGCATATAAATCAGTGCGCCCTTTTTGATAACCACTAACACATTTTAAATGATATCCTTTACTGGTAAAGTCATTAAAAGCTTTTTGGTAATCAGCTGAATTTAGATTATGCCTAGCTATTATAGAACCTGATTTCTTTTCCCAAAAAGCGGCAAAATATTCTGTTCCATTCACAACGTAGCCTGAAACTTGTTGTAATTGGTATCCCGCTTTGCTATTATCATTAAAAGCTTTTTGATAATCAGCAGCTGTCATATTATGCTTTGCTTTCCAAGCTCCTCCTGAGCTTTTATCCCAAACAGCAGCAAATTTTGCTTGATTTCCAACACCATATCCTGATAAACAAACAAGTCTGTATCCTTTGCTAACTTTATCATTGAAATCTTTTTGATACTCCGTAGATGACATTCCGTGTCTAGCAGCCCAAGCTGGTCCAGTTACCTTATTCCAGATTGCCGCATACAATTCTTTACCATTACTAGTATAGCCTGATAATGAAGTAACTCTATAACCCTTTGCACTTAGGTTGTTAAATTCGGTTTGATATTGAGCTGGTGTCATAGCATGTCTTGCAACAAATTGCGAAGACATTGTTCCAGTAATAAATAATAGTATTATTACTAGAATTTCTTTTTTAAATAATTGTTTCATTTTTTTTATTGTTAATTAGACTTTTTTAGGTATTTATTTTTATGAGACAAATGTAAACTCATATTTAATGCTAGGAAAGAGTACAAATACCTTTTATTAAGGGGGTATTCCCTTTTTTATTTGGTGTAGTTTATACTATAATTAGTGATAAATTACATTAAGTTTAGATTAATATTTTGCTTATCTTTAACAGACTTATATATTTTTTATTATACTTTTGTGTCCTAATTATGATAAGATTTTTCTACATAGTGTTATTTGTAACTCTTGGATTCTTTTTGAGTCCAACAGAAGCCTATGCTTGCACTACAAAATCCACACAAAAAGAAAAATCTTGTTGTAAAGTAGAAAAATCTTTAGAAAAAGAGAAAAGTTGTTGTGATAAAACAAAATCAGAAAAAGAAGGATGTAATGGAAATTGTAACAATTCAAGTTGTAGTGTTTCCCTAGTTTTTTCAAGTATTTTATCAATTTATCCTTTTGAAATTAAAGAACCAACTTTAATTATTCAAGATAAAAAAACCAACTTTAGCTACTTAGAAAAACCTATCACTCTTGGTTTTTATGCTATTTGGTCTCCTCCTAAAATAGGTTAACTCCTTTTCATGACAGCCCATATTCTGTCAAAATTTGAGCATTTTTCTGCTCAACACTATCTATTTATTACAATTTAAAATTTTACTAATAAAAACAAATATCACTTATTTGTTTTTAAAATCTTATATAATGAAAAATTCATTAAAAATTTTCATGGTAGCATTCTCAATGTTATCATTCATCGCTTGCGATGCACAAATTAAAAATGCAAAAACAGCTACAGTTAAAATATCAGGAAACTGTGGAATGTGTAAATCTACAATAGAAAAAGCAGGAAACCTTAAAAAGGTAGCAAACGTAGATTGGAATAAAGAAACTAAAACAGCAGAAATTACTTTTGATTCAAAAAAAACAAATCAAGATGAAATTCTAAAAAGAATAGCACTTGCAGGTTATGATAATGAAAAATTTCTAGCGCCTAATGATGCGTATGATAATTTACACGGATGTTGTCAATACAATAGAGAATCAAAAGAAGTTGTAAAAGAAGAAAAACACCACTCTGAAGAAAAAACAATACAACAAGAAGATGGAAAATTAACCACTGTTTTTGAAAAATATTTCATATTAAAAGATGCTTTGGTTATGAGTGATGTATCTAAATCAACAACTATTTCTAATGAACTTATTGCAGCTATAAATGCAGTTGATATGAAAGTATTAGCAAATGATGTTCACATGGTTTGGATGAAAAAAAGGAACGCAATAGAAGAAACAACCAAAGCCATTTCGAGTTCAAAAGATATAGATAATCAACGTAAACAATTCATAACATTATCGAATGATATCTATGATATTATAAAAGTTTCAAAATTTCAATCGCCAGTTTACATTCAACATTGTCCAATGGCAAATAATGGAAAAGGAGCAAATTGG
Source organism: Flavobacterium sp. 316 (assembly GCF_000967805.1). NCBI lineage: Bacteria > Pseudomonadati > Bacteroidota > Flavobacteriia > Flavobacteriales > Flavobacteriaceae > Flavobacterium > Flavobacterium sp. 316. The sequence goes on from NZ_JYGZ01000007.1 coordinate 148,631, forward strand.
TTAAGTAAAGAAAGTACAGTTAAAAATCCATATTATGGAAGCAAAATGCTTTCATGTGGAAAAGTAGTTGAAACAATAAAGTAATAGAATGAATAAAATAATGATCGTAGTATTTCTATTTTCAATAGGAATGCAAGCTCAAATAAAAATAGGAGATCAGTTACCTTCTTTTACGCTTAAAAATACTTTAAATCAAGAAGTTAAGAGTAATGGATTTAAAGGGAAATGGATATTATTTGACTTTTGGGCATCTTGGTGTGCACCATGTAGAATTGCAAATAAAAAGATGGTAAAATTATATGATGAAATAGATCATAATAAACTCGAAATCGTTGGCATATCCGTTGATAAAGACGAAGAAAAATGGAAAAAAGCCATTTTAAAAGATAAAATTAAATACACACAACTTATAGATCCAAAAGGATTTAATGCAGAAACCGCACTTTTGTTTGGTGTTGAAGAACTTCCAACAACTTTTTTATTCAATTCAGAAGGGAAATTAATAGCAATAAACCCAACTGAAGAAGAAATAACTAATTATATAAAATAAGAAATGAAAAATATCATCCTAAAAACAGCCATGATTATTACTATAATCATGATGAGTAATAATTTAAATGCTCAAATAGCAAAAGCAGAAATTAGAGCAACAGGACTAACCTGTTCTATGTGTTCAAATGCAATTAATAAACAACTTAAAAACCTTCCAGAAGTACAAGAAGTAGATACTGATTTAAATACAAATACTTTTATTGTTACACTTAAAGAAGGAAACACAATAAATCCAAATGTGTTTAAAGAAAGCGTTGAAAAAGCAGGTTTCTTTATCGGATCACTTATTCTTACAACAAATTCAGAAAATGTACTTAACGATAAATCATTTGTACTAATTGAGGACAAAAAGATAAGCACTAATGAAGAAGTACAAATTCAAATCTTAGATAAAGGATATGTAACAGACAAAGAATTTAAAAAATTAGCTAAAAAATATAAAAATATTGAAACATACCTTTCAAATGCAAAAGATGTTTTTCATATTAAAGTTGTAAACTAATGAAAAAAATATTGATTATTTTTGTTATAACCTTTTTTCAAAATAGTAAAGCGCAAGAATTATTTGTAGTAACAGATCCAGCAAGTAATGTTCCTACCAATTCATTAAGTATTCGCTTAGCAAATACATTTTTTGAAAGAACTATAGATAATAAATACAATTATAGTTTTAATCCAGAAGTAACGTATGGTTTAAATAAAAACCTAATGTTTAGAGGAACTATCTTTAATAGTAATAGAAATGGAAACTTTGAGTTTTCAGGAGCAAACATATACTCAAAATATAGATTCTTCTCTTCTGACGATTTAAACAGTCATTTTAGAATGGCAGCATACGGAAGATTGGGTTTTAATAATAGTCCAATTCATCAAGAACAGATAGAAATTATGGGACAAAATGGTGGTTTTGAAGCAGGAATTGTAGCCACAAAATTAATTCATAAAATAGCAATTAGTTCATCTGTAAGTTTTGAAAAAGTATTCAATAATGGTTCAGAAAATCCATTTCCAGATAATTTAGGAAATAACGCAACAAATTATACGTTGTCATTTGGAAAATTAATGTATCCCAAAAAATACACTAATTATAAACAAACAAATATTAATTTAATGCTAGAATTTGTTGGGCAAACGATAAATGAAAACGGAAAATCCTATTTAGATGTAATTCCAGCCATTCAGTTTATTATAAATAGTCAAGCACGAATTGATTTAGCCTATAAAAGAGAATTAATAAATTCAATGCAAAGAACAGCACCTAATGGCTTTTATCTAAACTTTGAATATACTTTTTTTAATTTATAAATTACACTATGAAAGTATACATTAAAAATATGGTTTGCGGTAGATGTATCCTAGTAGTTAAGTCTGAGTTAGAAAAACTCGGGCTTAACATACTTTCTATAGAATTAGGAGAAGTTACCCTATCAAAACCAATATCTATTGAAGAAAAAAAGAAAATTAGTAAGCAATTAGAACCATTTGGTTTTGAAATTTTAGATGATACAAATAGTAAAATAATTGAAAAAATAAAAAATATTTTAATAGACCTAATTCAAAATAAGAACAACGATATCAATATAAATATATCAGATTACTTAAAAGACAAACTTCGTCAAGATTATAGTAAATTAAGTAATCTATTTTCAGATATTGAAGGAATAAGTATTGAAAAATACTTTATCAATCTTAAAATTGAAAAAGTAAAAGAGCTAATCGTTTATGATGAATTATCGCTGACCGAAATTGCTAACCTATTAAATTATAGTAGTAGTGCGCATTTGAGTAATCAGTTTAAAAAAGTGACGGGCTTTTCACCATCATACTTTAAAAAGCTCAAAGAGAATAAACGAATTCAAATAGATCAATTATAAATTTTGCAAATCTAATCCATAATTGTGTAAACCATTCGTTTTTAGTATTCCGAAATTTGTAGTATTAAAAAGCAAAAAGTATGACTCATAAATATCAAATACTAGGAGTAACATGTTCAGGTTGTGAAGCTAAAGTGAAAGAGAGCTTGTCTAAAGTTCCAAATGTAAAAGAGGTTAACGTTTCAAAAGAAGAAAAACAAGTTACTATAACCATGTCAAACCATGTAGAACTTAATGTTCTACAAGAAGCTTTGGGCGGAAAAGAAAGTAAATATCAAATTTCATTATTAAACAATCATTCTGAAGAGACACCAAAGAAAAGTTGTTGTTCATCCGTAAAAAAAGAACACAATCATCAAGAGCAAAGCTATAATCATCAAGCAGGGAAATATTATTGTCCCATGCATTGTGAAGGTGATAAAGTCTATGATAAAGCAGGTGATTGTCCTGTTTGTGGAATGGATTTAGTACAACAACCTGTATTGACTCAAAAAGTACAATATACATGTCCTATGCATCCAGAAGTAATTAAAGATGAACCTGGAAGTTGTCCTATTTGCGGAATGGATTTAGTGCCAATGGAGCCAACGGATTCCGAAGAAAATGAAGCATACAAGAAGTTATGGCATAAAATGAAAATTGCAACTCTCTTTACAATTCCTATTTTCATTATTTCCATGTCAGAAATGATTCCAAATAATCCACTTTTTAAGATAATGGAATTAAGTAAATGGAATTGGGTTCAATTTATATTGACTATTCCAGTTGTTTTTTATGCCTGTTGGATGTTTTTTGAAAGAGCATGGAAATCCATCATCAATTGGAACTTAAACATGTTTACCTTAATAGGTATTGGAACAGGAGTCGCTTTTGTTTTTAGTATTATTGGAATGCTTTTTCCATCTGTTTTTCCATCAGAATTTAAAACATCAGAAGGAACTGTTCATTTGTATTTTGAAGCTACAGCAGTTGTATTAACATTAGTTTTATTAGGACAGTTGCTTGAAGCAAAAGCACATAGTAGAACAAGTGGAGCAATTAAAGAATTATTAAAATTAGCGCCAACAGAAGCTACTTTAGTAAATAATGGAGAAGAAAAAGTTATTGCCATTCACAGTATTAAAAAAGGAGATATTATTCGTGTAAAACCAGGAGAGAAAATCCCAGTTGATGGAAAAATTATTGAAGGAAATAGTACTATTGATGAATCCATGATTACGGGCGAACCCATTCCTGTTGATAAAAGAATAGACGACACAGTAACTTCAGGAACAATTAACGGAACAAAATCGTTTTTAATGATTGCTGAAAAAATAGGATCCGAGACGTTATTGTCACAAATAGTTCAAATGGTTAGCGATGCTAGTCGTTCAAGAGCTCCAATTCAAAATTTAGTAGATAAGGTAGCAAAATATTTTGTTCCTGTTGTAGTATTAATTTCAGTAATTACGTTTATAGTTTGGTGGCAATTCGGACCAGAACCAAAGCTAGTCTACGCTTTTGTAAATGCCATTGCAGTATTAATCATCGCTTGTCCATGTGCTTTAGGATTAGCAACACCTATGTCGGTTATGGTTGGAGTAGGAAAAGGAGCGAAATCAGGAGTGTTAATTAAAAATGCAGAAGCCATTGAAAAAATGGACAAAATAGATGTTTTAATTACCGATAAAACGGGAACGCTAACTGAAGGAAAACCATCTGTTGAAAAAATTGTAGTTAAAGAAAGATTAGAAAATGAAATTTTAGGTAAAATTGCTTCCTTAAATCAAAATAGCGAACATCCATTAGCTGAAGCAGTAGTTCGTTTTGCAAAATCTAAAAATGTAGCTTTTTCTAAAGTAGAAAATTTCGAATCCATCACAGGTAAAGGTGTAATAGGATTTATAAATCAAGAAAAAATAAGCTTAGGAAATAAAAAAATACTAGAACAAGAAGGAATTCAAGTTCTCTCTGAAATTGAAAAAGAAGTAATTTTAGAACAAAAGAAAGGAAAAACAGTTTCATATATTGCAATTGATAAAAAAGTGGTAGGCTATATTACCATTACTGATGCAATTAAGCAAACTAGTCTTGAAGCTGTTCAAGAACTGAAACGCCAAGGTGTTGAGGTTGTAATGCTAACGGGTGACAATGAAAATACAGCGAAATCAGTTGCCGATTACTTAGGTTTAACCGAGTTTAAAGCGAGTTGCTTACCACAAGACAAGTTGGAATACATAAAAGCATTACAAGCAAAAGGTAAAGTAGTAGCCATGGCTGGAGATGGAATAAACGATGCTCCTGCATTGGCACAATCAGATATAGGAATAGCAATGGGAACAGGAACAGATGTTGCTATAGAAAGCGCTAAAATTACACTCGTAAAAGGAGACTTACAAGGCATTGTGAAAGCAAAAAACTTAAGTCATGCTGTAATGAAAAATATCAAACAAAATCTATTCTTTGCCTTTATTTATAATTCAGTAGGAGTTCCAATAGCAGCAGGAATTTTATTCCCAGTTTTTGGATTATTACTTTCTCCTATGATAGCAGCATTAGCAATGAGTTTAAGTTCAGTATCAGTAATTGCAAATGCATTACGATTGCGAACAATAAAAATTTAAAAAATGAAAAAAAGAATAGCCACAGTTATATTATTTGTAGTAACAATTACAATGTATGCACAAAATGTGGTACGATATGATTTATACGTTAAAGATACAATTGTTAATTTTTCAGGAAAAGAAAAAAGGGCAATTGCGGTAAACGGACAAATTCCAATGCCAACACTAACATTTACAGAAGGTGATATTGCAGAAATTCATGTGTATAATGAATTGAAAGAATCAACATCCTTACATTGGCACGGATTGTATTTGCCTAATAAAGAAGATGGTGTGCCGTTTTTAACACAAATGCCTATTGAACCAGGAACCAAACATGTATATCGTTTTCCAATTATTCAATCAGGAACACACTGGTATCATAGTCACAGTGGTATGCAAGAACAAATAGGAATGTATGGTTCTTTAATTTTAAAGAAAAAGCAAGATGACCTAACTTTTAGAACTGGAATTGATGATCTTCCACAAGTTCCAATAATATTAAGTGAATGGACAGATTATAATCCGAACAATGTACATCGCATGTTGCATAACGCTTCCGATTGGTTTGCAATAAAAAAAGGAACAACCCAAAGTTATGCTGAAGCTATTCGAGAAGGGCATTTTAAGACAAAATTGACAAACGAATGGAAACGTATGCTTGCCATGGATGTTAGTGATGTGTATTATGATAAGTTTTTAATAAACGGACAGCATGAAAGTCAATTATCTCAATTCAAAGCAGGAGATAGAGTTCGTTTACGAATAGCTAATGGTGGTGCTTCATCCTATTTTTGGTTAAAATATGCAGGTGGAAAAATAACTGTTGTAGCCAATGATGGAAATGATGTAGAACCAGTAGAAGTTGACCGATTAATTATTGGTGTTTCTGAAACGTATGATGTTATTGTAACAATTCCTGCGGAAAATACTTCGTATGAATTTTTAGCAACTCCAGAAGATAGAACAAAATCTACCTCTATTTACATAGGTAAAGGAATTAAACAATTAGTGAGTCCAATGCCAAAATTAAAATATTTTGAAGGGATGAAAATGATGAATGATATGATGAATATGGATGGAACTATGGACGACATGGGAATGGATATGAGTTTTCAAAAAATGGACATGAATACCGTGATGTATCCTGAAATTACAGGAAACAGTCAAAAAACAAAGAAAGAGAAGCATGAAGGAATGAATAGGGAAGGAATGGATCATTCAAAACACAATATGAATTCAACAGCATCAGATATTGTTACCTTAAACTACGGTATGTTAAAATCGTCTACAAAAACAACATTACCAAAAGAGGCTCCAGTTCGTGAACTTCGCTTTGAATTAACCGGAAATATGAACCGTTATGTTTGGAGTATGGATAACAAAGTAATGGCGGAAACCGATAAAATTTTGATAAAAAAAGGAGAAATACTTCGTATTACTTTGTATAATAATTCCATGATGCGCCATCCAATGCATTTACATGGTCATGATTTTAGAGTTTTAAATGGACAAGGAGATTATGCCCCTTTAAAAAATGTATTGGACATTATGCCAATGGAAACAGATGTTATAGAATTTGAAGCCAATGCAGATGGCGATTGGTTTTTTCATTGTCATATTCTATATCACATGATGGCAGGAATGAATCGTGTTTTTAGCTATGAAGATTCGCAACCTAATCCTTATTTACCGAATAAAGAAAAAGCTTATAAAAAATTGCAAACCGAAAGCAATCAGTTTCATTTCATGGCAGAAAATGATTTTGCAACCAACGGAAATGACGGACAAATAATGTTGCAAAACACGCGTTGGAGTATAAATTCCGAATGGAGATTAGGTTATAATGACCATCACGGTTATGAATCGGAAACACATATTGGTCGTTATATTGGAAGAAACCAATGGTTTATGCCATTTATTGGTTTTGACGCACGTTATCGAAAATTAGATTCTGGAGAAATTGAAGAAAATCTTTTTGGACAAAAAAGTACAAAAGATAAACGAATCCAAGCTAGTTTAGGTTTTGTATATACGTTGCCTTTATTGGTTAATTTTCAAGCCGAAGTTTATCATGATGGTAATGTTAGATTACAACTAATGCGTGAAGATATTCCCATTTCAAAGCGATTACGAATGGCATTTATGATCAATACAGATAAAGAATATATGACCGGATTCAAATATATTGCAAGTAAAAATATCGGAATAACAACTCATTATGATAGCGATATGGGTATTGGATTTGGAGTTAATTTAAACTATTAATAAGTAAAAAAGAAAATTGATATTTAATTAATAGAAAATTAAGATAGTAACCTTTTGATAAAATAAGAATGTAGTAAGCGTAACAAGCAATTTACTATTTGTTTACACTCATAAAGTAGTTTTGGGACATTAAAAACAACCAATTACTATTATGAAAACAAATTTTAAGACTTTATTATTATGTACTATGTCAGTGATGGTCATTTCTTGTAACCAAGATGATGATTCAAATGTCGAAACTGAAGAAAAAGTCGTTTTAGCCAATCATTCCGAAACTCCAGTTTTTTTAGCTAAAAAATCAGGTTTTGAAAATATTGAAATTTATTCAATATTAAGCTCAGAAGACCAACTTACACAATCTCCTAATTTTGTATATGGTTCAATGGCAGACGGAATGGGATTAATGAAAAACAGTGATGGTACTTTTTCTTTAATCAATAATATTGAAGCAGATTATTCTATCGCAAGAATTTCATTTGATAAAACATTCAAACCAGTAAAGGGAGAATATATTTTAAATGCAGCAGCTACAGCACGTACAGCGCAATGTTCAGGTTCATTAGTAACACCAGAAGAGCATGGATTTGGTCCATTATTCCTTTCAGGAGGAGAATGGGGTGGAGCTTCGAAAGGAGTTTTTGCTACCGATCCATTTAAAAGTGCTGAAAACGCAGAATTAGCTACATTATTACCAGCTTTAGGACAATGGTCTACTGAAAATGCAGTAGTGATAGGTAAAGATGCATATCCAAATAAAACAGTAGCTTTCATAGGAGACGATACAAGTGATAACACAACTCCATCCGGACAATTAGCAATGTATGTAGGAAATAGAGGAGATTTAGCTAGTGGAAATTTATATGGATTAAAAGTTACTGAAGCAGGAATCAACTTTGAAATGGACATGCAAGAAGGTGTTACATATCCAGTAGAATTTGTTGAATATAATGAAAGAACATTAAATGAGCTAGAACAAGAGTCTAGAGATAATGGCATTATGGGATTCTCAAGAGTAGAAGATATTGATTACAGAAAAGGATCGGCTTCCGCTAATAGAGAAATTTACTTTGCTGTAACAGGAAGAAAATCAACTGCATTAACAGGAAAAGGATCGTTCTATGGTAGAATTTATAAAGTAATTCTAGATGCAAATGATCCTAAAATAGCTACTATTACATGTGTTTTAGATGGCGATAAATTATCAGGAGTTGCAAGACAATTTCATAGTCCAGACAATATAGTTGTAACAAAAGATTATGCCTACATTCAAGAAGATCCTAACGGATATCCAGATACAGCAGATAAAACGCACTTTTCATATTTATACCAATATAATTTAAATACAGGAGCATTAAAAGTAGTTTTAGAATGCGATCAAAATGCAGCTCAAAATGCAGGTTATGGTTCAGCAAGTAGTTTATGGGAACTAACAGGAATGATCGATGTATCTGATATTATTGGAGTTGAAGGAAGTTTCTTAATTTGTACGCAAAATCATGGTTGGGAAAACGCAAGTTTTACAGATGTAAATGCAAACCCAAGCACAGATAGTAGTGAAGCAAGTGTATTATATCTTATAAAAGGTTTAGAGCGATAATATGATTAAAATATTGAAAATAAATAACTTAAAGGCTATATTTTTATATAGCCTTTTGGCTTTTTTAATAAGTTGTAAAAACGAAACAACTTATGAAGAAACTACAGTTTACAAAAAATTAGAAAAAGACTTCAAAGCAGAACTATTAAACACATCAAATGCTTTAGATAAACTAAATAATGCTGCTTCAATTGACGAAAAGAAAAAAATGTATTTAAAAGCAAGAATGCATTTTAAAATATGTGAACCAATTTTAGCATTTGTAGATTCTGAAAATTATGGATATTTGAACCAACCGAATATTTTAAAAGTTGAAGAAGAAGATTTTACAGATATAAAAATTAAAGAACCAACAGGCTTTCAGGTTATTGAAGAATTATTATTTGATGAAAAGGTAGATGAGGTTGAATTAACAAAACAAGTTGAAACAACAGCAATAAGATTAAAGTTTTTATATAAGAATCAAACCCTACAATTTTTAAAAAAGCATCATGTTCTTTGGATTTTGCGTGATGCTATAAACCGAATTGCATTAACAGGAATAACAGGTTTTGATTCACCAGTTTTAGAAAATTCCTTAACCGAAAGCCAAACGGTTTATAAATCTATACAAAAAATGATAACACTTTTTGAAACCGAATTTGAAAAGAAAGAATTATATCAAGAATGGCAAAAAGAGATAAATCAAAGTATAATAGATTTAGAAAAAAGAACATTTCAAGATTTCGATCGTTATTCATTTATTAAAAATCGCACACAAAAAGCTCTGGAAATTTGGAAAGAAACCGTTACCGATTGGAAAGTAACATTTCCATTTAAGCAAGCCATAAATTATGAAACAAGTAATTTGTTTTCTAATGAAACCTTTAATATTAATTATTTTACAGATCAAAAAGGAAATCCTGTAGAAGCCGATAAAGTAGCATTAGGAAAACTCCTTTTTGAAGACACTTCATTATCTAATAAAAAAGATATTAGTTGTGCAACTTGTCATAAACAAGAATTATATTTTACAGATGGATTAGCAAAATCACCAGGAACAACTAGAAATTCACCTACATTGTTTTATGCTGCTTTACAAAAAGGCTTTTTTCATGATAAAAGAACAGGAAGTTTAGAAGGACAAATTATAGACGTTGTAAATAATCCAAATGAGTTTCATTTATCACTTAATGACTTAGAAAAAAGAGTTATTGAAAACGATAATTACAAGGAAGCATTTAAAAAAATATATGCAAAAGAAATTGACAACCATATTATTAGAAATGCTATTGCTTCTTATATTATGTCATTAAGCCCATTCAATTCAAAATTTGATTTGAATATGCAAGGAAAAGAAAACTCTTTAACTAAAAAGGAGATTAATGGATTTAATATTTTTACAGGAAAAGCAAAATGTGCAACGTGTCATTTTGCACCATTATTTAACGGATTAGTTCCAACACTTTTTAAAGAATCAGAAATAGAATTAATAGGCGTTCCAAAATCAAAAGACACAATCAATGCAGAAATTGATGATGATTTAGGACGATATGGCGTTTATAAAACAGAACAACGTAAGTTTTTCTTTAAAACACCCACAGTTCGAAATATTGAAAAAACAGCTCCTTATATGCACAATGGAGTTTATACAACATTAGAAGAAATTATAGATTTCTATGATAAAGGTGGAGCAACTGGTTTAGGAATAGAATTAGAATACCAAACACTTCCTCCTGACAAGTTGAATCTTACAAATCAAGAAAAAGAAGATTTGATTGTTTTTCTAAAAACCTTAACAGATAAGTATTAAAAAAAAGATAACCGTTCAGAAAATGAACGGTTATCTTTTTTTTAAGTTATCTATAATTTTAAACGAAGATTTATTTTTTCTTTCTCATTTTCATATTTAAAAACTCTACAGCTAGTGAAAAAGCAATAGCAAAATATAAATAACCTTTTGGTACAGCACCTACATGTTGTCCTGCTAATTCAGCATTTGACAAGTGCATACTTTCTGTAATTAACATAAAACCAATTAAGATTAAGAAAGCTAATCCTAAAATTTGAATAGAAGGGTTTTTATTTACAAAGTTTCCAACAGGAACAGCAAATAACATCATAACTCCAACTGAAATTACAACTGCTGTAATCATAATTATTAAAGCTCCTTCTACACCATTAGTCATACCTACGGCTGTTAAAATACTATCTACAGAGAAAATTAAATCAATCAACAAAATTTGTCCAATTACACTACTAAAAGTTGCAGTAGCATTGGTTTTCATCTGTTTTTCTTCTTCTCCTTTATGATCTACTTTTTCATGTATTTCTTTAGTACTTTTATAAATTAAGAACAATCCACCCAAAAGTAAAATTAAAGCTTGACCCGTAATTTCAGCAGAGAACCAACCAAAATCAAAACTAAACCAAGGAGCTTTCATAGCAATTAATAAAGTAATACCAAAAAGCAAAGCAATTCGCATAAACATAGCAAGGAAAAGACCTATTCGAGTTGCTTTTTTACGTTTTTCTTCTGGTAATTTACCTGTTACAATTGATATGAAAATGATGTTATCAATTCCAAGAACAATTTCCAAAAAAGTTAAAGTTAATAGTGCTATCCAAGCATCTGGATTCATTAAAATTTCCATAGTAATTAAATTGGTTTTGGTTTGTTTTTTTTTAAAACACTTTAGTTAAACGTAAACTACTTCACTTTTGTTACAGTTCCTCGTTGTTTTTTTGCTTCACCTACAAATGCATATTCAAAAACATAACCTTCATCGCTGGTAGTTAGTATTTTAATATGAATTGCTTTTTTCTCAGCTCTATTTTTTGGATGAATATTTTTTACAATATATTCACAATCATTTATCCATCTTACAGAAAGAGTATCTGTTTTTCCTCTGAAAGTTTCAATTTGTATTGAATCGTTTCGTTCAAAGTGAGAAGTTTCACTTTTTCCATCAATCTCTTGCGTAAATTCAAATGAACCTGTTTTAAAATCTTTACAATCTCGATCTTGATTATAACAAGAAACTAATGTAAATGTAAATAAAATAAATACTATTCTAGTAGTTGAAAAGGACATAGGTAATGTAGTTTTATAATTGCTATTATTTATTTTGAAGCTTATTTAGTTCATCATCAGTAAAATGTTTCACACTCTTATCTTTAGCAAACTTATCAGCATTATATTCATTCGACTTATTTTTTGGAATAGATAAACTGTCCCAATCACTTTGCTTTAGCATTTTAGCATAAAATACAATCTGACCAATATGGTAAGGATAATGAGCTAATTGTCTATTAATAGCATCTAAAGCTGTTTGACCTTCGTTTCTAATATAAATAATTTGTGTTAATTGATGTGGTTCTAATTTATTTAGGGTATTAAAAAAACAATCCCAACCAATGTTCCATAGTTGCATTAACTCGTCTTTTGAACTATTAAAATTCATAAATTCAGCATCTCTCATTCTCCATTCTTTTTCACCATCTGTAGTTAAGAAATCAGTCCAACGCGACAGCATATTGCCTGACATGTGCTTTATAATTGTAGCAATTGAGTTTGTATCTTCGTTTACCGAAATAAAAAGTTGTTCTGTTTCTAATTGATCAATTGCTTTTTCTGCGATAGTTTTGTAATAAAGCATTTGCTTTTTTACACTTGCTAAGTATATGTTATTTATTTCCATCAAATAAGCTTTTCATTATAGTATTTATGCCTTTAAAACCTAAAAAAATAGCTATGCCACTTATCATAATTCCCAAACCTAAAACATAAGGAAATAAAGGGCTTTCTTCATTTTTAAACGAACTATTTATTACAACTGGGCCAATAAATAACAAAGGTAAGCAGCCTGATAAATATTTAATGCCTTTGGCTAATAATTTTCTATTTGTTCCCATAGTTTTGTTTGTTTGGAGGTGGTGGTGGAGGCAATGGCTCGAAAATTCGATTTCCTACACCTAGATAAATACTCAATTCTTTTCTTTTTATTTCTTCGAGTTCTTTTTGGGCTAGTTCACAAATCTGTTTTCCAAATTTTTGAAGAGCCATTTCTTCATAGTATAGTTGGTAGGATTTTTTAATAGCTATAAACGTTTTTTCTATATAATCTTTGTCAGTAGTTAAATCCCAGTATAGCATACAATTCTCAACATAATTATAGTCTGTATCTGGTTTTTTTAACAAATTATGAAGATAGTTAGTAAGAGAATCATTTTCAATTGGTCTTTCATTTACTAATAATTGGTTATCTCTATTCAGTAAAATTCGAGTAAATGATTTATTACCGCATATTACATCACAGCTCTTACAATAATTAAAAAGTGTTACATTTACTGTTTCATTAGTACTCAATTTCAATAAAAATTCATTAAGTTCGCAACAAGTTTCTTTTTTTAATTTTATTGCAATTTCTTCTAATATGTCATTTCTGTAATTGTTGTAATTAATTTCAATTACAGGTAATGAATCATGAATGCCTAAAAGATAATTTTCATTGGAACAATACTGAAACGTTTTGTTGGAAAATAAAGAATAGCTACTCACTAAAAAAATAGTAAGTATTGAAGCAAAAAGAAAAACTTTGCTATTGTAATATTTTCTTCTTTTCTTCAAATTTAAAAGGTTATGTTCAAACCAATTCCATTTTGATTAGTGATAATATTCATATCAAAATTATATCCAAGAGTTGGCGTACTCCCTTTCACACCTTCATTATAAATTTCAATACTAGTATTCAACATTTTCTTTCGTCCAGATAAAACAGGGATTGATACAGCAATCAATCCAGCACCAACATAAGTAAAACCAGAAGGATAATCAACATCAGAAACTAGGCCTTTTACAACATCCCCAACAATTAGTCCAATTCCAGCTCCTAATAAAAAACCTCCAACAGCTTCTTTTCTTTTCGATTTTTTATACATATTTAAAGCTTCAGGATTTGCGGCTAATATATTTTTAATATCGTGCTTGTAAATATGTCTCCTTCAATATAAAACTTCTTGTCTATTATTTCAATTTGTTGAGAAAACATGAAACCAGAAAGAAGCAGACCAAAAATTAAAAATGTTTTTTGCATAGTATTAATTTGTTTGTTTATAATTGTCAACAGCATTTCTAACACTGCCATGTTGTTTTAGTAATTGTTCTGCTAATGTATAATCAACAGATATTTCGTCCATTATCATTCTAACTCCTCTGTCAACTAATTTGTTGTTACTCAGTTGCATGTCAACCATTTTGTTGCCTTTTACTTTTCCTAGTTGTATCATAGTTGCCGTAGAAATCATATTGAGTACTAGTTTTTGAGCTGTTCCTGCTTTCATTCTACTACTACCTGTTACAAACTCAGGTCCTACAACCACTTCAATAGGAAATTTTGCTGTTAAGGCTAATGGACTTCCTGCATTACAAGTAATACAACCTGTACTAATACCATTTTCATTGCATTTTTCTAAACCACTTACAACATAAGGAGTTGTTCCAGAAGCTGCAATTCCTATAACAACATCATTTTTAGTAATTGTAAATGCTTGTAAATCTAGCCAAGCTTGTTCTGTATTGTCTTCTGCATTTTCAACTGCTTTTCTTATAGCTAAATCGCCACCAGCAATAATTCCGATTACCAAATCAAAAGGAACTCCAAATGTAGGAGGACATTCTGAAGCATCAACTATTCCCAGTCTTCCTGAAGTTCCAGCGCCTATATAAAATAAGCGACCACCTTGTTTCATTTTGGTAGTAATTTCAGTGACTAAAGATTCAATTTGTGGTAATGCTTTTTCAACAGCAAGAGGAACTGTTTTATCTTCATTATTAATATTGATTAATAAATCAGTAACCGACATTTGTTCTAAATGTTGATATTTTGATGCTTGTTCTGTGGTTTTAGTAAAACTCATTGTTCGGTTTTAGTACAAAGTAGCTAAGTTACGAAGATTTTTGTTTTTAAATGTATAGGAAACAAGTTAAAAAAGGATTGAATAAAAAATCTAAAGTTTACATGAAATAAGCCAAAATAATTCCTAATACAATGACGCTTAATTTTGCTAAGTTAAACTTATGACCTTCACTACTTTCAAAGATAATAGTGGAAGAAATATGAAATAAAATACCAATTACAATTCCTGAAATTTGCGTGTAATATTTACTTAAGAAATGTAAATTCTCCGAGATAAAGGTTCCTAGAGGTGTCATTAAAGCAAAAATCATCATGAAAAAGAAAATAGCTTTTTTACTTAATTGTGCATTAACAAAAAAAGTAGTTAAGATAATTGCAATTGGAAAATGATGAATGGCAATTCCATAGGCCAAATGATTATGATTGCTTATTGGCATTCCTTCTAAAAGCGCATGTAAACAAAGGCTAAAGAATAACAACCATGGAATAGCTTGCATTTTATCATGACCGTGAACGTGGCCATGTTCGGCACCTTTTGAAAAATATTCTAAAACAATTTGAAATACAATACCAATCATAATAAATATTCCAATAGGACTACTATGATGATGATGGTGACCATCTGAATGATATAAATCGGCTTCATATACTTCAGGTAATAAATGCATTACAGTTAATGAAAGCAGAAATGCACCACTAAATGCCAATAACAATTTCAAATTCTTTTTGCTCTTTGGACGTAAAAATAAGGCTATAAAATATCCTATAAGAACAGCAAAAAGCGGTAAAAAGTAAATACTATAATCCATTATTTGAATATCATAATTAATCGCTCAGATTGATTTTTAAAGAATTTCTGTAATTTATAATTTCCAAAAATATCTAATAAATAAATTCCAGCTTCTTCCATCATTTTTTCAAAGTCAGCTAATCGAATAGCTTGTACCTTTTCTGTAAAATGGTAATCTTCACCATCTGCTGTAAAACTAATTTCTTTAAAAATATGATTGTCTTTTACATATCGTTTAATATGAAAATCAATATCTTCTACTGTTTTTATCTCTTCAGGAACTAAATTTTCAATTACATAATCCACATTCATAAAATCGATACAGGCAAAACCTGTTTCGTTTAAGCTACTATGAATTGCTTTTAATGTTTTTAAATTATCAGCATCATCATCAAAGTATCCAAAACTCGTAAATAAATTAAAAATAGCATCGTATTTTTCAGTACACACTTCTCGCATATCATGTACTTTAAATTGAAGTGTATCATTAGAAGATTTTGAAGCTTCAATAATACTATTTTCAGATAAATCGGCACCTGTTACAGTATATCCTAAAGAATTTAGGTAAATAGAATGTCTTCCTTTTCCACAAGCTAAATCTAATATCTTAGCATTTTCAGGCAAATTTAAATAACCGGTTAAGTTATCCATGAAGTGTTGAGCTTCATTATAATCTCTGTCTTTATATAAAATGTGATAATACGGTGTATCAAACCAAGAGGCATACCATTTCTTAGGTGTAGATTTTATATTTTCTGTCATTATTCTTTTTCTCACTAATTAATCTTGCAAATTTAGTGTATTTTTGCACTTTAATTCTAATTTTTGAAACTATAGATTTTTAATTTTAGAATTTTTAGAAAATTTACAATTGAAAAATTGTAATTTATATGATAATATTAAGATGGAAAATTTTAAAATGGTAGCCAAAACCTTATTTGGTTTTGAAGAAATATTAGCAAAAGAATTAACTCAATTAGGAGCTCAAAAAGTAGAACAAGGAACACGTGTAGTTAGTTTTGTAGGAGACAAAGGATTTATGTATAAAGCAAATTTAGCTTTGCGTACTGCATTAAAAATTTTAAAACCAATAAAAACATTTAAAGCCTATAACGATAAAAGTTTATATGATGGTATTCAGAAAATAGATTGGTCTGATTATTTAACAGAGTATAAAACATTTGTTGTAGAAACAACATTGCATTCAGAACATTTTAATCATAGTCAATTCGTAGCTTTAAAAACAAAAGATGCAATTGTAGATCAATTTAGAGATAATACAGGAAAACGACCAAACATTGATAAAGACTTTCCAGATTTACGTATTCATGTACATATTGATAGAGATTTAGTTACTATTTCTTTAGACAGTTCAGGAGAATCATTGCATAGAAGAGGTTATAAAACAGCTACAAACATTGCACCTATAAATGAAGTATTAGCAGCAGGAATGTTGTTACTTTCAGGATGGGATGGAACCAGTCATTTTATTGATCCAATGTGTGGAAGTGGAACTATCTTAGCAGAAGCGGCTATGATTGCGTGTAATATTCCAGCAAACATAAATCGAAAAGAATTTGCTTTTGAAAAATGGCAAGATTGGGACAGTGAATTATTTGATAAAGTATTAGAATCATTATTCAAAAAAACACGTGAATTTCATTACACTATAACAGGTTATGATAAAGCACCTAGCGCAGTAGCAAAAGCCAAAGATAATATTCGCAATGCTAATTTAGATGAATATATTTCCATTCGTCAAGCCAATTTCTTTGAAACTGAGAAAATGACAGAAGGACCATTACATATGGTTTTTAATCCACCTTATGGAGAACGTTTGGATATTGAAATGGAACGTTTTTATAGAGAAATAGGAGATACTATGAAACAAAAGTATCCAAACACACATGCTTGGTTTATTACAGCAAATCTTGAAGCATTAAAATTTGTAGGGTTGAAACCAAGTAGAAAAATTAAATTATTTAACGGAAAACTAGAAGCTCGTTTTGTGAAATATGAAATGTACGCAGGTAGTAAAAGAACTAAGTTTCAAATTGATAATTAAAATTTAAAAGCATATATCATGAGTAAAAAAACAAAAGCATTTTTCTATAACTTTTTGAGTTTTACAGCTATTTATATTCCTGCTTTATATATTCTAAAATCCATTACTAATTTAGAAGGGTTTGTTCTTTCTATTACAGCCTTTGTTATTTCATTAGTATTAGGTCCAAAATTCCAATATTTAAAAACAAATGATGGAGAAAAAATCTTCATGAAATGGATTTTCGTAAAAGGAATTAAAGAAGTAAAATAAAACGAAAGAAAGAAGAATAAATATAAAATTTAAAAATCACTAGAAATAGTGATTTTTCTTTTTAGTGATAATCGGAAATTTGTAAAAAATAAGATGATGACTTCAAAAAGAATTAAAATAATACTATTTTGTTTTTCAATGCTTATCATAGTTGGTTTTTCAATATTTTTATTATTGAGCTTTACCACTGAAAATGTTGCTCAGACTAAAAAAAACACGACTATTGATTATACAAAATATGGTTCTATATTACTTACAATAGTAGGAAAAAGAGCAGATAATATTGATTTTACCAATTCTTCATTATTTAAATTTGTTCCAATTGAAAAATCAGATTATAAAAATCAAAACATATTAGTTAAAGAAGGAAATACTTTAAGCTTTTATGCACTTCGGTTTTTATATCTTCCTGGTGATACAAGGCAAGAATCGAATATTTCTTTTAGATTAAAAGTGATAGATGCAAATTTGCCAACTCAAAAATTAGTGATGGACAGAGTGAATATTAATGAATTTGCCATTGTGAATGAGGATTTAAAATATTTTTTTCTGAATGATTCTTTTAATACAGATAGTGTAAATGATGGAGTTACAAATTTTAAAATTTCAAACTATAATTTTAATGAGAAAACAGGAAAGTTGCAGTTCGTTTTTTCATTTAATGTTGATGGAGAAAATAATGAAACAGGAAACGATATGGCAATAATAGGGAATGTAGATGTGGTTGTTTTATAAATGAATTTGTGAAGTTGTCTATACATATATTATACGTTTCATATAATAGTTATTAGATTGATTTTAGACAACTTCCTTTTCATGATTTCCTTTATTTTTATCAAGAAAAAAGAGCTTTGAAATTTCAAAGCTCTTTTTTAGTATCTTAATTTTTATTCTTCTTATAAATAGGGATAAAGTAACTCAGTGTATAATTAAAACCTGCTCCAAATTTCCCATCATAGGTTCTATTAAAACCAGGAATATAAAGATTGTCAAAAGTTTCTGGCTTTTTTTGAGAAATTAAATAATTCAAACGCAATGAAAAACCTAAAAAGAAATTATTGAATAGTTTTGTTTTTACACCACCTACAACTTCAATCCAACTGGCATTTAATCCATCAAATTTTTGATTTGGAAAAACGATATTTTCACCATAAAAATTTGTAGGATCATATATTTTATAAGAATTTAAATTTTGACTAAATGTACTAAAACCATAACGTAAACCTACGTGAATCATGTTTTCCATATCGAGCCAGTTTTCATAAGAATTATAGTCGAAACCAGCTTTAAAATAACTTCCTTTAGCCGTAAAATTTAAACGATCATCATCAACTGTTTTTTCTTCATTACCTAGTTCTCCAGCTACGTAAAACTTCTTAGTTAAACGATAATCTCCTGCAATTTCTAAGCCTTGATAATCTTTGTCATAGAAAGACTTTGTTAATCGGTGTAAATCAATACCTACTCGTAAACCATAACGATCTGGAAAAGTTGCTTTTTTAACTTGTAAAGTATCCTGAGAAAATCCTTGCCAAGAAAACAAGAATAGTACAAAACTAAAAGTATATTTTAATATGTGTTTCATTTTCGTTTTCAATTTTTACGTTTTCTACCGTTATATTTTGTATCCAGTTTGTAGTACTATTAATAGTTGTAGGATTTGTTATTTCAAATGTAGTTTTATAACCACAAGCTCTAGAAATATAAGTGTCGTTTTTGGTATAAGTAAAAGTCAATTCATCAATAGCTTCACCAGTACCAGCACTGTCATGAATGAAATTAAATTTTGTTTCTACAGCATCTGTTCTCAATGGAATAGACACTTTGTTTGTATTGAACAAATATTTTAATACTTCATTTGTAGAAGTTTCATTAGCAACCAAAGCATTATTAGTACTTAATTCTACTATTTTTAAATTGGTTACATTTTTAAGCATAGTGCCATTTCCATTATCATAGAATTGGATAACAACTCTAGGTGTAGTAGGAGTTCCTTCTGCACACAAATCATCTTTTTCACAGTTCCAAAAAGAAATGGCTAAAAGTACCATCAACATTATCATGCTATATTTTTTCATACTTATATTCTTTTCAACCTAGAGGCTATTTAAACTTGGATTGTTGTTATAATTCTTTATCGCTTTTCCAAAAGTACAACATTTTCCACATGATGTGTTTGTGGAAACATATCTACAGGTCTTACGCGTACTACTTTGTACATTTCATCCATCAAAGCTAAATCCCTTGCTTGTGTTGCCGAATTACAACTTACATAGACCACTTTTTTAGGAGCAATTTTTAAAATTTGAGCCACTACATCTTTGTGCATACCATCTCTTGGAGGATCTGTAATAATAACATCCGGATGACCGTGAGTTTTTATAAAATCATCATTGAAAACATTTTTCATATCTCCCACGAAGAACTCACAATTAGTTATACTGTTTCGTTTAGCATTTTCTTTAGCATCAGCAATAGCCTCAGGAACAGCCTCTACACCAATTACTTTTTTTGCTTGCTTTGAAACGAATTGAGCAATAGTTCCTGTTCCAGTATATAAATCATAAACCAATTCCTCACCTGTTAATCCTGCAAACTCACGTGTAATTTTATATAATTCATACGCCTGATCAGAATTAGTTTGATAGAATGATTTTGCATTAATACTAAAATGTAACCCTTCCATTTCTTCTAAAATATACTCTCTTCCTTTAAAAAGTTTTATATCCTGATCATAAATAGTATCATTTGGCTTACCATTAATCACATAGAGTAGGGAAGTGATTTCAGGAAAACGCTCTGCAAGAAAATTCAATAGTAATTCTCTTTGTTCTTTGTCTTCTTTAAAGAATTGAATCAAAACCATGATTTCGCCAGTAGAAGCAGTACGAATCATTAAGGTGCGTAATAAACCTTCATGCGCACGAGGATTAAAAAACTCTAAGCCATTAGCAACCGCAAATTCTTTTATTTCATTACGAATAGCATTAGATGGATCTTGTTGCAAATGACATTTTTCAATATCTAAAATTTTATCCCACATTCTAGGAATATGAAAACCTAATGCATTCTTATGTTCAAATTCTTTTCCGCTTTTGATTTCTTCATCAGTCATCCAGCGCGAATTAGAGAAACCAAATTCCATTTTATTACGATAGAAAAACTGTTTTTCTGAGCCTAAAATAGGTTCGAATTCGGGCATTTCTATTTTACCAATCCTTTTTAGATTGTTATAAACTTCCTGATTTTTATAAAATAATTGTTTGTCGTAGTGCATGTTTTGCCATTTACAACCACCACAAGCACCAAAATGATCGCAAACTACATCTACACGATCTGTTGAAAATTCATGAATAGTAGTTGCTTTTCCTTCATAATAGGCTTTTCTTTTCTTCATTGTTTGCACATCTACCACATCGCCAGGTACTACATTTGGAATAAAAATCACCTTACCATCAGGTGCTTTTGCTACCGATACGCCTTTTGCTCCTGCATCAAGGACTTTTACGTTTTCGAATACGATTTTTTCTGTTCTCTTTCTTCCCATAGCGCAAAAATAAAGTATTGATTAGATTTATAGATACGGTTTAAGAAAAAAATATCTTTTTTATACTCTTTTTTATTAAAAGTCAAATTTGTTTACTACTAATTAAGTTTGGCTTAATAGTAATTGAGTTCGGTTTAATAGTAATTAAGTTTGGTTTACTGCTAATTAAATTATGTTTATTACTAATCGAGTTTAGTTTAATATGAGTTAAGTTTTGCTTAATAGTAATTAAATTTTGCTTAATGCTAATTGAATTCGGTTTATTACGAATCGAGTTTGGTTTAATAGTAATTAAGTTTTGCTTGAAGCAAAATAAATTAGGTTTGAATCGAATTGATTTCGGCTTATTGTTAAGAAAGAAAATAGTATTGAGAAGTATTGTTTCGTTGCCTTGTTCTCGATACATTTTTTATGAAATTGCTATTCGCTTTTCATAAAAAAACTCGAACTGACGTGGTGCAAAAACTAAAATTTCTTTTCAATACAGAGTAAACACAAACTACGTCCCTTCGAGTGCGTAGCGTATCGAGAAGTTATAAAAGAACCTTAATATTCTTTTTATAAAAAACGCCTAAATTAATGTATAATATTATGGAGTTACTAATGGGATGCTTACAGCATGACAAGTTTGTGGTTGTCGATACACGTTACTTTGAGTGTAAAACGTATTGAGAAGTATTGTTTTAGCACACAAATTCCCTCAACTCTGGATTCTATGATGAAAATTTAGTTTTTTAGAAGGATTGTGCAACAGTTACGGTTGTTGTAAGCTGTTTATATTTTAAATAGTTTATCGTTTTCAGAAAGTCTAAGTACAATATATTTATCAACATCTATATCTGCTGGAATTTTATCTTTTACAATTGGTAACACAAATTGACAGTCAATAGAATTTGCTAAATTAATCAAAATTGTACTTAATTGATTATCATGCATGTTTTCAAGTTGGTCATGCATTATGAAATGAATTGTTTTTAATTCTATTTCTTGTGCAAATAATATGTAAGCAAAATCAAATGCAGCAATTTGTCCTTTCTTTTTACCAGTACTAGGATTGCCTTCAAGGTTTGTAACAATTAAATCATAGCCTTTTTCATTTTTCTGAGTACTTAATAAATATTCTTCGCCATATAATTCGCTTGATATTTTTGTGAAATACTTATTAAATAGTGTAATTCTTTTTTGAATTAAATTATCTTTAGAATTAATTTCTGAATTTATTGTTTCTAGTTCTTCACTTATTCTCTCAAGCTTTTCGTTAGAAGAAATCCAATACCTTTTTCTTTCTTCTAAATTACCTTTTGTTTCAAATAATGAATTTAAATTAATTAAAATAGTATCATAATCATCACTATATTCAGAGGCACTTATAAAAACAGACAATATCTTTTCTCGTCTTCTCAATGAAGTTATTTCTCTTGAAATTGACTGTAGTTTCTCAGTCAAACTAGGTAATTCTTTATCAATATACTTTATTTTTTCATCAATTAAATCATTATGAAATTTTACGGTTTCTTGAAAAGTAACTTGTAAATTATTAATTAGTTTCGAAGCCTTGTTGTACAAAGATTCAATTTGGTTAATGTCAATGTTTGTTTTTTCAGTTTCTAAATCTGTTTTACTCTCAAGAATTAACTCTCTTCTCATATTCAATCTACTTAATTCAGTAGAAAGTTTTGATAAATTAAGTTTTATCTCGTTTAATTCTATTATTTGAGACTCAAACTTTTCATTAAAATTGAAGTTAGCTTTTAATTTTTGTAATTCGTCTATTTTAGAATTTACAAGTTCAAGTTGTTGTTCAATTAATGACAGTTCACCTTCTTTTTTTAACCTTTTTTGGAAACTTTCCTCACGTGTTTTTTCTTTGCCTAGTAACTCCTTTTGATTGTGAGTGTCTGTATTAATTCCAAGCCAAAACAGGAATAAAGCTTCATATTCTTCAATTTTTGTATATGGATTTAAAACTTTAACAATGTTTGTTAGCTTATTTTTTTCATCTCTAATATTTTTAGAGACAATTTGTTTAAATGTTGGTTTTTCAACATTAGTGTTAAATATTAATTCTTTAAGTTTTAAATCAAACTCTTTGTCGTTTACAATATTTTTACCATTAATTTCTTGAATTTTTTTAGTATACTTTAAAAAATTTTTCTTAATTACTATAGATTCAGTTACAAAGTCAAGGTCATCAACAATAACTAATGTAATTAAAACATGAGTATCTATTAAAAAACCTTTAACTGTATTATTTTCTTGCTCTTTAAATTCAGAATCTTGATAAATGTTTTTGCCACTTGAGCCAAGACAAAAATCAACTAGTCTTAATACAGTAGTTTTGCCAACATTATTTCCAGTAGTTTGTTTACTATTTTCAACAGTTTCATCTACGATTAAGTTGAGCCCTTTATGAAAAAATATTTCACGAATTACTCCAAGCTTATTTTCTATTTTAAGTTCTTTTAAAAACATTTTTTAATTTTACCGTTTTCCCCTTTGGTTACAACTCCTAAAATAAATAACCAGTCTAAAGTTAGTGAATATAAATTTATTGAGATTTCTTGTTTTTGATTTAAAGATTGGTATAAATCAATATAATCTATATCAACGGAATTCTTGTTTGCAAGAACGTCAATTAAAATTCCTCCTAGATAATATAAATCTCTTTCAGGATTAATATTTTTATCAATTATCATTTTATATTAGTTTAGGTGGTTCTTCCAAAATGTTACAACGCATAAATGCATCAACTATAACAATCATTAAACTGAAGTCAATTGTTTCTTGGTCAAATTCATTGAGTTTATTTGGAGCGTTATTAATATTGTCTAATACTTTTTCAATCACTTTATCTAATATTTTGTCAGCATTAATTTTGATGTCTTCAAAATTAGCGTATTCTGATTTTATGTTAAGATAAACTCTTTTTATATTATGTAAAACAAGTTCTTTTTTTGTTGAACCTTCTTTTTCAATTTCTTCATATATCTTATTTAGCTTGCCTTGATAAGGAGCAAATTCTCGAATAATAGATTTATATCTTTCAATATTGTTGAATTTAATTTTTTCATCAGTATTTGGAGCATTTTCTGTTTCAGTTAAATCAAGAACATCGTCCATTTTTTCCCCAATTAAATTTATTACTCGATTTAGTGATAAAGGATGTCTTGATAATAAATTTTTATTTGAAATTAGCTCTAACATCTTTCTTTCATGCTCACTTTTCCAAGTTTTTAAAAGAGTAGTAGGGTAGGTTTCTTCATTTGCTTTGTTGTCAATCATTACATGATGTTCGTCACAAAGTAAAATAAGATTATCAAACCCTCTTCGTTCATCATCGGTCATGTCCTTGTCAAACCTTGGTCCTTTCTTACTTGCGGCTGCTATATGACAAATCTTGCTGATAATAGAAATTCCATCTTCAGCAATTAATTTTTTTGAACAATTAGGATGTGCACATTCATTTCCAGAAAGAGTGTCTAAACGTCTGACAGTTGATGGTTTATATTGTCTGCTCTTATCTTTACTACCTTTTGATGTCATATCTAATTTGATTCATGCAAATATAATTATTTTGTTTAATTTTCGTGTGTTCTAAAATTACTGCCAACTTAGTTCATATGTATAACAAAATCATACAAAACCATCTAGTTTAGGTAGATAGGTATGATAAAGCCAGTTTGTTTTATTTGTTCCTTACAAACCTAAACTATTCTTTTTACTCTTGCAATACGTATAAATACGTATTTTTTATGCTTTTTTGTACGTATTTATACGTACTAAAGGCTAAATTGTTTGCCAAAACACTTTTTTATGGTGTATTTGGTTAGTTTTGGTAAAAATAGGTGGTTTTTTTTATTTGTGTTACGGTTTCCCGCAAAGAGGTGTTTTTTGTGGTTCTCGATACACTGTTTATACAATTCTAATTACATTTTATAAGCAACACTCAAACAGAGGGAATACAAACAAAAACTAATTTGTAGCACAATCATTAGCCATTAAATTCCACAATCTTGTCATCCTGAATCCCATTTGCAGTTCAATAATACTGAGTTTCTAATGCGACCCTAATAAGGTAACAATTTTCGTTTTAGTGGAAAGTTTTAAAGTTTAACAAAGCAGAAGAAACCTACAATGCTCATTTCGATAAAAAACTAAAAGCTTTTGAAATTGACTATAATCAAAGTTGTATTTTAAAAACGTAATCTAATAAAAAATAAAACCCAATAAGTAGTATTAACTTATTAGGTTTTAAGGTAAAAAGAGATAATAAAGATTTAGAAGATTACTTTTTTAGACACTATAGTACCATTATGTGTAATTGCTTTTACAAATAACAGTTGATTGGTTCTATCTATGTTTTCAATAATTATTGTAGTATTATTTTGATTTTCCTTTATGGCAATAAGTTTTCCAGTAATATCATATAGTGCTACACTTTTTATGTTTTCTAAATAATCAACTGTTATGGTGTTTTCAGAAGTTTTTACACCTAATTTTTCTTGATTTTTAAATTGGGTTTTAGATAAAGCATTGCAAGAATAACTATAATTTATAACCAGTTTAGGTGCTTTTGAAGTTCCTCCTTCAAAGGAATCAGCAACTCTTTTTGCAGATGTGCTAGTTAAGCTAATACCTGTACCTTTTATGCTAAAAGCAATAGCGTTTCCGTTTTGCCAAGTTGATTTATCAATGCTATTTTGTATCAAGTTAACCAATGAAGGTGTTCTTTGTGCTGCGCTACTTTGATTAGTTGCAGGCCATGAAGTGGGTGACCAACTTATGGTGTTGGTATAGTAACTTCTGGAACTTACTCCGTAAGAAAGAGCTTCGACATATTCGGCAGCATTATAAGTGTCTTCTATTGCGATTTCTAATTCACAATTTGCACTATTGGCTTCATCTACAGTAAACTGAATATAAGCACTATTGATTACTGCTCCTTGTGGAATTTTAATATTTCCAAAGCGCAATCCTATAGTTTGATATAATAATCCGTTGTAGCTATCATATACCATTTCTAAATCGGAACTATCCGTATATAATCGTCCGTCTTGCGCTTCTTCTACATCGTCATCACCTGTTAATATTGAAAAAGTTTCATCGTTTGTGAACGTTTCAACAAAAATATAACGTTCGGTAGAAGCTGTTCGTCCATTAGCATCAGTAGCAACTACATTTATGGTTTGTATACCTGGAGTAAAGTTATGATCAAAACTGTAAGGCGCTATTGCATCTGTAGTGACGAAATTACCATTAATATACAATTTCACATTATCTATACCACCTCCATTTTCAATTATGTTAATTGGAATATTAATATTGTTACCACTATCATAACATTGTCCGTTTGTAATATTTGCTAATTCTATTTGTGGTGCAGATTGATAAGTGTCTTTGAAAATTTCAACCACGGCTCCATTACTAGGGTTCCAAACGTCTAAATTAGAAGGTAAAATAAAAGGATTTGTATTAGACACAGAGCCTACATTATCAGCATTGTCAATTTTTATAGTTCTAGCTTCAATTTTGTTTTGGTCTATAAAAATTAATTTGAATTGATTAAACGAACCTGAATTTCTTGTCCAGTTTTTGTTATCATCATTAGCTCTTAATGGAGCGCCCCAACAGCCTTCTCCTAAATAAACAGTACCATTATTGTCATCTCTTATAAACCCTTCATCACTTCCTGGTTCTGTTGATGGTTTTACTGGCCATGTCGATTTTACAGTGTGCGAATCGCAATCCACAACCATTCTTACTTCATTGTTATAAAATGTTTCTGCCCAAGCATTATAAATACTAGTTCCTTCAGATTTGGCAGCATTATGAGGACGCATTGGTTTGTGATATTGTGCTCCTTTCCAAATAACATTTGAATTAGCTTGTAAGTCATTATTTAACCAATTATTCTGATTTCCTGTAACTGAAATTTCGGAATTTAAAGAATACATTCTCACAAGATTAGCTCCAAATGTAACAGCATAATAAGAATCTGAATTTGGAGTATCAAATAAGTTATAAATTGTTGAAGCTCCTTCGTGATTTCCTCTTACAGGTATAATAGGAAACATTCTGCCATCTGAAGCAATTGTTAATTGCCAATCATCAAACCATTCTTGCCATTGACTATTATTATCGCTGTCAGTCATATCACCACCAAAAAAAACAGCATGTGGTTTTAATTTTGCAACTAATTTATTTGCTTTCTGTCTAGGCGTTCTATTATTTCTAGAATCTCCACCAGCTATAAATGATAGTCTGCTTAAATCATTTGGAGCTGTTTTAAACCAAAAGCGTTGACTAGTACCTTGACTATCTTTGATTACAAAATAATAAGCTGTATTTGCTGTTAATCCGCTAATCCTTGCAAAATTATTATTCATGCCTCTATAAGTAATAGCTCTATCAACGATTTTGCTACTTGGATAAGAGTTCCAGTTTGTTCCAAAATCAGTTGTTCCATAATAAACAGTAGGATTTGTTCCTGAAATTTGATTCCAAGCTACTGTAATCGTCGTACTGGGATCATCTAGTAAGATGATGCGATACTTATCTGTATTACTAAATCCAAAAAATGAGGATAATACAAAAAGTAGAATGTAAAATTGTTTCATTTAGTTTGTTTTGTTTTGTTTTTGTTTGTAAAAATATTAGTTTAACTATCAATTAGTTAGTCCCATTTATAAAATTAATGATTTTATAATAATAATGGATATTATTTAATAAATTAGATATGTTTGTTTAATCTTTTGAACATCTAAAAATTGTATTATTGTCGTTAAAAAAATATAAAAAATGAATTCTAAAACTATCTTTTTATTAAAACTATCTGTTTTTACTGTTTTTTTAGCAAGAGCTTATCAGCATATTTTTTGGGATGTACCTTATAGAGCTATATTGTGGTATGAGAATTTAATGAGTCCTGTTCTTGGACTTTTTAACATTGAATGGAGTGAATTTGTAAATGATACTTCAGTAGATACTAAAATTCAGTTTATAATAAAAGGGATTGGTTTTTTATATCTTATGGCTGCTATTTGTGTGTTCTTTTTACAAGAAAATTCAAATAAGTTTATCAAAGGGTTAATAAAAGGGATTGCTTTTTGGCAATTTATAGTTGTATTTTTATTTACAAAGGAATCTTTTTTTCATATAGGACAATATTTTGAACATAGTTTACAATTAGGATTACCATTTTTATTGTTATATGCTTATTCAAAATCGTTTTCATTATCGCGAGGCATTTTAATATTAAAATGGTTAGTAGGAATAACGTTCTTATGTCATGGATTATATGCTTTTGGTTTTTATCCTGTTCCAGGTAATTTTATAGATATGACAATTTCTATTTTGAATATATCTGAAGATAATGCCCGTTTGTTTTTATGGATTGTAGGGATTATTGATTTTTTAATCTTACCACTTTTGTTTATAAATAGAATAGCTAAAGAAGTTGCTGTTTATGCTGTTCTTTGGGGATTTTTAACTGCTTTTGCCAGAATAGTAGCTAATTTCTCAATAGATTTTCCTTTAGATACATTGCATCAATATGGTTTTGAAACCGTTGTCCGTTTGTGTCATGGAATTGCTCCACTATTAATAGTACTATGGTTAAAAGAAATATTGAGTTTTCAAAAGAAAAGTATCGAATAATTTAAAAGTTGTATTTTTGAGACATAACAAAAAAATAATTTCATGATAACTCATTTAGCACTTTTAAGAGGCATCAATGTTTCAGGACACAATATGATAAAAATGGATGCGTTAAAAAAGGCATTAGAAAATATAGGTTTTCAAAATGTGCGTACTTATATTCAAACAGGAAATGTTTTTATAGATACTGAAGAAAAAAATGGTGGTTCAGTAGGGTTTCAGATTAAGCAAGAAATTTTTAAAGTCTTTGGTCATGAAGTTCCTGTAATTGTTATTGGTAAATCAGATTTAGAAGCTTGTTTTAGTAATAATCAGTTTCTTAAAGATAAAGAATGTGATACCAAAAAACTATATGTTGCATTTATTTCGAAAGAATTAGCAGATGGAGCTATGAATGATTTGAAAATGAGTCAGGTGAAACCAGATGAAGCACAAATAGATAGCAGTCGTATTTTTATAAAGTATGCAGTAGGAGCAGGGAAAACAAAGTTTGATCAAAAATATATTGAAAAAAAACTGAGCGTAACAGCAACTATTCGAAATTGGAATACTGTTACTAAATTATTAGAAATGTATGATGCTTCATAATATTTGATATAATATTAAAGTTTTTATATCATGGCACTCTGAACTAAAATTTTTACATTTGTATTTAAGGATGATTTCTCTCCTGTTTTCAAGAAGGAATTGAAGATTTAATAATCTAATAAATTTATCATGTCAGTTTTAGAAAAAATGAGCTCGGCAGAAGCTATCGCACTAGAAAATAAGTATGGTGCACACAATTATCATCCATTACCAGTAGTTTTAAGCAAAGGAGACGGTGTCTATGTTTGGGATGTTGAAGGGAAAAAATATTATGATTTTCTTTCGGCTTACTCAGCAGTAAACCAAGGACATTGTCATCCAAAAATTGTTGGAGCAATGATGGAACAAGCACAAACATTAACATTAACATCGAGAGCATTTTATAATGACAAACTTGGTGTTTATGAAAAATACATAACAGATTTCTTTGGATTTGATAAAGTATTACCAATGAATACAGGTGCAGAAGCTGTTGAAACGGCTTTGAAGATTTGTAGAAAATGGGCTTATGAAAAGAAAGGAATTGATGAGAATGAAGCGCAAATAATTGTTTGTGAAAACAATTTCCATGGTAGGACAACAACTATTATTTCATTTTCTAATGATGAAAACGCACGTAAAAATTTCGGACCTTATACTGCCGGATTTATAAAAATCCCTTATGATGATATTGAAGCTTTAGAGAAAGCAATTACATCGTCTAAAAACATTGCAGGTTTCTTAGTAGAGCCTATTCAAGGTGAAGCAGGAGTTTATGTACCAACAGATGGATATTTAACAAAAGCAAAAGCACTTTGTGAAGCTAATAATGTTTTGTTTATAGCTGATGAAGTACAAACAGGTGTTGCTAGAACAGGAAAGTTATTAGCAGTAAATCATGAAAATGTACAACCTGATGTTTTAATTCTTGGTAAAGCATTATCAGGAGGTGTTTATCCAGTATCGGCAGTTTTAGCAAATGATGATATCATGAATGTTATTAAACCAGGACAACATGGATCAACATTTGGAGGAAATCCTATTGCAGCAGCAGTTGCTATTGCAGCATTAGAAGTGGTTAAAAATGAGAATTTAGCTGAAAATGCAGAAGTGTTAGGAGAATTATTCCGTTCAGAATTAAATAAATATATTGCAGATAGTAAAATTTGTTCTTTAGTAAGAGGAAAAGGTTTATTGAATGCAATTGTAATTAATGATGAGGAAGAGAGTGAAACAGCTTGGAATATTTGTATGGCATTGCGCGATAATGGATTGTTAGCAAAACCAACACATGGTAATATTATCCGATTTGCACCACCATTAGTAATGAATAAAGAGCAGTTGCTTGATTGTGTTCGTATTATTACAGAAACATTGAAAGCCTTTGAAAAATAAAATATAAATATTTTTTATAGAAAAGTCCAATCTAACGATTGGACTTTTTATTTTGATAGAATAGAGGTTACTTTTTTTCTTAATATTGGAATAACACTTTCTTCAAACCATTGATTTTTTTGTAGCCAAAATCTATTTCTAGGAGAAGGATGAGGTAGCGGAAAATATTTTGGTAAATATTCTTCAAATGAACTTACTGTTTCTGTTAAAGTGGCTTTGTTCTTGTTATTCAAATAATACTTTTGCGAATATTGACCTATAAGTAATATTAATTCTAAATCAGGCATTTGAATTAGTAATTTTTCATGCCAAAGTGGAGCACATTCTTTTCTAGGAGGTAAATCTCCCGTTTTTCCTTTTCCAGGATAACAAAACCCCATAGGAACAATGGCAATTTTTGAAGTATCGTAAAATACATCATTAGAAATGTTAAGCCATTTGCGTAATTGATTTCCACTAGGGTCATTCCAAGGAATTCCTGTTTGGTGTACTTTTGTGCCAGGAGCTTGTCCAATAATTAGGATTTTAGCTGTTTTACTTGCTCTTACTACTGGATTAGGACCTAGTGGTAAAAATGTAGCGCAATGAGTGCAATTTGATATGTCGGTTAGTAATTTTTGCATAAAAAAATCCGCTATTGCGGATTGGTTGGTATTATATCATTATATTTTTTTGAAACAACTGTCCAGTTAATAATTTCAAAAACAGACTCTATATATGTTCTTCTATTATTTTGATATTTTAAATAATAAGCATGTTCCCATAAATCAATACCAAGTATTGGTTTACCTTTTATCTTGAAATCACTCATTAACGGATTATCTTGATTGTTTGAAGTCGTAATTTCGAGTTTACCATCTTTTTTTACAATTAACCAAATCCATCCTGATCCAAAATGTTTGTTTGCTTCACTAATAAATTTGTTTTTGAATAAATTAAAAGATGTAAAGTCAGTATTTATAGCTTTTGAAAGGTTATCTTTTGGTGATTTTGCTCCTTTTGGTGTCAAGATTTCAAAAAATAAAGAATGATTGTAATAACCACCAGCATTATTTTTTAAATCATTATTTTTTTCATTTGAAAACAGTAGAAGTTCTTCTATATTTTTATCTTGCCAATCAGGATTATTAGCAATTAGTTTGTTTAATGTATTGGTATAACTCAAATAGTGTTTTGTATAATGAATTTCCATAGTTTTACCATCAATTGAAGGTTCTAAAGCATCAAAAGGGTAATTGATTTTAAATAATTGGAAAGGTCCACTATTTGTTTTTGTATCTGATGGATTACTATAAACAACAGAAGTTTCTATTTCTGGCTCAGGAAGTTGTACTTCAACTAAATTGTTGTTTTCCTTGCAAGAGTTTAGTAAAAATAAGATAGGTAATACAACGTAGAAGTGTTTCATAAATTTCGCTCTTTCATAAGTTGATTAATGATATCTATATATTGTTGCTTTGCCTCACTTATTGATAGATGTTTTACTTGCATCCAAGCATTTAGCTTGAATGCATTTATTAAATCTTGTGGATTTTGAAAATAGATATTTGTTATACCGCTAGTTGCTTGTTTATATAAACCATATAATACTAGCTGTGTATCTTGCGGAACTGACTCTTGAGGAATTTTATTTGCATTCTCAAAAGCTTCATCAAATAATATGTCTAAATTCTTATTACTCATCTATTTTTTGCAGATGATGGTTTTTGCTCCAATTGCTTTTTCTCCAAGTTTTACATTTACTTCAGTTCCAAGTGGTAAATAAATATCCACTCTTGAACCAAATTTAATAAAACCAGCGTCTTTTCCTTGTACTACTCTCATGCCTTCTTCTGCGTAGTTTATAATTCTACGAGCTAATGCTCCGGCAATTTGACGATACATTACTTCTCCGTATACACGATTGTTTATAACAACTGTTGTACGTTCGTTTTCTTCACTTGCTTTTGGATGCCAAGCAACCAAATATTTACCAGGGTGGTATTTACTATATTTTACTATTCCATTTAATGCATATCTTGTAACATGGACATTTATTGGAGACATAAAAATGGATACCATTAATCGTTTGTCTTTGAAATATTCAGGTTCAAAAACTTCTTCAATTACAACTACTTTTCCATCAACAGGTGCAAGAATATGATTGTCACTGTTGTCAGTTTCTCTTTTAGGATTTCTAAAGAACTGAAGTATTAGGATAAGAAAAACTAATGATAATATAATTATCGCATTTCTCAACCAGTTAATTGAAATAAAAGCATCGCTTAAAAAGATTATACCTACTACTAATGTAAGTGTAATTAAAATGATCTTGGCACCTTCTTTATGAAACATAATTTAAAATTAAATAAAATAAATATATAAATGGAACTACAAATATAATACTATCTAGTCTATCTAGTATGCCACCATGACCAGGCATTATATTTCCGCTGTCTTTAATTTCTGCAACTCTTTTGAATTTAGATTCTATTAAGTCTCCTAATGTACTGAAAACGCTTACAATAATAGAAATAATTAACCAAATATATAAAGTAGCATGTAAATAATATTTTGCTAATAAATAACCACAAATTGCTGAAAAAATTAAACCACCTATAAATCCTTCAATTGTTTTTTTGGGAGATATGGTAGGGAATAATTTATTTTTTCCGATATTTTTCCCTACTAAGTAGGCAAATGTGTCATTGGTCCAGATTAAGATAAAAATTGTAATTAAAATCTTTGGGTTATATTTATTTCCAACACCTATAGGAACTTTCGCTATTAAAATAAAAGGGAGAATAATATAGCCAATTAAATAGGCATATTTCCAAAGAGTTGAAATAGTATTTATTTTTTTATTGAATAGAAAATACAATAAACGAAATGAAATGAATATTGTAAAAATAGTAATAGGTTGATCTATTTTTTGAATATATTTTGTTTTATCTATTACAATATAAAGTGCTATTGCAATTACAACGTTGATTAAGAAATTTAATTTTTGCATTTTGCAAAATTCGTAAACAGCAATTGCTAGAAAGATACCAAATAAAATATTGAAACTTATTTGCGAATATAAGATACAACCTAATAGTAAAAAAATATAAACAGCACCCGAAATTGCTCTTTTTAAAGTTTCATTCATCTTAAAGATCTTCAAATAAAAGCAAATATAAGTTTTTATGACAACTTCCATAATGTAAAAAGTCTTCTTCTTTTGCTTTTTCGAAGTATTTTATGGTCGTAATATTAGATGGATATTCTTTGTCGTATTTGTTTTTTATAATTCTTAACCCATCTCCTTTGCTTGTTACTAACTGACTTGTAGTCGCTAGTACAATCATATTTGTAGGTAAATCATTTGGTTTAAAATGCCTAAATTGATTGGATGAAAACAAAATTGAACCTTCGTCAGCAATTAAATTTTCACAAGTTGAAAAATAAAAAACAGGGTTTTTAGGAGCATTTTTATAATCTAACTTATTCTCATCTAATAAATGAAAAAGTTTTGATTCATGACAAATGACTTCGCTTTCAAACCAATCATTCTCTTCTAATATATTGATGAAATTTTCAGAAACCTCATTTAGGTTTTCACAATAAATAAATTTTCCTCCATTCTTTTTGAAATTATGGGTAAACATTTCATCAATAGGTAGTTTTACTTCTGGAGCATAAGGACTGACTTCTTCATCCTTATTCTCAGGAGTATTTCCTGTGTTTCCAAAAATTTTTCTGAAAAGACTCATTTAAATTTTGTAGGTGATTGTTATTAGCGAAACACCAAAGATAAAAAAAAACTTAGTCCTTTTTAGTAAAGAGCTAAGTTTTTTTGATATTTGGTTATAAAAGTTTTATTCTGGAGATTCTTCAGTTGTAATTTCAATTACTTTTTCATGTGGTCTATTCCCAAAAATAGCCTCTAAGTCGTCTTTGAATATTACTTCTTTTTCAATTAAGATATCTGCTAACTGAATTAGTTTGTCTTTATTGTCTTCTAATAATTGAATAGCTCTTGTATATTGATCTTCTATTAATTTAGAAATTTCAGTATCAATTACCCTTGCAGTATCTTCTGAATATGGTTTTGAAAAATTATACTCACTTTGTCCTGACGAATCATAATATGTGATGTTTCCTAATTTTTCATTTAAGCCATAAACAGTTACCATTGCTCTAGCTTGTTTGGTTACTTTTTCTAAGTCGCTTAATGCACCTGTAGAAATTTTGTTAAAAATAACTTTTTCAGCCGCTCTTCCTCCCATTGTAGCACACATTTCGTCAAGCATTTGTTCAGGTCGAACAATTAAGCGTTCTTCTGGTAAATACCATGCAGCTCCTAAACTTTGTCCTCTAGGTACTATGGTTACTTTTACTAATGGTGCTGCGTGTTCAAGCATCCAACTAACAGTTGCGTGTCCGGCTTCATGAATGGCAATAGCTCTTTTCTCTTCCGGAGTAACAATTTTATTTTTCTTTTCAAGTCCACCCACAATTCTATCAACAGCATCTAAGAAATCTTGTTTATCCACTGCTTTTTTGTCTTTTCTAGCTGCAATTAATGCCGCTTCATTACAAACATTTGCTATGTCAGCACCAGAAAACCCAGGTGTTTGTTTTGCTAAAAATTCAGTGTCTAATTCTTCAGATTTTTTTATTGGTTTTAAATGAACCTCAAATATTTCTTTACGTTCTCTAATGTCTGGAAGATCTACATAAATTTGTCTGTCAAAACGTCCAGCTCTCATTAAAGCTTTATCTAGTACATCTGCTCGGTTTGTAGCGGCTAATACAATAACATTTGTATTTGTACCAAAACCATCCATTTCAGTTAATAATTGATTTAAAGTGTTTTCACGTTCATCGTTACCACCTGACATGTTGCTTTTTCCACGAGCTCTACCAACAGCATCAATTTCATCAATAAAAATGATTGCTGGTGATTTTTCTTTAGCTTGTTTAAATAAGTCTCTTACTCTTGAAGCACCTACACCTACAAACATTTCAACGAAATCTGAACCAGATAATGAGAAGAACGGTACTTTTGCTTCACCTGCAACGGCTTTAGCTAATAATGTTTTCCCAGTTCCTGGAGGTCCTACAAGTAAGGCTCCTTTTGGTATTTTTCCTCCTATAGAAGTATATTTTTCTGGATTTTTTAGAAATTCAACAATTTCTTCAATCTCTTCTTTTGCACCTTCAAGTCCAGCAACATTTTCAAAAGTGACTTTTACATCATTTTTTTCATCAAATAATTTGGCTTTAGATTTTCCAATGCTAAATATTTGACCACCTCCACCACCAGATCCACCAGACATTCGTCTCATCATAAAAATCCATAAACCTGCTATAAGAATAAATGGAAGTAATATAGAAAATACTTCGCCCCAAATTCCATCAGGTTCTTTAGAATAATCATCTAATAGTCCTTTTTTATGAGCTTCTGCTAAGTTTTTTTGAAATAATTCTAAATTACCTATTTCAACAAAATAGTGAGGTCCTTTTTCGTTAAGTTTACCCAACATATTATCTTTAGCATTTGCATGTTCTTTGTTGCCTAATGCTTCTTTTTTAAGATAAATTTGCGCTTTCGTATTGCTAAAAATTACTTTCTCGACTTGATTTGAATCTAAAAAGTCGTAAAATTTAGATAATGTTGCTGGTTTAGGATTGCTAAAATCAATTCCGTTGCCAAAAACATTTATTAGTAACAATATTCCAATAATTAATCCGTACACTAACCACGGACTAACCTTGAATTTTGGGTTTTTATTCTCAGACATAATTTTTTTAGTATTTACTTTCTATTGAAGTTATTTTAGCATCACCCCAAAGGCTTTCAATGTTGTAATACTCACGAATGTGCGTTTGGAAAACATGAACTACTATGTTCACAAAATCCATTAAAACCCATTCTGCATTTTCCATGCCTTCTACGTGCCATGGTTTTTCTTTAAGCTCTTTTGATACTACTTTTTGTATAGAATTTGCGATTGCAACGACTTGAGTGTTTGAGTTTCCATTACATACAATGAAATAATCGCATACTGTATTTTCAATTTCTCTTAAATCTAGGATATCTATATCAGCACCTTTTACATCTTCAATTCCTTTAATGATATTTGCTAATAAATCGTCGTTATTATTACTTTTTGCCATTTAAAATTTTTAAGTTTATGCAAAGTTATCATTTTTTGTCTTTATTTTTGAACCTTAACATAAGATTAAAATTAAAACTTTACATTTTTACTAAATGAACATCATCAAACTCAATGCCATAGCTTCTACAAATGATTTTTTAAGACAGATGTCAGCTAAGGAAATGGTTGAAAATTTTACAGTAGTAGTCGCAGAAAACCAGCTAAATGGAAAAGGTCAAAGAGGTTCAGTGTGGGTTTCTGAAAACGGTAAAAACCTAACGTTTAGTGTGTTTGTTAAAGATTTTCAGGTAGATGTATCTTCTATTTATTTAATTAATATTATAGTTCCAATAACAATTATAGAGGTTTTGACGGAGTTAAAATTAGTTGATTTAGCCATTAAATGGCCAAACGACATTTTGTCAGAGAATAAAAAAATTGGCGGAATTTTAATTGAAAATGCTATAAAGTCAGATGGAATGATTCAAACTGTAGTCGGAATTGGGTTAAATATAAATCAAATGAGTTTTGATAATTTACCACAAGCATCTTCATTAGCAATATTAAAAAAGGAAGAATTTGATAAAGATTTAATTTTAAAACAAATTATTGAAAGACTAAAATATAATATGACTCGAATAGGAGATAAGTCATATTTTTGGGATAAATATAATAATCTTCTGTTTAGAAAAGATATTCCTACTGTATTTGTAAATAATACAAATCAAAAATTTATGGCAATTGTGAAAGGAGTTACCAACAATGGAAAACTACAATTACTTTTGGAAGATGATACAATAAATGAATATGACATAAAAGAAGTAAAAATGCTTTATTAAAGTATGAATACTTAAAACTTAATAAAGACTTGTTAAACTTAATAAAAAAGTTTTTGTTTTTAAGTACTTTTGCAATCGTTTTAACTTACTACATCTAAAAAATGGATAAAAAAATATTCTCGTTCTTATTCTCAACACGATTAATGGCTGTTTTATTCATTGTTATGATAATAGCAATGGCAGCAGGAACTTTTATTGAAGATGCTTATAACACCGATACAGCTCGTATAATTGTTTACAACGCATGGTGGTTTGAAGTGATAATGGTATTCTTTGTGATTAATTTCATTGGAAATATCAAACGTTATCAATTGTATAAAAAAGAAAAGTGGGCAACACTTTTATTGCATTTATCTTTTATTTTTATAATTATAGGAGCTTTTATAACTCGATATATTAGTTATGAAGGAATGATGATTATAAGAGAAGGAGAATCGGAAAACAGAATGTATTCTGATAAAACGTATTTATCTGGTTTTGTAGACGGAGAGTATAATGGAGAAATGAAGCGTCGTTCTTTTGAAGAAGGTAGATATTTTGCTCCAGAAATAGAAAGTAATTGGTTTTTAAGTCTTTTCTTTTCGAATGAT
This sequence comes from Flavobacterium sp. 316, assembly GCF_000967805.1. Lineage (NCBI taxonomy): Bacteria > Pseudomonadati > Bacteroidota > Flavobacteriia > Flavobacteriales > Flavobacteriaceae > Flavobacterium > Flavobacterium sp. 316. Next base: position 187,227 of record NZ_JYGZ01000007.1, read on the forward strand.
TTTTCAGTAAAGGGAGAATTTAATAAAATACCTTATGAAATTGAATATGATAATTATTTGATGAATGTTGCTCAAACTATTGAAGAAAATGAAAATGGAGAGCAATATATAAAAATGGTTGAATCTGGAGATGGAAATCGACATGAACATTTCTTAAAAGATGGTGAAGTTCAAAGTATTCATAATGTATTATTTGCTTTTAATAAATTTACACAAGGTGCTATTAATATTTCAAACTTAGAAGGAGCCTTGTTTATTCAGACTCCTTTTGAAGGAAGTTATATGAGAATGGCAGATCAGCAACAAGGGAGAGTAGTAAAAGATACTGTTCAACCTTTACAATTACGATCTCTTTATAATCTTGCAGGAACTCAATTTGTTTTTCCTGAACCACCTATTAAAGGTGAAATAACATATAAGTCAAACCATGATTTTAAAGATAAACAAACAGATGATGCTCTTTCTGTGACAATAAAAAGTCAAGGAAAAGAAGAAAAATTATTGTTAGTAGGAGCAAAAGGAAAGCAAGGAATTCCACAAACCATAAAGATAGGAGAATTAGAATTCACATTATTTTTTGGAAGTAAAGTGTATGAAGTTCCCTTCAAAATACAACTAGATGATTTTATTGCCGATAAATATCCTGGAACAGAAAAAAGTTATTCAGCATTTAAAAGTAAAATTGAAATACAAGATACAGAGCAGAATAATACATTCAAAGATAGTGTCTTTATGAATAATATTTTAGATTATAGAGGATATCGATTTTTTCAAGCAGGTTTTGATCCAGATGAAAAAGGGACACATTTGTCTGTAAATCACGATCAATGGGGAACATGGATAACTTATTTAGGCTATTTCTTATTGTACTTTGCTATGATGGTAATTTTGTTTGATAAGAATACTCGTTTTGGTGATTTGAAAAAGAAAATTGATAAAATAGGAGTGAAGAAAAAATCGTTAATGACTGTTCTTGTTCTTTTATTTTCATTTGTAGGTTTTTCTCAAGATAAAGAGCATAATCATCAAGAAACAGATGCTAAAAAAGTATTAGAATTTATTCAGAAGCATAAAGTAGATAAAGAACATGCTGCTGAGTTTGGTAAAATGGTAATTCAGGATTTAAGCGGAAGAATGAAACCTGTTAATACTTTTTCTTCTGAGTTGCTACGTAAAGTATCAAAAAGCGATTCGTATGAAGGATTAAATGCGGATCAGGCTTTTATTTCTATGACACAGTTTCCTCAATATTGGTATAATTTACCGATTATTTATTTAAAAAGAGGAAATGATAGTATTCGTAAAATTGCAGGAATAGATTCATCCGCAGAATACGCTTCACTAGTTAATTTCTTTGATAAAGAGGGCGCTTATAAATTGGCTCCTTTTTTAGAAGATGCCTATGGAGCTGCTGTTCCAAATAGTTTTCAGAAAGATTTTATTGAAACAGATAAAAAAGTAAACTTGTTGTATGATGCTTTAAGTGGTCAAATAATGAGAGTGTACCCAATTCCTAATGATAAAAATAATAAATGGGTTTCTTATTTAGAAATTAGTGAACCAACAGGAACAGCTTTGGATACAATTAAAACGGTAATGCCTTTTTATCTAAATGCAGTATCAAAAGCATCTGAAAGTAAGGATTATAAATTAGCAAGCTCATTGTTAACTGGGCTGAAAAATTATCAGCAAAAATATGGCGCTAAAGTAATGCTATCTGATGAAAAGATTAATTCTGAAATTATGTATAATAAGTACGATGTTTTCAAACGTTTGTATTATTTGTATATGTTAGCTGGAGTTTTAATGTTGGCTTTTACGATTGTTCAGTTATTTTCAAGTAAAAAATGGATAAATTATACTGTTAATTTCTTTCATGGGTTAATTATTTTCTTTTTCGTAATTCACACATTAGGATTAATAGCACGTTGGTATATTTCAGGTCATGCACCGTGGAGTGATGCTTATGAGAGTATGATATATGTAGCGTGGGCAACAATGTTCTTTGGTATTGCATTTGGTAGAAAATCACAATTAACATTAGCTTCAACAGCATTTGTAGCATCAATGATTTTGATGATTGCACATTGGAGTTGGATGGATCCAGCGATAGCTAATTTACAACCTGTATTAAATTCATATTGGTTAATGATACATGTTGCTGTAATTGTAGCTAGTTATGGACCATTTACTTTAGGAATGATTTTAGGAATAGTGGCTTTGTTCTTAATCTTATTTACTACAGAAAAAAATAAGGCAAAAATGAAATTGACTATTGATGAGTTGAGTTATATAAATGAAATGGCAATAACTGTTGGTTTAGTAATGCTAACTATTGGTAACTTTTTAGGAGGACAATGGGCAAATGAAAGTTGGGGGCGCTATTGGGGTTGGGATCCAAAAGAAACATGGGCATTAATCAGTATCTTTGTTTATGCTTTTGTAATTCATGCTAGATTAGTCCCAGGAATGCGAAGTAAATGGATTTATAATGTGATGAGTATTTTTGCATTTTATTCTATATTAATGACATATTTTGGTGTTAATTTTTATTTAACTGGAATGCATTCTTATGCAAGCGGGGAGAAAGTTGTAACACCTGTTTTTGTTTACGTTTCTCTTGCTTTTGTAGTTTTATTGAGCACAGTCTCTTATTCTCAGTATAGGAAGTATTATGTGAAGAAGTAAATGTTTTTTTAATAGTATTAAAAAAGCGTATTTATAAAATTTAGATTTTATCCAAAAACAAACCTCGTTTAAGCTTCTTAAACGAGGTTTGTTTGTTAAAAGATATTGTTGGTTATTCCTTTGTTCTATTAGATGCGAAATGTTTATACTAACAAATGGAATTGCAGATTCTTCTATTTTAAATTCAGAATTTCTGTTTATCTTATTAAAATAATAAAATGTTTAAACAAAAAAAACGGCTCTGTTATAGAGTCGTTTTTTATTTATATAAGAAATTTATATTTTCTTATTCGCTTCTTCTTGAACGTTTTGCTTTCTCGAAGAATTTAGAACCACCTTCAGATGAATTTCTAGAGCTTCTGTCGCTGCTTCTATCACCTCTTCTGTCGTTGTTTCTACTTTCGAATTTTCTATCACCACCAGAAGATCTTCTGTCTCCACCGCCACTATTTCTACGATCTCCACTTCCGCTTCTTCCGCTTCCACCGCTACGTCTTTCACCACCACGACCATTGTGATCTCTTCTTCTACTGCTGCTTCCACCATCATTTTTAGAAATCTCAACATTGATTTTTCTTCCTTCTAAGTTGAAAGCATTTAAGATTTCCATTACTTTAGGAGCAAGTGAAGCATCTGTATTAAAGAAAGAGAATCCTTCTTTTACGTCTACTTTGAAAACATCATCTCTACCTAGGTCTAATGTGTCTTTTAAGAAATCTTTCAATGACATCCAGTCAAAATTATCTCTAGAACCAATATTGATAAAGAAACGAACGGCACCATCTGTTGGAATAACACCTGCTTCTCTTCTTGTTCCTGGGTCAGAAGACAAATCTCTTGATTTTTTATAATAGTTGATAAAACGATTAAATTCTACCGATACCATTTTTTTGATTAATTCTTCTTTTGGTAAATCTTTTAAAACTTCTTCAATTGCAGGTAAGTAAGCATCAATTTCATGATCTACTTCTACATCTTTGATTCTGTTTGCTAAGTGGAATAATTGAATTTGACAAATTTCCATTCCAGAAGGAATTGGTTTTTCTTCAAATTTCATTTTAATAATACGCTCAATAGCTGATATTTTGCGTAATTCACTTTTTGTAATAATTACTAATGAAGTTCCTGATTTTCCAGCACGTCCTGTACGTCCAGAACGGTGTGTGTATGTTTCTACCTCGTCAGGAAGCTGATAGTTAATTACGTGAGTAATATCATCTACATCAATTCCACGAGCAGCAACATCTGTAGCAACAAGCATTTGGATTTGTCTTCCGCGGAAAGATTTCATTACACCATCACGTTGTGATTGAGATAAATCTCCATGTAATGCAGCAGCACTATAACCATCTTCAATTAATTTTTCAGCAACTGCTTGTGTGTCACGCTTTGTTCTACAAAAAACAACTGAAAAGATATCAGGATTTGCATCAGCTAAACGCTTTAATGCAGCATAACGATCACGAGCACTTACTAAATAAAATTCGTGAGAAACGTTTTCGTTACCTGAGTTTTTATGTCCTACAGTAATTTCTAAAGGTTTTCTCATGAAGTCTTTTGCAATACGTGCAACTTCTTGTGGCATTGTAGCCGAGAATAACCATGTACTTTTGTCTTTTGGTGTGTCTGATAAAATAGCAGTAATGTCTTCATAGAAACCCATGTTTAACATTTCATCTGCTTCATCTAGCACGCAATAGTTAATGTTCTTAATGTTAACCATATTACGGTTAATCATATCTTGCATTCTACCAGGAGTAGCTACAATAATTTGTGCACCTCTTCTAATTTGATTAGCTTGTTCAGTAATACTAGCACCTCCATAAATGGCAACGGTATTTAAACCTTTAATGTATTTTGAGTAAAGCTTAATTTCATTTGTAATTTGAAGACATAACTCTCTTGTAGGCGATAAAATTAAGGCTTGAGTATCTCTATTCTCAGCATCAATTTTTTGGATAAGTGGAAACCCAAACGCTGCAGTCTTACCAGTTCCGGTTTGAGCTAACGCTACAATGTCTGTGTCTTTTTCCAATAATAGGGGAATCGCTTTTTCCTGTACTTCCGATGGACTTTCAAATCCAAGGTCTTTGATCGCGAGCAGAAGCGATTCGTTTAGACCTAATTGTTCAAATTTATTCATGTATGTATTTAAAATTGGGTGCAAAGGTACTGTTTATTAATGAGATATGCTAATTTGTTTTAAAATGTTCAATTTCAGATTTTTGATATTAAAAAAGAATTGAAAAAACATTATTTTTTTATTCTCTAAACTTTATTTTTGCACAAAATATTAAATAAGGATGTTTCAATTATTAGATTTTATAGGAACTTTTGTGTTTGCTGTGTCAGGAGTATTAACTGCTTTAAATAAAAAATTAGATTTATTTGGAGTTTTTATTATTGCTTTTGTAACAGCATTAGGAGGAGGAACATTACGAGATATTTTAATTGGGAGAACTCCTGTGGGTTGGATGCAGAATTTACAATATGTTTATTTAATAGTTATTGGATTTATTATTGCAGTTGTTTTTAGGAAGAAATTAGATAGGTTGCGAATTTCAATGTTTTTGTTTGATACAATTGGATTAGGAATTTTTACTTTAATAGGACTAGAAAAAGGGATTGAAAAAGGGTTGCACCCTATTATTTGTATAGCGCTAGGTACTATAACTGCAACTTTTGGAGGTGTTATTAGAGATATTTTGTGTAATGAAATACCTGTTATCTTTAGAAGAGAAATTTATGCTACAGTGTGTTTGTTAGGTGGTGTTCTGTTTTTTATTTTGCAAGAATGTAATATAAATGATGATGCGTTATATTTGATTACATCTCTTTTTATGATTATTTTACGCCTTTTAGCAGTAAGGAATAAATGGTATTTACCAACATTACATCATAAAGTGTAATTGTTGTTTAAAAAGGTAATTAATTCTTTTGTTGCTTTCCCTCTATGGCTTAAGGTGGCTTTCTCGTCTAAATTCATTTCTGCAAAAGTCTTTTCATAATTTTCTGGAAGAAAGATAGGGTCATATCCAAAGCCTTGATTTCCTTTTTTATGTTCAATTATTGTACCTTTTGCAATACCAGTAAACAAGTGTTGAGTGTTGTTAATATTGAGTGCAATAACTGTTTTGAAATTTGCACTTCTATTGTTTTTATCTTGTAGTTCAGATAGAAGTTTGTTCATGTTGTCTTCCGAATTTTTTTGCTCTCCAGCATATCTTGCGGAATAAACTCCAGGCTCTCCATTCAGTGCGTCAACTTCTAGGCCAGTATCATCTGCAAAACAATTGTAACCGTATTTTTCTGTAATATAGTTTGCTTTAAGAATTGCATTTCCTTCAATTGTGTTTGCTGTTTCAGGAATATCTACAAAACAACCAATGTCTTCAAGACTTAATAAAGTTATTTCTTTAGGAAGCATTTGCTGAATTTCCGATATTTTATTTTTATTATTAGATGCGAAAACAAGTTTCATGATTACATTTTAAGTTGTTATTCTATATTTCTTTTTTATGCTTCCATCGTTTGTGAGTCCATAAATAATATTCAGGAGCTTCATAAATTTGTTCTTCCACTTTTCTTATGAAAGCATCGGAAATTTCAAAATTAGGAATTGATTTCGCATCTTCACTCATGACTTCTAAAGTAGCTTCGTAATAACCTCGCTTTACTTTCTTTGTTTTTAAGAAAACAACATTCATATCTAGTCGTTTTGAGATAATTTCAGCTCCAACATGAATAGGTGTTTCAATTCCCATAAAAGTTGACCAATGTGATTTTATTGATGACTTTGGAGATTGATCACTTGCAAATCCGTAAATTCCTAATATTCCATCTTTTTGATTTTGTTCAATGGTTGATATAGTATCTTTAGTAGTAATTAAAGTAGCCTTGAATTTTGAACGGATATCATGCACTAATTTGTCAAAATATTTATTAGATATTCTTTTATAGATTCCATATCCTTTAAATGTAATATGGTAATTCATTGAAATAACCCATTCGTAACTTGCATAGTGTGCGCAGAGTAATGCAATGCTTTTTTTCTTTTTTTCTAAATCCATATATACATCAAGGTTAATGAATTTATAGCGTTTTTCCATTTCTTTTCTTGAAATAGTCATTGTTTTTATCATTTCTAAAAACATGTCGCACATGTGAGAATAGAATTTTTTTTCAATATTTTTTCTTTCTTCAGTGCTTAGGTGTGGCAGTGCCATAGCTAGATTTTCTCGAACCACTTTTTTTCTATAACCAATAACTCTATAGACCATAAAATAAATAAAATCTGAGAATATATAAAGTAATCTAAAGGGTAATATTGATATTAAAAATAATAATGGATATAGTAGAATATATACAATTAATTGCATTGTTTTTTTATTTAAAAATATTTTACAAATATACTTCTTTAAAAGAATAAGGAAATACCTAAAGTATTATTAAATTTACAAAAAATAATAATTTAGGATGAGTTTACTATTAATAGTAATAATTGGAATTACCGCTTTGGTAAGTTATAAAGGCTTTAATGATTTCGATTTTTTTAGAAAATATGAATTTCATATTGGAAGTATTCGCGCTGGAGAACAAATTAGAATGATTACTTCTGGGTTTCTTCATGGAGATATTATGCATTTAGCATTTAACATGATAACACTTTATTTTTTTGCTCCTTATGTTCTGGCAAATCTTGGAGATGTGTATTTTTTATATGTCTATTTTGGAAGTATGATTGCAGGAAGTTTGTTAACGCTTTATTTGCATAAGAATGATTATTCATATAGAGCAATAGGTGCTTCTGGTGCAGTTATGGGAGTTATTTATAGTGCAATTTTGCTTAATCCTAATATGACTTTAGGGCTTTATTTTATTATTCCAATACCAGGTTATCTTTTTGGAATAGGGTATTTGTTGTATTCTATTTATGGAATGAAAGCAAAAAGAGATAATATAGGTCATACTGCGCATTTTGGTGGAGCAATAGGAGGATATTTAATTACACTTATGCGAGAGCCCGCTTTGTTGCAAACAAATACGAAGATGGTTATTTTGTTGACAATACCAATAATCGTATTATTTTATATGAATAAAACAAATAAATTATAGTTTGGCATAAGAATTGAATAAAAACAAATAAAATTAATATATCATGAAAAGAATAATTTTAGTATTAACACTTATTACAGTTATGGCTCAAGCACAAGACAACAAATTAGTTCCGCAAATTTCTGTATCAGGAGAAGGAAAAATTAAAGTAACTCCAGATGAAGTTTTAATTACTGTTGGAGTTGAAAATACAGGAAAAGATGCAACAGAAGTTAAAAAGAAAAATGATGAAACGGTAGATTTAGTTATTAAAGCAATTAAGAAAAGAGGAATTCCAACTTCTGACTTTCAATCTAATAGAGTTTCGTTGTTTAAGAACTATGATTATGCAACTAAAAAGAACAACTACGTTGCAAATCAAACAATTGTGATTCATTTAAAAGATTTATCAAAGTATGATGCTGTAATGATGGATTTAGTGGACAGTGGAATTAATCAAATTCAAGGTGTTCAATTTAAATCTTCAAAAATGGAACAATATGAAGCTGAAGCAAGAAAAAAAGCGGTTTTAGACGCTAAAAAGAAAGCGGAAGATTATGTTTCTGCATTAAATCAAAAAGTAGGTAAGGCTGTTTTAATTTCAGATAGCTCAAATGCTAGCTATTATCCGCAACCAATGTATAAAAATATGGCAGTATCTGCTGAAATGGATATGGGTGGATTTAAAGAGACTTTAGCTGTTGGAGAAATAGATATTACAGCAACTGTTTCTGTTAGTTTTATTTTAGAATAGAAAAAGAAGAATTTAATATTTAAAATCAAATCACTTAAGATAGAATCTTGAGTGATTTTTTTTGTTTTATCTGTAGAGTGAAATAGAAGAATATCTTGTTTTGTTACAAATAAGAATTAATTCATTGTATAAAAATGTAACACAAAGTATTTGGATTAATATAGGGTAATAAAAAAAGCGTTTAGATATGTCTAAACGCTTTTGGTTTTTGGTGGGGAGAGCAGGATTCGAACCTGCGAAGTTTTCACAGCAGATTTACAGTCTGCCCTCGTTGGCCGCTTGAGTATCTCCCCAACGCTGTGCTTGTTTCAGTAAGCGGTTGCAAATATAGGATGCTTTTTATAATAAACAAATATTTTTTTGAATATTTTTATAAAAAAAATGTAAGTATTTGTAAATGAAAAGTATAAAAAATCTCCTTAAAGGAGATTTTTTATTAATTATATTTTCACAAGGATTATTCACCTAAAAGCTCTTTTACTTTTGCTTTTAATTCATCACCTCTTAAATCTTTAGCTACGATATTTCCTTTTTCATCTAATATGAAAGTAGCAGGAATAGATTTAACATTGTATTGCTCTGCAATAGGATCTTGCCAAAATTTTAAATTTGAAACATGATTCCATGTTAAACCATCTTTTTCAATAGCTTCTTTCCATTTTGCGCCATCTTTATCTAAAGAAACACCAATTATATTTAAACCTTTATCATGATATTCATTGTATAATGCTACAACATTTGGGTTTTCAATTCTACAAGGACCACACCATGAAGCCCAAAAATCAATAATAGTAACTTTTCCTAAAGATTCTTTTAAAGAAATAGTCTTACCATCTGGTGATGGAGCAGAAAAATCAGGGGCTGGTTTACCAATAGCGATTGCAATAAAAGCATCAAGTGATTTTTTGATGTTTTTAGCACTTTTAGTTTCTAATAAATCTTTATCGAATTTCTCGTAATATCCTCTAACTTCGTCAGGAGTCATTGATTGGCTCATTAAGAAATTTTCAAGTAATAAAACAGAGATAAATGTTTTTGGATTGTTTTTTACGAAATCTTTAGATACATTACTCATTTCATCTTGAAAAGATTTATAATCATCCATTATTTTATTGATAGTTGCAGTATCTTGCGATTGTTGAGCAATTTGCATCTTTGACATGTTTTCTTTTTGAAATTGCATCATCTTTTTGTTCACAACAGTTGATTTGTCATTAAACTCTTGGAATTTTTCATTGTTTGCAGTTCCTTTAATTTTTGATTTTTGAATAGTATCTTTATCAAAAACAACTTCAATTTTTCCTTCTTCTAAAATAAAAGGCAAACTTTGCATTTCATTTTCAATTTTTAGGAAAGCAATGTCTAAATCTGTTGCAGTTCCTTTAAATTCAAACTTACCATCTGTCACAATAGCTGTATCTTTTGTAACGGGTTCTGCTTCACCACGTAGTTCAATAAAAACTTTTTTACCATTTTCAACTCCATTAACTGTTCCAGTAATGATGTATTGATTTTCTAGCGCTTTTTCACAAGAAATAAAAGCAAAAGCGGATGCTAATAATACTAAGATTTTCTTCATTATGTAATTGTATCGTTTAATTTAGTAGCAAATGTATTTATTTTTAAGGCTAATATTCAAAAATATGAATTAAATTTTTCACAAAAAAGTCAGGGTATTAACCTGACTTTGTATAATTTCAATTAAGATTATGTCTATTTTAATGTTGAAGGGCATACTCCTTCTACAAGTGGAATAGCTGTGTTTTTTATTCCAGACATTCCTGTTTCAATGTTTATCATATTGTGATATCCTCTTGATTTCATAATTGATGACCAAATTACAGAACGATAACCACCAGCACAATGTACATAAAAAGGTTCGTTTTTTGGTATTTCTGATAAATGATCGTTTAAGAAATCTAAAGGAATATTAGTAGCTCTATTTATGTGTAATGAAGAATATTCACCAGGTCTACGACAATCAATGATAGGTGTAGTTTCAAAACTTTTCTCAAATTCTTCAGGAGATACAGAGTGTATGGAATCGGTTTCGTATCCGGCTTTTACCCAAGAATCAATACCTCCTTTTAAATAACCTAGTGTGTTGTCAAATCCTACTCTAGATAAACGTGTTACAGTTTCTTCTTCTTGTCCTTCAGGAGTAATTAATAATATAGGTTGTTTCACATCTCTTACTAAAGCACCTACCCAAGGAGCAAATTGTCCATGTAATCCTATAAAAATTGAATTTGGAATGTGTGCTTTAACGAAATCAGTCTCATGTCTTACATCTAAAATAAGAGCTTCAGTTTGATTTGCAATAGCTTCAAAATCTTGTGGAGATAAAGGATTGTCTGCCTTCTCTTTAATACTGTCAAGACTTTCATATCCTTGAATATTCATTAAAACATTCTGAGGGAAATAGGCAGGAGGAGGGAGTAAACCATCTAATAGTTCCTTTTTAAAATCGTCTATTGTCATATTTGCTCTTAAAGCATAATTTGTTTTTTTCTGATTCCCTAATGTGTCTGTTGTTTCTTTGCTCATGTTTTTTCCACAAGCACTTCCAGCTCCATGATTTGGATATACTATTAAGTCATCTGATAAAGGCATTATTTTATCACGTAACGAATGAAATAAATATTCAGCTAATTTATCCTGTGTTAAATCTGCTACTAGTTTTTGTGCTAAATCAGGACGACCTACATCTCCAATGAATAATGTATCACCTGTAATTATTCCGTGTTGTTTTCCATTTTCATCAATTAAAAGATAGCAAGTACTTTCTAGAGTATGTCCTGGTGTGTGAATGGCTCTAATAGTATAATTTCCAACTTTAAATTCTTGATTGTCTGTAGCAATAATTGCTTCAAAATTAGGATTGGCTGTTGGTCCATAAACAATATTTGCTCCTGTTTTTTGAGCTAAATCTAAATGACCAGAAACGAAATCGGCATGGAAATGTGTTTCAAAAATATATTTTATTTTTGCTTTGTCTTTCTCTGATCTGTTTATATAAGGTTGAACCTCTCTAAGTGGATCAAATATTGCAGCTTCTCCATTGTTTTCTATATAATAAGCTGCATGAGCTATGCAACCAGTATAAATTTGTTCTATTTTCATGTGAATATTATTTTATATAAACAAAATTACAAATAATAAATTTTTAATGAAGTAACAAAGGTTACTTAACTACAATTCTTTAACTAAAATTAAGAAAGCCATAGCTAAGACAAAGTATGCAAACCCTTTTTTTAGCTGAGATTCATTTATAAATTTATTTAAAAAGATACCTAATAGGATTCCTAAAATAGAAATTGCCGAAAAAGAGATTAAGAAGAACCAGTCGATTGTTAAGTTTTGAACATCACCTAAAAAACCTATTGAAGAGTTAATTGCAATAATAAATAATGATGTTCCTATTGCTTTTTTCATGGGTAATTTGGCAAATAATACTAAAGAAGGGATGATTATAAATCCTCCACCAGCACCTATTAAACCTATAAGTATTCCAATTAAAAAGGTTTGAATAATAAGAGATGTAATACTAGACTTTTCTTTTACAATTCTTTCTTTTTTCTTTTTTAGCATTGCAATGGCTGATAGGAGCATAATAATTGCAAAAAGGAGCATTAAAAAAGTATTCTTTGATAAAGAAAAATATGAAGTGGTTATTATGGTGTCTGGAATTATCGGAATTATAAAGCGTCTTGTTAAATAAACACCTATAAATGATGGTACAGCAAACAAAATTCCATTATGAAAATCTACAAGCCCTTTTTTATAATTTTGGAACGCACCTACAACAGATGTTGACCCAACAATGAAAAGAGAATAAGCAGTAGCTACTACAGGGTTAATGTGTAAAACATAAACTAAAACAGGAACAGTTAACATGGAACCACCACCACCAGTGAGTCCTAAAACTAAGCCTATGAGCAATGCACCAATATAAGCAAATACTTCCATTACATTATAAGTATTTCAATCTTGTTTCTGTGTAATTTTATTTTGCCTTGAAGTTCTAAGCTTTTTAATAACCTAGAAATAACAACTCTAGAAGTGTGCATCTCATAAGCAATTTGCTGATGTGTATTGTTAATTTCAGTACTGCCAATAACTTTTGCTTTGTCGGTTAAATATTTATATAAGCGTTCATCTAAATTCATGAATGCTAGTGTGTCAATAGCTTCTAGCATTTCATTTAAACGAATGTTGTAACTGTCAAAAACAAAATTTCTCCAAGTTTTATATTTAGTTAACCATTCTTCCATTTTCTCAATAGGTATCATAAACATAGCACCATTGTTTTCTGCAACAGCTCTTATTTTACTTTTAGATTTCCCCATGCAACAGGTTAAAGTCATAGCACATGTATCGCCACGTTCTAAAAAATAAAGTAGCAATTCATCTCCATTTTCATCTTCTCTTAGAATTTTTATGGCACCATCAAGAAGTAATGGCATAGATTTAATATAATCGCCAATTTCAATTAAATTTTCATCGGCTTTAAAACTTTTATAAGTAGCTACTTTTTCAATTTCCTCTAGTAATGCTTCTTCAAAGATATATTCGTAAGCGTCTTTTAATTTTTCTTTCATGATTCTAAATATATTCAAAGATACTCTATTCTAAATAATTTTGTTTGCTACTTTTGTTACATAACTGGGACTGTTTAAAAAGATTAATTGCTTTTGCCTAAATGTTTCTTTTTTTGAAGACAATGTATTTTATGCAATAGCTCTTTTTTATATAGAATGTCAAAATAAAAAGCAGCGTGTAATATCAAATATTACACGCTATTTTTTTATTATAAATTCAAAGGTTTTACATCGCCATTTGCAGTAATAATGTAATAGCGATTATTTCGTATAATAGTATTTTTAGGAAGTTGATCTTCTTTTAATTTAATTTTAATGATTAAATCATAAAATATTTGAATTGTAGGTTCTGTAATATCGGCATTAACAACAAAAGTATGCGTTTTAGAAAGTGAAGCATCATAAAACTGGGTGTTGTTTTTTCTAATATTGTTTACAGTGCTTTCTGGTGCAAAATTTATACTAGCTTGGCTATAGGCAGTGTAATTTTTATAACTTTCCATTGGGTAAACTGTATTATATCCTTCGGTTAACGATTTCTCTTTTTTAAACAAATCAGTATTCATAATAGCAGAATAATTGGTTAACATTTGTTTATATTCTTCAGCAGCTTTAGTTTGTAGAACATCTCTAATATGGTCTAAATTACTGGTTACATAATCAACTTTTGCTAAATCATAAATTTCTTGTTTAGCACACACATTCATTATGGTGTTTAAATCGTTTGTTTTTTTGTATTTGATGATTAAGTTTTTCTTTAACTCAAATCCAGAAGGTTTTTCGTTATACGTTTTAGGATTAAAAATTTTCTTCTGAATTTCATAATCATACATTGGAACAAAAGAAATCATATCGATAATAATTTCAATTTCTGCATTAAATGCAGTAAGTTGCTTTATTACATTTTCCAAGCGTTCATCCATTAATTTTGTTGTTTCTTCTGCTGTTTTTCCTATTTGAAGCACACTAAAAACAGCTCGTTGCGAAGAAGCTTTTTCGTTATAAATTCCTTTAATTTGAATATACATTTCATTTTCATTACCAGTAGTTGTTTGAATCGTATTAACCTGATTGTTTTGATACTGATTTCGAGAATTGTAATTGCCACTAGAAAGTGCTTTTGCAGTTTCTGAATTTGCATTTCCAGAATGTTGTGCAAAGATTTCCAAACTTAATAATAAGGCAATAGCTAAGGTAAATTTTAAATTTTTCATTTTATTTCAGTTTTTAAATTTATAGTGAAGTGTCAATCTTATAAGAAACAGTTAGAGTAAGCGCATATTGAATTCCAACTTCTGATTTTGCCATATTAATTACTTTATCAAAATCATGGGTATCAATGCCATCATAAAAGAAAGTTGTGTTTTTTCGAGCCAACTTTTTTATGAAATTTTGATTTTGACTTAAATTTCTATAATACGTTTCTATTTCAGCACTTTCAAATGCTTGATATTTTTTATATTGAGATTGCGGAAAAAAGATTAAAAAGTCTTCCGAAGCATTTGGAGTGCCTATAATTTTCTTTTTAAATGTTTTAATGTAAAGGTCTTTTTTATGTTTCGCAATTTTCATGGCTTCTTCAAACAAATTAGAATGAATATTCATTATATCATCATTATAATAATCTACCTTTATAACATCATAAATAGCATATTTTGACGCTAGAGTAATAATACGTTCAATTTCGGCTAAGTTCCTACTTGAAATAATAATGTTCTTTTTTATTTCATATCCTTTCTGATACTCATTTGCTTTAGTAGCAGCAATGTTGTAATCATATACTTTTGTTTGCGATATAAAATCAACATAAATATCTTCCTTTTTTATATTCATGTTGTGTAAATCATGAGTAAAACCATTGATTCTTTTATTTAATATAGTATTACATTCAGAAACAGTTTCAGCCTCTTCATTAGTTCCTAAAACAAGTGTAAAAAAATCGGCCTTATTATTTAAAAGTACTTTTATAGACACCGTAAGAAGATTATCATTTATACTAATTGTGTTTTTAAAACTATTCTTAGAAGAACCATAATGAGAAGTAGAATTTGATTCATAAATTCGATTTCCACTAATTTGAGATTGTGTAGTAATACTTAAAAGAACAAGCAAAAACGATACATAATTTTTCATTTTTATAATTTTTTAAAGTTTATGCAGCAAACATATTGTTCATTTTAAAATGTGCAATGGTAAACACACTGCATATACATTGTAATGTTTTTTCAGTACATTTACAGGAGTTTTACAGTATGAATTTTTAAGATAAAAGTAGCTTTACAAAAGATTTATGACAGATATTGAAGTGTTTTATGAATTGAAGAAAAGTGTTTTAGAACACTATAAAAAACGCTATCCGTATTTTGATGGAAATTGGAAAAGTTTCAGTTCGCAAGATATTTTAAATCTTATTGATGATGTTCAGGAAAATACAAAAAATAGTGTAAGCGAAAAATGGATTTATACTCATTTAAAACCAGAAACTAATGAAAAATTGCCAAGAAAAGACATGTTGGATATTTTTTCACAATATGTAGGCAAAGAAACTTGGAACGAATATAAATTCGTTTTTTTAAATCAGACAAAAAAAGTTCAAAAGGAAAACAAGGCTTCAAGTAAAACAAAATATTGGATATTAGGCTTCGTAATTATAGTCTTGTTTTTATTCCTTTTTTGGAGAACAAAACAATCTGAAAACAAAACAAAAACAATAGAATTAAACGAAAAGTATAGCAACGATTCTATTTCTTCACAAACCACAAAAGCATTTGTAGTAGAAGATTCTGTTTTAACAGAAATTGCTATTGAAAACTCTAAGATAGAAGTAAAGGAGAACGCAAAAGTAATAGTAAAAGGTCCTTTTTATGAAGAAAGAATAGTTGATTTACAAAAAACACCCGAAATTAAAAAAGTAGTATTAGAACCAAATGATTATGCAAATATTCTACATGGTTTTATAAAAAGCGATATAAAAGACTGGCAAACAAGAAAAGAACAGTTAGACAAAATTTTAGACGAAAATGTAGAAGTTATAGTAATGTTACAAAATAATTTAGGAGCCGAATATTTTAATAAAGAAGAGTTTTCTCAAAAAGTAATTATTCCAACACCTTCGTTGAAACAATTGCAAATAGTAGAAATCAAAAAAAACACAGAAAATAAAATTATATTCATCCGATTAGTAAAACGATAATGAAAAACATAATATACCTATTTTTTTGTATTCCATTTTTTGCAATATCACAAAATAGTAATGCAAAAATAGTAAGCAATAAAAACAGCATTCTAGCAAATTTTTCAGAAACTTCAATAGTAGCTTATCAAGATGGTGCTGTTGAAAAAATAGAAGATTTCTATAGTTATCTAAATTTATATACACAAACTTCAAATGCGAATGTAAAAAACGAAATAAAAGCAAACATTGAAGCCATATTTCTAAATCAAAATTTAATTTTAACCGACATTGTTGAAGGAAATGAAGTAAAAAAAACAATGCAAGAACTCCTAGAAAAGTTCAAAAACACATCAACTCATTTTGAAACATCAAACTTTAAAAAAGAAATGGATTCAAACGGTAATTTCTTCCTTATTCATTATGATTTACAAGTGAAAAATGAAGAAAACAAACAATATAAAATACATCAAAAAGTATATTTTTTTCCAAGTATAAAAAACTTTGGAACAACACAAAAGAATGTTTGGCAACTTAAATTAGGCGAATTTTAATGCAATATAATAAGTACAATTTTCACAAATACACTTTTTGTGTTTTTCAAGAAGTTGAAAATAATATAGTAGAAAAATTAAATTTGAGTTATAAAAGCAAATCAGGAAGCGCCTATTATTTTACAGCAGAAGGAGTATATAGAGTTTCAAACCATTGGGGAAGAGCAGCAAACTGTAGATGGAGATTACATTCGAAAAACAAAACAGTAAATCAGGTTAAAAGAATTGGATATGCAAATTGGACCGATTTTTATCCAAATAATGAACATGAAAAATTATATTATATAGAAGTAAATTGGAAAACAAAAGAAGTTCATTTTCAACATAAAGAAAATCCAAATTACAATGATAAGTACATCCTTAGAAATGCAGCTATAACAGCAAAAAGAATCCAAACAATAAGAGAAATACTTTTAGAAGAAAACTGGGCAAAATATCTTATATTTGAAAGTATTGAAGACCTTCGGAAAGAAATAGTAAATCAATTAATTCAAACAGAAGATACATTCATAAAAATTAAACAAAATTACAGCTAAGAATGGGAAGAAGAAATGAAAACAATAGATTAGCACACAAGAAAAAAGTGGATGCCAAAAAAAATCGTGAAAACGAAGCAAAAGCAGCATTAAAAGCAAAAAAGAAAGCCATCCTCAATAAATTTAACCTAAACCCAAATGAATCAGGAACAACTAATACACCTTCATAACGAAATTCAAATCGTAATTGATGCTATGGCAGTTAAAGAATTTAAGACAGCTAATAATAAATTAGTCAAAATAAGTGATGAAATCGATGATTTATTAGATACTACAAAAGATGACAAGTTTCTAGTAGAATTAAGTAAATATCAAGTTCTTCTAAAACATTTACAAGTAAAATTAAATTCTGCGGAATAGATAATTTACTTAGATACAGCTTCAAATTATGCTTTTTTAATCCGTTAGATGTAATTAGTTTTTGATAAAAATTTTTCATTAGTTTTGAGTTGTTTTTTATTATAGGAGTGAGAAGCGTATCGAAAAATTTAGTTTCGTTTTGTCACATAAAAGAACTCGAACTAACTAGTATTTTAAATAATTTTACCTCAAAGATTATTCCTTTAACTAAAAATTAATACTTGTTATTTACATTGACTTATAAGATTATGTATCTTTATGTCAATGAAAAAGAATAGCATTACAAGTGGGTTTCAGTTTACCAAATATGAAGCACCATTTAAAACTCCATTTGAAAAATTATTTCCTATTTTCCAGGAATTAATTACGCACACTTCAGGCGATTTTGATGAAGCTATAGATTGGTTACGACAATTAGATGTAGAATACCAATTGACTACTCCTGAATATACTATTGATGATTTTATAGAAGATTTAAAGAAAAAAGGATACATTAAGGATGAAATAAAACCCGATGGATCTGGAGGAATGGCAATTACTGCAAAAACAGAAAGAGCCATTCGTCAGCATGCTTTAGAACAAATTTTCGGCAACCTTAACAAAGCAGGTTCGGGAAATCATAAAACCAAACAATCAGGAAAAGGAGACGAACAAACTGGCGATTTGAGAGAATTTCAGTTTGGAGATTCAGTTGAGCAAATTTCACTTACAGAAAGTCTCAAAAATGCTCAAATTAACAATGGAGTAGGGGAATTTAAACTAACCGAACGCGATTTGGTTGTAGAAGACAATCACCATAAATCTCAAATGAGTACAGTGTTAATGATTGATATTTCACACAGTATGATTCTCTATGGAGAAGATAGAATTACTCCAGCCAAAAAAGTAGCAATGGCTTTAGCCGAACTCATCACAACTCGTTATCCAAAAGACACATTAGATATTTTAGTATTTGGTAACGATGCTTGGACTATAAAAATAAAAGATTTACCCTATTTACAAGTCGGACCTTATCATACAAACACAGTTGCAGGATTGCAATTAGCAATGGATATTCTGCGAAGAAAAAGAAATACCAATAAGCAAATTTTCATGATAACCGACGGAAAACCAAGTTGTGTGCGTGAGAAAAACGGAGAATATTACATGAATAGTAACGGTTTAGACCAATATATTGTAGAAAAATGCTATAATCAGGCAGCTCAAGCACGAAAATTGCACATTCCAATTACTACTTTCATGATTGCTCGTGATCCTTATTTGCAACAATTTGTTAATTATTTTACCGAAGCCAATCAAGGAAAAGCATTTTACACGGGTTTAAAAGGACTCGGCGAAATGATTTTTGAAGATTATGAGAATAATAGGAAGAAAAAGATTCGTTAGGAAGTAATTAACGCTTAGTAATTAGTGAATAGTTGTTTGTACGTTGTACGTCCCTGATTGTTCAGGTTTGAGTTGTCAGTTCGAGCGGAATCGAGAATATTTTAATTTATATAGATGTATTTAGAAAATATACAACTTGATTTTTATAAAGGTTTTGAAGGAGAAGATGAAATACGATTTTATGCTAATCCAAAAGATGTATTATTTAAGAGGAATGAAAAAGAAATTATCCTTTTCAGGTTGTGGAATGCCTATTTTTCACAAATAATTGATGAACTGATTTCTAATATTGAAAATGAAGTCTTACCTAAATTCATTATTGATTATAATATATTAGAAGGTTGGACTTGGAATAATGAAGCAGTTTTAATTTTAGAAGAAGAAATTAATTGGTTTATAGAAAAAATAGAAAGTACAATATTGAATAGAGAAGAGAATATTAAAGATCAATTTTGGAGCTATGAATGTATTATAAACTTATATTCATATTTAAAATTTGTAATAGAAAATAATTTAGAATTAAGAATTTCAAAAGAATAATAGTAAAAAATAAAATTTTCATAATTTCCCATATCAGTATTCCAAAATAAAAAGAAAAATAATACAATATAAAATCATATAATGAAAAACATAAAAACAGTAGGCGAATTAAAAAAATCAGGATACCAATCTAAAAATATAAAAGACGAATTACGAACGAATCTAAGAAACAAAATAAAATCAGGAGAAACTACTTTTGAAGGTGTTCACGGATTTGAAAATACAGTAATTCCAGAATTAGAAAGAGCCATTTTATCACGTCATAATATTAATTTATTAGGACTTCGTGGTCAAGCCAAAACCAGACTAGCTCGTAAAATGATTGAATTGCTAGATGAATACATTCCAGTTGTGGAAGGTTCGGAAATAAATGATGATCCATTAAACCCAATTTCTCGTTTTGCTAAAGAGTTAATTAAAGAAAAAGGAGATGAAACTCCAATTACTTGGTTACACAGAAGTGAACGTTTCTATGAAAAATTAGCAACACCAGATGTAACTATTGCCGATTTAATAGGTGATGTGGATCCAATTAAAGCAGCTAATTTAAAATTAAATTATGCAGACGAACGTGTCATTCACTTTGGGATGATTCCGCGTGCACATCGTTGTATTTTTGTTATTAATGAATTACCCGATTTGCAAGCACGCATTCAAGTAGCGTTGTTTAATATCTTACAAGAAGGAGACATTCAAATTAGAGGCTTTAAATTAAGATTGCCAATAGATGCTCAGTTTATATTTACTGCAAACCCAGAAGATTATACTAATAGAGGGAGTATTGTAACGCCATTAAAAGATAGAATAGGCTCTCAAATATTAACACATTATCCAGAAAGTATTGAGATTGCCAAAACAATTACAGAACAAGAAATAAAACTAGATAAAAACCAACATGAAACAGTTTATGTACCTAGTTTAGCAAAAGATGTTTTGGAACAAATTGTATTTGAAGCAAGAGAAAGCGAATATGTAGATATAAAAAGCGGGGTTTCGGCACGATTAAGTATTACAGCTTATGAAAATTTGATTTCTACAGCAGAAAGAAGAACTTTATTGGCAGATGAAGACAAAACAACCGTTCGCTTATCCGATTTTATGGGTATTATTCCTGCTATAACAGGAAAAGTAGAATTAGTGTATGAAGGAGAACAAGAAGGAGCAGCAATAGTAGCGCAATATTTAATAGGTGATGCCATTAAGACATTATTTCCAAACTATTTTCCAAAGATTGAAAAATTAGAACGCGAAGAAGAGAAAAATGCTTATACTGAACTATTAGAATGGTTCTTTACAGAAAGTGGTTTTGAATTATTAGATCATTTTACAAATGATCAATATCAAAAAACACTAGATGCTGTCCTACCATTAGAAAATATAATTCAAAAATACCAACCTGAATTTTCAAAAGAAGACAAATATTTTTTAAAAGAATTTATTCTTTGGGGATTAGTAGAACACGAAAAATTGTCTAAAAACCGTTTTCAAACAGGATATCAATACAAAGATTTATACAGCAATTTTTTGAGTAGATTATAATTTTTAAGTAAGTCATTTATATCATTGAAGGTGGTGGAGTTTCTAGAAAAAAGAAGCTATTATAGCCCAATATTGCTGCTACAAAAGTTGAAATATAGACACTTCCACCATCTTTTAAATATAAATTTCCATTGGGTATAACTTTGGTGCACTTTCTGATGGCAACCATTCAAATTTTTCTTCCATAGTGGTTGTGCAGGAAACCAAAATTAAANTATAAATTTCCATTGGGTATAACTTTGGTGCACTTTCTGATGGCAACCATTCAAATTTTTCTTCCATAGTGGTTGTGCAGGAAACCAAAA
>NZ_JYGZ01000007.1:211564-224344 GCF_000967805.1 Flavobacterium sp. 316
GGTACTGGCTTAAAATCATCTCCTGTCACATGAGTTGATCCATCATTACCCCAGCCACTATGGGCTAAGGCTGAGCAAGGGATATAAACACTATTGCCGTCTTCAAAAAAAAGATGGCCATTATAAATGTTCATTGGGTATAACTTTGGTGCGCTTTCTGAGGGCAACCATTCAAATTTTTCTTCCATAGTTGTTTTACAGGAATTTAATAATATTAGTAAGGCTACTAAACAATAAATATTTTTTTTCATAATTATGAATTTTTTGCTGTTTTTCTAAATCTGCGAATAGTAAACTTATCCGTAAATTCATAATTAGGACCTAGCCCAACTTCTCCAAATTTTGCGGACCAATGGAAATATTTATTTCTCAATTCTAATAGCATATTGTGATCGTTTACTATTAAATTAAATTTTTCTGTTGTCATCTTTTTGTTTGCTAGTTGCGCTCTATACAACTCTATCTGAGCATTAGTATAATATGTCATTTTTGGTTTTTCTCCTGAAATATAGTCATCTAATCGTTTCTTTACTTTTGTTAAATCAAGAGGGTATTTTGGATCCTCAGTACCATTAGGAATTTTATAAAATTGATTGAGTATTCCTATATTGACTGTTTCTTTTCTATATTTATTTGTATTCTCTCCTACAATATATAATGGGATATAACTATATCTATTACTGATATTTGGTCTATTTCCATACGTTTCATGCCATTTATTAGGTCTAACAACTTCTTTTTCTTTATACCAACCCTGCGTAATTAAATTATTTAAATCATTATTCAATACAGTGTCCCATTCTTCATCATCATACCCATCAAAAACAGTATTATCAAAATCCAGTAGTTGAACATTGTCTGGTGAATCATGAACATAAGCTCCTCCTATATCACAGTGTACTCCGGGTAAAGAATATTCACTTCCTCCAGCCACTTTTACACTTGTGAGCATAAAATTTGTTCTATGCTCATCCTCAGCCGCTAATTGAAATACTTTGGCTGCTTTTCTAATATCATTCAAATGCAATTCTTCAACATCATTTTCAAAATTTTTAAATGCTCCTGTTGTATTAGGGTCATAAGATGAAACAGTATCATACAAACCTACAAATTGCACTTTAACAAGTACATCATTTACATCAATTCCTGCTTCTGTTAGCTTCAAACCTAAATGACCATATTTTGGTAACATATCTAGGTCTGTTTTACCTCCATGGCTATCCCGTTTTTCTAAATCTCGTGTACCATCATTATTTTCAACCCATGCTTCAATTGGTTTGTATTTATCTTTCGTTACTTCGTAGACAAAATTTCTAGCAGCAGCAGCACCACGACTAAAACCAAAAACATCTAAAAAAATAATTTTTACGTCATTATCGTTTTTTAATTTACTTATTTTTTCTACTGCTTTTTCGCACCCTTTTTTCACTTTAGCCACTATACCTGTAGAACCTGAACCAAAGGCTCCACCAGCTCCTTTTGTAAAATAAGAACTATCTCTATCAAAATCCTCAGTTCCAATTCCTTCAATATATATTTTAGAAATAAATCCATCTGGTTTTTCAGTATATGCAGTTTCCAGTCTAGCAACATTAGACCAGTCGTTTTCATAACTATCATTTCCACCATATTTTTTATAGGCTTTATTTCCTTTATCTCCTTCTTTTCCTAATCTAGCATTTGTATTGGTTCTGTTATTCATGGTTCCATCGAGAAATACACCAATTCTTATATTGACTATTCCATTTGGAGGTGGTGGAGGAGAATAACCTCCAAAACTAATGTTTGTTGCCATCTGAAATTATTTTTTATTAGAGATATTATATCTAAGCTCGCAATTGTAACCTTATATATTAAATTTTAATCGCTATATATTTTGTTTTTTGTGAATTGTAATAGTTTTTCTTTAAATTTTTTTTAGACTTTTTTGTACTATTAAACTCAACGGTTTTACTGCTTTGTAATGTTGCAATACTGAATTTTGTAGGAACATTCTATACACAAAAATAGAAAAGCGTATTAGGTTAAAATTATATTTTTTTAAATTTAACAAAAAGTACAGAAAAACTGTAATTGCTTTAACATTGATTTATCACTAAACTTTACTATTGTAAAGTTTTCATTAAGAAATAAACCTAAACAATCTAAATTAGTTGAGGTAACTTTTATCCAATTGGTTTTATACTACTAAAAGTGTTTATAGTTGCAGCTTTAAGTCTTCTCGAAACATAAATTTGTTTGTCATTTAATGTTTTAAGAAAGAATAGAAAAGAGGGTAAGAATCAAGAAACATTTGAATCTTAATTGTACTGTGTTTTTATGTCTTTTTAGTTCGCTAAATTTAAAAATAATATTTCTCTCTAATAATAATAAACTATCGATTTTAAGAAACCATTTTAAATAATGAAAAAAGAATCGACTAAATAGATTATAATAAAGAAAATAAAAAAGTTAATAGATAAATTTTCAACGCATTTTTTTTAAATTTGAGAACAACAAAAAAATAACATGACTGAAAAAAAAGAATGTCGTCAAAGAATATTTCAACATTTAGATGGAATTGTAACAGCTCCAGTTGCATTTACATTATATAAAAAAGAAATTTGTTCTTATTTAATAGAAAAAAAAGAAGTTCAATTAGCAGAATTAGTTACAAAATTTCAAGCAAATGAAGGCTATCTTAATGTAGCACTAAGAACACTTGCATCACAAGGATTTCTAAATTATCAAGTAGATAATAATACAAATAATATTACAATAAATACCAATGAAAAAAGTAGCTATGCTTTTTCATTATTTCCACTTTATGAAGATGTTGTTACCTTATTAAAAGAAACACAAATCTTCACTTCGGTTCGTATTGCAACGAATGCTATAACTAAGTTAGAAGCTATTTTTATAAAATATAAAGAACACTTTAATATAACATTTTCAACTAATTCAGAAGAAAAAGCCATTCAAGAACAAATTTTAGGACACATAGAAGGGTATCTTGTAGCACCTATAATTGTAAGTTTAGGAATGACAGGAATGTTTCATAAATACTTTATGGAAACGTCTTTTAGAGCAGAAGAATTTCATAAAGAACCAGAAATTTTTAAAGTAATACTCAATTTCTTTACATATTTAGGTTGGTTTACAGAAAAAAAAGGAAATTATCAATTTACAGAAACAGGACTGTTTTTCGCAAAAAGGGCTACTGCTTATGGCGTAACAGTGTCCTATTTACCAATGTTTAAAAACCTAGATACTTTATTATTTGGAAATCCAGCAGATCTAAGAGATATAGCACAAAATGAAGATGAAATTCATGTAAATAGAGAAATGAATGTTTGGGGAAGTGGTGGAGCACATGCTACTTATTTTAAAGTAATAGACGATATTATCATTGAACTTTTTAATAAACCAATAAATGAACAACCTAAAGGAATTTTAGACATGGGTTGTGGTAATGGAGCTTTTCTACAGCATATTTTTGAAGTTATAGAAAGACAAACATTACGAGGAAAAATGCTCGACGATTATCCGTTGTTTTTAGTAGGAGCCGATTACAATCAGGCTGCATTAAAAGTAACAAGAGCTAATTTAATTAAAGCAGACATTTGGGCAAAAGTGATTTGGGGAGACATTGGAAGACCTGATCTTTTAGCGAAAGACCTTCAAGAAAACTATAATATAGATTTAAAAGATTTACTTAATGTGCGTACTTTTTTAGATCACAATCGTATTTGGGAAGAACCAGAAACTTTTACCAAAGAAAGAATAAGTACTTCAACAGGAGCATTTACACATAGAGGAAAACGAATTTCAAACAATGACGTCGAAGAAAATTTAGCACTTCATTTAAAAAAATGGGCTCCCTATGTAAAACAATATGGATTACTGATTATTGAATTGCATACAATTTCACCTCAATTAACAGCTAACAATTTAGGAAAAACAGCCGCTACAGCTTATGATGCTACACATGGCTTTTCAGACCAGTTTATAGTTGAAATAGATGTTTTGCACAATGTAGCTTCTGAAGTAGGACTATTTCCAGAACCTTTATCGTTTAAGAAATTTCCAAATACAGATTATGCAACAGTAAGTATAAATCTATTAAAAGGATAACCCGTTGACTGAAATTATGTAAAAACGTCAAAACGGATTACACTCAACAGATTAAAAAAAATAGAAAAATAATCGGAGTAAGTATAATTATTAATTGTAAACATGTCAAAGTGCTATTGTAAATCGAATATTGATTTTAAAGATTGCTGTAACCCATATCTAGAAAATCAAAAGAAACCAAAAACTCCTGAAGAATTAATGCGTTCTCGTTATACTGCGTATGTTTTGCAAAAAGCAGATTATTTAATAGAAACAACACATATATCACAACGTAAATATTATAAGAAAAAAGAAGTTCTAGAATGGTCAAAAACAAATACATGGCTAAAACTAGAAGTGCTAAAAGCACAAGACAATTGGGTGGAATTTAAAGCGTATTATTTAGATGAAAACTTACAAGCACAAATGCATCACGAAAAGTCAACTTTTAAGCAAGAAAACGAAATTTGGTACTATGTTGATGGAGTTTTCTTTTAATATAATGTTATAAAACAAAGATAGTAGTAGAAACACCTACTACTATCTTCTCAAACTTAAAACTTAAATATTACTCAACTTATATCTGTGTTTACTCTTTGGGGAAAAAAGATTACGATATTAAACACCTAAATTCATTATAAATGAAAATATGTTTGTTTTATAATTCCAACAAAACTATAAATTCGCAATACATTAAAACCCCGTAGAAATACCTGATTTTTAAAAAGAGTTGAAGTAATAGTAAAACGCATACTAAATGAATATGTTTCTTAGCATACTATTGCATAAACTTTTCAATGCGGATAACCTTTTCACCCTTGCAAAAAGGAATCTTACAACTAGGACTATAATAGCAATTGCCATTGTAAACATAATCTACTTCACCAGAAACCAAAACACCAATGACTTTATGTGTGTAGAAATTAAAAACAGGAGAACCAGAGTTACCTTGAAAACTATCCAGTGAAGTATAAAAATAAAACGGATTAGTATTTTCTTTTATAGAAGCATTCAGCGCAACTTTTGTAGGTAAACCAGTAGGATGACCTATCATGTATACTTCATTTTCATTAGAAGGAATCTTTGAAACATTTTCCCATTCTAAAATAGGTCTGTTAAAATCCCTATCTACTTTAAACTCTATAAGATCTAACTCTTCTTCTTTTTTAGAAACAGTTTTCGGATAATAAATATCATCTACATTGAAATAATAATTTACAACATCATTTGCAACCACTAACTTATAACCAAAAAGCACAATATAATCTGTAATAGGTCTTTCAAAAACATGATTAGCTGTGAGCATTGTATTTTTAGACACAATAAATGCAGTCCCAATTCCTGCTACCGTTTGATTATAAAAAGGAACATCATTGCACAAATTATAAATAGAACCTAGAGAATGAGAAGCATTCAGAAAATAAGTATCCTTAGCTAGTTGAGAAAGATTTTCCTTTTCAATAATAATGCCTACAGATTCACTTTTTTGTAATATTTCAAATTGCCAATTCACCATTGGATCTAATTGCAATAACTCAATGCGACTATCAAATTGAGAAGGACCAGAAAGCCTTGTTGTTTTTAGCTCCAAATCAGATATTATGATTCTAGCATCAGAAGTTTCAGAATCATCTTCAATTATAGAATCAATACTTTCAAGCTCCTTTCTTTTGAGCATTTCTAAAAGCATATTTTGATTTACTTTTTGATCCTTTTTTAAAGCATCCAAAATTATTTTTTCTAACATCTTCTGATTCATTTTACTATCAAAAATAATCTTATCATCAATCATTTTCTCTACTTTAACCATGGCAGAATCGGCCTCTTGTGCAGAAGCAAAAGAAAGAATAAAAAAGAAAAATAAAATAAACCTCATTTAGTCTTTGTATTTTCCTGAAAGCGTTAACAGCGGAATATCAATTGTAACACCTAAGTTTACACGATATGAATCTACCGATTCAAATGCGTCTGTTCCTACCGGAATATCTCTTAGTTTTGGACCATATTGCATACCTAAATTTACAGCAAAAGGTGAATTTCTAAATCCATAAATTACATATAAACCAGGAGAAAAAATATCATTAAAATTAAATTCAGGTAGAGTTTGCGTGTCATTATTACTATCAAGACGTAAACGAACAGGAGCTGCAATATCAATGATAGGAATAAATAAACCAATGCTTGTTCCTTTTTTAAAAGCACCCCATGGCTGAATATAGAACCCAACAGGAGCAGTAAACCCTAAAGTTGTAGCTCTATCTTGATGATCAGAAAATTCAAATCCACCCATAATACCAGGAAAAGAATTAATAGCATAATAACTTCTTGCTCGTTCTTTTAAAGAAGAACTTCCCACTGGCAATGCAAAAGATTCAATAGCTTTTTCCACATCTTCAGCAGTAGCAGAAAGAGAAATATCGTTTAAAAGATGAATAATTTTTAAGGCCTGCGTATCTTTTAAAACAGTATTATTTGTAATATAATCAGGAGCAAATGCCATAAATAAATCCCTTAGTTCATTTTCCAAAACCAAAGTAGCATCTGGTTGGTACAAAATTTGAGATTGGAACAAAGCTTTTTGATAGGCTATTAATTTATTTTTTATGTGTTCTTGCACCTTTTCACTTTGACCTTTACTATCTAAATAATCAAGTATGTTTTTGTTTATTTTTTCAGTATCAATACCAAAATTGGCAAATAAATAAGTGCTATCCTTAATTAAAGCATTGTGAAAAACTTTTAAATTTTGTTTGTACTGGTTTAAAGTAAGCGTTGAATCATCAAAAGACTTTAAAAATACATCCAAACCTTCTTGAGTATTTTTAAGTTCCTTTTTATCCATTAATTTTAGATTAACAATAGTTAAAGGGCTTTTTAAATTCTTAACTTCTTCAATCTTAATATTAGGATTAAATGCTTTTCGAATAGTCATTAAATCACTTTGTTGTTCTAATAGTATTTTAGTATTGTATAAATTATTTTTAAAGTTTTGATCTTTAACGTTTAAATAAAGAGGAATCTCAATGGCTTTTATTATAGCATTAGAATACTTCTTTTGATGTAAATCCAAAACCAAGTCATTTCCTGTTTTAGCAATAGCAAAATAAGGAATAAGTTTTGTTTTAAAAGTAAGTGAAGTAGACACACTATCAGGAAGTATTATAACATTGTAATCGTTTTTCAAGAGCAAATCAGACGTGGCTACAATTTCTTCCGTAAATCCTATTATATCATGTACAAAACCATGAATTTCTTCATATTCTATCTCTTCATTGTTTTTGTTTTTCTTCTTAATAGATTGTGCTGTTGTATGAATCTTTTCAGCATATTGCGCAACATTTACAAGATTCTCTTTTATAAAATTAAAATCAGATTGTCCACCACGTATTTTTTCTACTGTGATAGTAGTCATTATTTTTTTTACCTCGAAAGGGAAAATGTCATTTGCTTTTTTAAATTGGATATTAAAGTATTTCAAATTCTGTTGATGTAAAAAACCAAAGTATAAAAAGTAGAAATTAGTTTCATTTCCATAATTTGATAAAAAATCAATACTAGCAAATTTTTGTTCTCCATTTTCAACAACCGTTAAACTATAAGCCAACATAGAAGCCAATCGAAGTCCTTGCGCAATATTAAATTTAGAAGAATTATCCGTATTATTTCTCCAGTTTGTTAATGCTTTACTATTTTCTAGAAGCTCAAAATAATCAACAGGATTTTTTATCTTCGAAAGTTGAGGTATAATTTCAAGACCATCAAAAGCAAATTCTAAATCAGGATTATTAGCAATATAATTTTGAATTTTAGGTAATAACCTTAATCTTTTTGCATTGTCAAGAATAGCATTTAAATCTTGTTCAATAAGCTGTTTCAATTCATCGGTAAAATTGAGCAACTGATTGGCATCAAAACGTTTTAAATAATTAGTAGTTTTTGGTAAAATCACAACTAACTCTTCACTATAATTTTCAGGTTTTGGATCATTTAAATACTTTTTTATTTTGTCAATAGCATGTAGTGTCAATTCTTCCTTAATTCGCTTAGCTAAAAAACGACTTAAACCATCAATAATAGTCTCAAAAGCTAAATCACCACCAATAAAAGGCAACGATTTTTGAATGGAAGATTGGTAATTATTCTGAGCCAAATAATCCATTTGATTAGCATCTAATACTTTATATTTTTCAATAAACAAGCATACAATTTCTAACAAATAAGGATTATCAGTGTATTGCTCTTTTATTTTTAAAAGTTGTTCATTATCATTGTTATATTTTACAGCGAAGTACTTCTTTTTATCAATTAAAAGTTGCTTTTGTAATTCAGATATTTCTTTTTCTGCGGTTTTAATACTATATCCATTATTGAGCGTAACAGTTGTTTTTGAAACCGCATTAAATGCTTTTAAAACTCTGGTATATTGTGTGTTGCTATCATTTAGTTTTTTTATACTTCCTTCATCAATTACTAAACTACTTTTTTTAGAATCTTCTAAATACGATTTTAATATTCCAATTATTTTTTCTCTATCGGTATTTATTTCTTCTAATCTTGTATCAGGGTTTATAGCATTATAATCCTTTTTTAATAAATCAATTAAAACAGCCGCATCGCCCATTACAGGTGATGATTTCTGAGCCCAATTCAATAACGATATAAAAAAGAATAGAGTAAGTAATAATTTCTTCATGTTGTTTGTTTTGTTAGTTTGCGTTGCGTTTTAATAAGAAAATCAAAACATTCAAATTTAGAAATTATACTAACATGAAGCAATATAAAAAGATAAGTATTTTTATATCAATAGATTAAAAGAATGTTAACGATTTAAAATAAAAAAGATTAACATGATAGGAATTATGATAACAAAAAGAGATAAAAATAAATTTAAAATGGCTTTCCAAATAGAGAATTGTTGCGCCTTAGAAATACCAATTACATATAAAAAAAGAGTCCATAAACCGAATCCAAATTCTAAAAATAGAGAAAGATAAAAAACAATATTAAGAATTATATTATCACTGAGAACCTCTCCATCTGATTTAAAAATCTCAGCGCCATAAATTCCTATTTGAAAGAATACAATTAATGTACCTATTATAGAAGGAATAGAAGCATAAGCTAAAACTTTAAGTATTGTATTTTTATTTCCTTTTCCACCTATCCATTTCCCTGTCCAACTTAGTATAGAAGAATAAATAGAATAAGTAATCCATCCAAATAAACTACCAAAAAAAATACAATTAATTATAATATAAATTAAAGACTTAGTATCTCCTAAATCTCGCATTGAAGCTCTGTCAAATGCATTAGAAATTCCAGCAAGAACAAGAAGCAATTTAAAAGATTCTTCATACTTATTTTTAATAATGTACTCAAAAAAATCTTGCGGTGCAGAAACCAATTTTGAAAACAATTCCTTATTAGTTAGGTGTTTTTTTTCTTCAAATTCCGAAAAATGTTCTTCCATTTCAGTAGGGTAAAATTATTTAGGAGCGCGCAATTAAGTATTTATATTTTACATATTCAAATAAAAAGGCAATTGATTTCTTTTCTAAATACATTATTATATTCCAAATTAGAATCATTTTCTTTCATAATTAATTCAATAACTATTTAATAGCAGAGAAGGGGATGCTTCAAATTATTTTTAGTACTATTGCAAAATAAGCCCAATTTTTAAAGTGATTATGTATCCCGATAAATATATATACTGTCTTGAAGGCGTTAAAGATGTATCCGTTTCAAATACAAGTGCCATTTTACCCTCATTAGAAAACCTTGCACTTCGTTATGGAATTACAAATATTTATAAAACTTGCGATAGTATTGAAGGACTAGAGGAAAGTTTAAGCACATTACTCTATGAAGATCGAAATTTCATGGATTATGCCATTTTATATTTAGTTTTTGAAGGAAATGAAAACAGAATCATACTAGATAATTACTATTATACATTAGAAGAAATTGCCGAATTTTTTGAAGGAAAACTGACAGGTAAAATAATTCATTTTGCAAATACGATGCGTTTAGATTTAGACGAAGAAGCCTCGCAATATTTCTTAGATGTAACAGGAGCAAAAGCCATTTCTGGATATGCTAAACCAGTTCCTATTTTAAGTACAATACTAGATAATGCCTATTTCGGATTATATCAAGAATATGATAACGTAATAGATGTAGTAGAAATATTATTTGAAAAACACTACGCTTTGTGTACTACTATGGGCTTTCAATTGTATTATTAAAAACAGTTCTCAATCCGCATCCTTTCGAGTACGGAGCGTATCGAGAAGTTTTACTCTATCTCATTTCATAAAAAACTAACGTTTAAATAATTTCGCCTAACAGGTTAATTAATGATCAATTTATAACCCACACCGCGTATATTCATAATTTTAATAGTATCATCAGCTTCCATTTTCTTACGCAATTTAGAAATAAAAACATCAAGCGTTCTGCCTATATAATCACCTTCATCACCCCAAACAATATTTAAAATAACATCGCGCTCTACTGTTTCATTCACAGATTCATGCAAAACAGCTAATAAATTAGCTTCCTTACTAGATAACTCAATTGTTTGATTATCATACTTAAGCAGCATATTCTTTTTATCAAATATAAAACGCCCTAATGGAATACTATCAGTAGTATTGGAAGAAGAAGATCTTGCTTTTCTTTTATACAAAAAGACACAAACAAGAGCTGTTATAGCAAGAAGCCCCAAACCTATAGAAACAAAAGAAGAAATAAATGTTTTAGGAGCAACATTTTCTCTTTTCACAACATCGCTATTCGTTTCTGCACTATGTAAAGGATAAAAATCTAAAACAGTTAAAAATAAAGTATAACAACTTTTGGGCGGTATTCGTTCTCTACAAGGCACTAGGTTTATAGAAGAATGTATCCCCATTTCATAACTATATACTATCTTTTCAGTATCAAACTCTTCAACCTCTACCAAATATTTTTTTACAATTTTAGAGTGAGTCAATACACTATCCATAGTATGCACAAGGTAATTCGGATCAAATTGAAACTCAGTATCAAAGGCTATTTTATATCGATTATTTTCTCTTTCAATGGGCAACACCAATGAAGTACTATCATTAGATTGAAGTAGTAATTGGTGACCAACTACACGAAGTGCTGCTTTTATTCGATTATCTTGAATTGTATTTTGAGAAAAACTAGCATTAAAACTAAAAAAGAAACCGATAAAAAGAAAGAGAAGTATTTTATTAAAATTATTATTCATTTCACAAATGTATTTAATAATTTAAATGACAACTATATTTTACAATGTAATTTACATTATTTTACACTTCTTAAACAACTAAAAACCAGATAAACTCTAGCTTTGACTATCAAATTATAAATAGATAGTACAATGAAAAACATGTTAAAACCCTTTATTTTATTCTCTCTCGTTATCACATCATGTAACGGACAAAGAGAAAGTGTAACAGCAATCAAAGTAAATTCACAAAAAACAGAATATGCTACTGTAATGGATGAAGACTATAAATACTGGTATGGAGAAAAATATGCACAAAGACCCGACAAATATTTGCAAGTAAGCGAATATATTAGAATAACTTTTCAAGATAGTAAAGGCAATTTATGGTTCGGAACAAACTCAGAAGGAGTTGTTCGTTATGATGATAAAGAATTAAAATACTTTTCAATAAAAGAAGGCCTATCAGGCAACCAAGTAACAGATATTACAGAAGACAATTATGGAAATATTTGGATCTCAACAAATGCAGGCATATCACAATATGATGGAAACCAATTTTATAATTATAAAATAACTCAAAGCTCGTGTAATAATAAAGTAATGAGCATTTATAACGACCGAAATGGACAAATTTGGGCAGGATCATTTAGCGGATTAAGTGTTTTTACAGGATTTCAATTTGTACCTGTTGAAATTAGCAAAGAATTTAAAAGTGCTATTATGACTATTACCGAAGACACTAAAGGAAACCTTTGGTTAGGAACCGATAAAGTAGGAGCTTATAAATATGACGGATCAACCTTTGAACAAATTATACCAGAAGGAAGACAAGAAGACAAAAGCGTTACAAGTATTGTAGAAGATAAAAGCGGAAACCTTTGGTTTGGCTCCATGATGAGCGGTATAAGTAAATATGACGGAAACACATTTACAAACTTCAATATAGAGAACAAAATAGAAAACAATGAAGTTTGGACTATTTATGAAGATAAACTAGGAAACATTTGGTTTAGTTCAGAAGGATATGGTATTTACCGATATCAAAATGGTATACTCACTAATTTCAGCAAAAAACAAAAATTACCACTTCATGCCGTACAAACTATTTTTGAAGACAAACAAGGCCGCTTTTGGATAGGAGGAGGCAACGGACTCTATCGCATGGAAAATAATACCTTTATAAATATTACTAAAAACGGACCATGGAAAAGGGATAATTGTTAATTATCCCTCATTTTAATTACAAAAAACGGATTAAACCCACGTTGTTATAATATAGGTTGTTCCTATGGAATTGACACGTTTTATGCTCACAGGTAAGAGCCATCGGCTCGGTCAATATTGTAAGGTAGGGTTTCAACCCTATCATTTCCGTAATATCTCCAATCTTGTCATGCTGTAAGCATCCCATTAGTAACTCCACAAACTAATAAAACCAAACAAAT
>NZ_JYGZ01000007.1:226409-335299 GCF_000967805.1 Flavobacterium sp. 316
TTTGCGCTTAGAAAATCTGCGTAAATCTACAAAATCTGCATGTCTATTCTTCTATCCATTTTAAAATAAATTGGATAGAAATCCCATTCAAATCATTTTTAACAATAGGGGTAGTAAAAAGATAATTCACAGCTTCTAAAACTTTTGATTCCGTTTTTACATAATCTTCAGGTGTAGCAAAAGAACACCTAACTACTATTCCTTACTCCCTAAAAATGATAACTAGGCTCTATGCATCTCTCGAATAATCTTATTCGTTCTACGATCCGCATACATGCGATTCAAAGCCGTAACCGCCCATAAAAAGGCAGGAATCCAACCAATAATGGTGATTTGCAAAATCAAGCAGACAATACCCGAAAGAAGTTTTCCTTGCAGCATCAAACTGAGCCAAGGAAAAAAGAAAGCTAAAACATAACGCATGATTACTATTTTTTTTTGATTGATGATGCCCTATTAGACGCAAAAATTCCTCATTTGTTACGAAATTGTACAGTTTTCAGTCACAAGTCACGATTATCACTAACAACTAATTACTAACGCATAACCACAAACCACTAATCACTAGTTACTAAAAAAAACTATCTTTGCTCCCGAATACCCAACACCATGAATAAAAACCCCAATCTAAAAGTAATCGTAACCGATTTAGACGGTACTTTACTGAATGCCGATCATATTATTGCTTCCTATACCCAAACGATTTTTCAGGAATTACACCAACAAGGCTATATCATTATTGTCGCAACAGGGCGTCATCATCTCGATGCCATGCAGTTGACCAATGCTTTGGGAATACCCTTATATTTAGTGACATCCAACGGAGCGCGCATTCACGGACCCAATCAAGAATTGCTGTATACTTTTGATATTTCTAGTGGAGCAGTCCAAGAATTATTAGCACTTGATATTGATCCTTCGATTACAACGGTGTTGTTCAAAGAGGAATTCTGGTATACCAACAAAGAAAACCAAAAACTCAACAGTTTTCAAAAGGAAATGCATTATCCGTATGAAATTGTCGATTACCCAACACTAACTGACCTCAGTGCGATAAAAATCCTATTTGTAGACGAGGACCACGACAAACTCCTGCAATTGGACAACCAAATCAAAGCCTTACCCAATTCGGCTTTTGAAACCAGTTTTAGTTTACCAATTTGTTTGGAAATCATGGATAAGCGAGTAGATAAAAGTTATGCCATTGCTAAAATCCTAGAACTGGAAAACAGCAGTTTTGAACAAACCCTTTGCTTTGGTGACGGTTTCAACGATGAACGAATGCTATTACAAGCCCACAAAGGTCTCATCATGCAAAACGCCCAACAAACCTTAAAAGACAAACTAAATCACTTAGAAATCATTGGTACCAACATAGAAGAAGCAGTAGCGAAGTACTTAGAAACAGAAGTGTTGTGTAAAGTAGAGAAGGGGTAGTTTAGTTGTCAGTCTTAGTTTTCAGTTTTCAGTTAAGATTGGTAGTTTTTAATGGATAATAAAAATCTCACCCACAATCTTGTCATGCTGTAAGCATCCGATTAGAAGCTCCACAAACTAATAAAATCAAACTAATGAGACCTTTACAAGATAACAAGTTTGCGTTTAGAAAATGGGTGTCAATCTGCAAAATCTACGTGCCTATTTAACCACAAGATAATCATCCACTATCTTGTCATGCTGCAAGCATCCCATTAGTAGCTCCACAGACTAATAAAATCAAGCTAATGAGACCTTTACAAGGTGACAAGTTTACGTTTAGAAAATGGGAGTTAATTTGTAAAATCTACGTGCCTATTTAACCACAAGATAATCATCCACTATCTTGTCTTGCTGCAAGCATCCCATTAGTAGCTCCACAGACTAATTCAAACTAATGAGCCCCTTTACAGGGAGACAAGTTTGCGTTTAGAAAATGGGTGTTAATTTGTAAAATCTACGTACTTATTTAACCACAAGACATGCATTAATAATTAACCATTAATAATCATCCACTATCTTGTCATGCTGTAAGCATCCCATTAGTAGCTCCACAAACTAATAAAATCAAACTAATGAGACCTTTACAAGATAACAAGTTTGCGTTTAGAAAATCTACGTGCCTATTTAACTACACGACAATCATCAATAATTAATTCCCCCAAACTTGTCATGCTGTAAGCATCCCATTAGTAATGCTACAAACTGACAACTACTTTTTAACAGCCTTCCAAACCAACTTAAACCCTTTCACAACTAAAAACACTAAAATACCACCCACAAGTCCAGCAATAAATTCCCCAACAATAGCTGGCAAACCTTCTAATACATGATGTACTGCCTCTATGTTATGCACAAAAATACCACCCGCTACTAAAATTAAGGCAATAGTACCTATAAAAGCAAGCCCTTTGATAATCAACGGTAGCGTTTTAATCAACAAATTGCCAATAAATTGAGAAATATTACTTTTTCTTTTGGTCAGAACAAAACCAAGATCATCCATACGAACTATCAATGCCACAATACCATACACACCTACAGTGGCTAAAAGAGCAATTAAAGTAACTACAAGTATTTGTGTCGTGATTGTTTTTTCCAGCACTGTACCTAAAGCTATAATGACAATCTCTACCGATAATATAAAATCGGTAACTATAGCCGCTTTTACTTTGGCTTTTTCTTGTATTACCAATTCCTCTGTAGATAAGTCCATTCCTTCTGTTACACTAACCGCTTTTGGATGCGGAACAATATATTCATATATTTTTTCTGCCGCTTCATACGCTAGATAAACAGCTCCCAAGATAAGCACTGCCGTAATTACCCATGGCACATAATAACTTAATAAAAAAGCAAGCGGTAAAATAATGAGTTTATTAAGAAAAGAACCTTTCGTTATTGCCCACAAGACTGGAATCTCTCTAGACGATACAAATCCTGATGCCTTTTCAGCATTTACTGCCAAATCATCCCCTAAGATTCCTGCTGTTTTTTTAGTTGCCACTTTACTCATCACCACTACATCGTCCATGAGTGCTGCAATATCATCTAATAAAGCAAATATTCCTGATGCCATTTTTTAATTTTATTTATATTATACTAATGCTTAACAATTTCAATTTTCTCTTTAAAGGCGTACAAATTACAACAAATTACTCATCCATAAACTAAGAAACCCCAAAACCTATAACCTACTAATCACTAATCACTTTCTTCATCCACCATCTTGTCATGCTGTAAGCACCCCATTAGTAGCTCCACAGACTAATAAAACTAAACAAAAGCGACCCTAAACAAGGTGACGTTTGCGTTTAGAAAATCGGTGTCAATCTGCAAAATTTGCGTGCTTATTTTACCACACGACAATCATTAATAATCATCCACCATCTTGTCATGCTGTAAGCATCCCATTAGTAGCTCCACAGACTAATAAAACTAAACAAAAGCGACCCTAAACAAGGTGACGTTTGCGTTTAGAAAATCGGTGTCAATCTGCGAAATCTACGTGCCTATATAACCACACGACAATCATTAATAATTAATTCATTGAAAAAACAACGGATTAAAATCCATTGCTACAATATGAATTGTTCCTATGGAACTAGCACGTTTGAAAATCTGCGTACCAATTTAACCACAATACAATCATTAATAATCCAGCATTATCCATCAACAATTCACAATCTAAAAGAGCCGTAGGTTCGGTATAATATAACCACAAACCACTTTCCCAATCTTGTCATCCTGTAAGGATCTACGCAAACTACCACAAAATAACCAACTGTAAACTTATAACTTTAAACTGTAAACTAAAATTTATCTCCTTTTAGTAGCAAACTCATCCTCACTATCAATAATCGAATTTAAGTAAGCTAATACAATTCCTGCAATAAAACCTCCAAAATGCCCTGCATTATCAGTATTAGGAACCATAAGCCCGTAAATAAAATTAATGCCTGCGAATATTGCAAATAAAGTTATTAAATATTTATTTGAACCAAAAGACTTTGTTTTGAAATAGTCTACAAAAATAGCCAAACCAAATAGGCCAAAGATAGCTCCTGATGCACCAACGCTAATCACATTATCATACCATATTATACTTGCTAAACTAGCAGCTATACCTGAAAGTATAAAATAAATGGAAAACTTAACTCTTCCCAATAAAGGTTCTACGTGTATTCCAACGAACACCAAAGCAATGCCATTGTATAATAAATGTAAAAAGCCACCATGAGAAAACATACACGTAAAAAGCCTCCAATAAGCACCATCAAACACTTCATCCTTTCGCACAGCACCCCATTGTAATAACAATTCAGAATGAGACATAAAACCTGAATTCAATTGGATTAATTGAAGAAAATATAACACAATCATACTATCCAACAAAATAGAGACAATGAAATGATTTCTTTTAGGAATTAATATTTGAATAAAACCATATAGGTTATTGTTATTTTTTCTATTACCTTTTAAAATAGTATCATGCTTCTTTTTATTATAAGTTGGCCACATAAGTAGAAGAGCCATTGCCAATAAACCACTACCTATTAAAACAAAAAACCAAGGTAATAAGTTACCAGCTCTTTCATCAAACTTACTTGAAACTGGGCTTAAAAGAATAGGCAAATCTTTTTTATCTTTATTGATTGTGCCTGGAAAAATACTATTAACAGCTTTTAACCCATTTTTATAAGTACCAGATGTTCCTAAGCGTTCAAAATATTCAATTGTATTAAAATTTGTAGCATTCAAAGAATTTACACATTCCATGTAGAACTTATTGAAGACATCTCTTTTAAAATCTTCACTTTCTCGATTACTAATTTGTTTATGAAACGATTTACAATACCAAACAGTAGAAACCTCATCTTCTTTACTAACATTAGACTGAATAAAAGGCATAACAAAGAAGAAATCATAATTAAATTCATTATTATGCTTTCCACTTACCCTTAAATCGGCCGAAAAACCCAATTGATTGTCATCTAAGACAAATGGTTTTTGGAAACTAATGTATCGAATGGTATCACTTTTTATATCTTGATAATCATCTATAACAACTAATGAACCTGTAGAATTAATAAGATATTGTTGAGAATTCATGGTAGTTGCCATTATAAAAACCCAACCCACAAAAACAAAAAAGAAGCTTTTGTCATCATTGTTTTTAAAGGTCAATACTTTCAATCGAGGCTGCATAAAAATAAGAAGCAATATACCTGGGAGTATCATAGGAATCCATAATTCCCATATTTTTTCATCAATAGCTAAGATTTGAAATTTTATGGTAAGCAAGTAACGTAGAATAAATAAACCAATAACAGTTCCTAAATTAATCAATACATAAACCGGAAATATGTATTTAAACTTCACTAAATAATCTTTCATAAAAATAGTAAAAAACCTTTTTTTAAATAAATATAAACACTAAGTAAACCAAGCAACTGTAACAACTTAACGAGTGAGACCTTTACAGGTGACAACTTTGTGTTGAAAAAATATTAATTAATTTAGAAATCCTAACTACAAACTAAGCCACTGTAAACTGTGAACTTAAAACTGTCAACTCCTCAACAATCTCTTCCAACTCCCTCAAATCCATATTCACACTACTATGAATAAAATCCTTGTCATTAGCAGCAATGATCAACCTACCTAACTTTTCTTCTTCAAAACCTATTGGTTCTATGTCAAACACTAATTCCTCATAAGTAATCTCTTGCTGATTGCCTTTAAAATAATGATAATCCACATAATAACTTACGGTAGTTTCCCCAATAGTTATTACCTCTTTCCCATACGTATTCCAAAGAAACAACCGCACAAAATAAAAACCTATCAAAGAAAAAGCACCCAGCCCAATGATAAACCCAAAATGAAAACTACCACCATCCATAAACCTAAAAACCATACCCAAAATAGGTAAAGCCACAGAAACAAAAGCCAAGAACAAAATAAAACCACGACCTATAGGTGGTGATTTTTTTACGTATAATTCAATGGTTTTGTTGGTAAGACTATATCTTTTAGATTGTATCATATTAATATTGTACTAAATTAAGTTCTTCCAACCGAATAGCCATAGCTTCAATAGAAACATTAAATTGTTTTGCTAGTGAAATAAAGTTATTTGAATCATATAATTCTGTAGAAGCTAACTTTCTGGATAAGCTTCTAATATTTTTGCATTCTTTTTTTAAATCGGTAATACTTCGTCCACCAAATTTAAATGCTATTTCTTCATTTATTTTAAACGCTTTAGTAGAATATCTTTTTTCAAATTCTTTTTTAACCAGTTTTGTTGGCATTAAAAAATAGGTTGCAAAAGCGTCAGCCTGAATTTCAACTCTATCTCTACTATTTCGTTTTCCACTGGTATCTACTGGGATGTCTCTATGTAATATAGATTGTTCATGTAATATTGCGTGTCCAAGCTCATGTGCTGCTGTAAAGTTCTGAACCTCCTTAGGAAATCCATTAGAAACGGCAACTATTTTATTAGGTTGGTCGATGATACCCGCAACCTTAATAGACTTATCTTCGTTAATAAGTACTCCATAAGTTGAAGAAGAGATAAAGTCATATCCCAAAGCACTTTTTAAAATATAATCTGGTCTTAAAATTTCTAATGGATTAGTAGGAATATTTTTCTTCCATAACAAATGCTTATTATTCCAAATTAAGGTTTGTAATTCTCTAACACAATTTTCAACTTCAGCTCCCTTACTTGCTCTAGCTTTTTGTATTAAAGTATTAATTCCTTCAAATAAAGGAATTTTTATCTCAAATTCTTCTCTGAGTATTTCAATTTTAGAATCGGCCAAAAGTATTAATTCTTTATAATCATTGTATAAATTATCTACTTGACTAACTACCGATTTAGTATACTCATATTCATCACTATTAAAAGAAAGTACATTTAGTCTTATAATTGCTAAACAACCAGCAAAAGCAGAAACAGCTCCGCTTAAACCTACTTGTGAGTCACCTCGAGCAGATTTAAATCCATTATCAAAAACATAAGCTGACATTATTGCCAATTCTTTACAAAGAGTAGCAATTTGAAAAGGTATTTCTATAGAAACTTTTAAATCTGCAAGTGCTTGTCTTCTTAACTGATTTTGAATTATTTCATCTTTTTCTTTATCTCTTGCTTTCCTTGATTTAATTGTTTTATCAAACTGTATGGAATCACTTTTGAACAATTCTGCAAGTTGTGGATAAATACGGTCTTCAATGTCTTTATGAAAATCTAATAAAACATTTATATGGTCATAATATAGGTCTCTTCTTTTCACATCAAGAGTTAAGCTAATAACCGTAGAAATTAATTTAGCAGAAACCATCCCTTGAAAAGCAGCAGCACTACCAGAGCCAGGCTTATGATTTCCTGCTCCAAATTTTTCCATCAGCTCATTGACTGTTTTTTCTAGTAAATCTGTTTCCATAAATTAAAAAATTAATTTTTAGCAATTGTAGTTTTTATAAATTCAAACATTGGTCTAAATATTTCAAAATGTTCATTTTCTAATAAAGGAATTATTTTTTGTGCAAATTCCATTTTAGCGGAATCACTTATTTCAATTATTTTTGCCCCACCTGAACCTTTTTTTATAATAAACTTATCACTAGTTTTTTCAGAATAAAAAAGGTGTTCCATTTCTACTTTTGATTTATGCTTAAAAGTTGTTTTTTGCTCCCTATTATCTATGACTTGATTAATTATTTCTTCAATTTCTGGAACAGGAATTAAAAAAGCATAACTGTTTTTGTTTTCAACTTTTTTACATTTTCCTTTGAATGGATCTTCTTCTAATAGTTCACCATCAATTTTTATAGACTGCCAATGATTATATGCTTCATCAAAATCAAATAATCCAAAAATTGGTTTACCATTCATTTCAGTTTGAAATTTATCACTTGTCAATATTTTTCTTAAATATTCGCATCCAAAACCAAAACTTATATCAAAAGGAATTTCAGTGTCATAAAGCTTATTCCATGCTTCATACAGAACTATAGGGTCTGAAAAACCTTCTGTGAACAAGATTGGTCTGTCTTGACTATGCGTATGCATAATACTTAGAATCTGTTTTTCATAGTTAACTTTGAAAAGTTGATTGGATAACTGATTAACTGCAAAGTTTTTTCCTACTTTATGACATTTTAAATCGTTATCATGAATCCTGAAAAGGTTTACTCTTTTCTCATGATCTCCTACTAAGGTTACAGCACTATGACTACTCATTAAAACATGATTAGTTTTAGCTGATTCATGACTAATATCATAAATTTGATTTAAAAACTTATGTTGCCATTCAGGATGTAAAAACGAGTCAGGTTCATCAAGAAGTGTTATGCAATTTTTATCTTTAAATAACTCTGTTAACGCATATATATAAATTGACTGGAATTGACCATCACTAAATTGATTAATATTTATATCTTTACCTGAAGTCAGTTTAATATTAATTTTAATATCGTTTAAATAACCAATGGTTTTTAAATTATCTAAGGCAATAAATAATTCTAAAGGTGTATAAGTTTGAAATGCCTCTTGAAATTTACTAAAAGACTTGTAAAGAATATATTTATCTTCATTTACTCTACCTTCATCTCTTGTTCCTTTAAAGTCATACTTATCTACTTCCCAAATTTGAGTAAGTAGTGTTTTAAAATAACCTTCTGGTGACCAGAATCTTTTAGTCTCATCAAACTCATCAAACTCAAATTTACCTTTATCCTTAGCGTAATCAGGCCTTTTAAAATCAAATCTAACTTCATTTCCTACAGATGAAATACCTAATTTGTCTTTAATAAAAATTTTAGCTTTATTAGTATCTTCTTGTAATAATAAAACACTAAGTAATAAAGATTTATATTGAACATCTATTCCTGTAAACTTTCTTGTAACTTCACTTAATAAGTTTTCATTTTTTCTATTATTATCTAATAGATTTTCATGATTTTGGTTTGAAGTTTTTAGTAAGTTACCAATCGTTTTATTGTGC
The DNA here is from genome assembly GCF_000967805.1 of Flavobacterium sp. 316. Lineage (NCBI taxonomy): Bacteria > Pseudomonadati > Bacteroidota > Flavobacteriia > Flavobacteriales > Flavobacteriaceae > Flavobacterium > Flavobacterium sp. 316. Next base: position 235,406 of record NZ_JYGZ01000007.1, read on the forward strand.
CCAGAATAGTAGACTAAAATATTTTCAGGAAGTTTTGATTTATCAGGTTTAATTTCCTGCTTCTCTTGGTTTAACCACCTAACATCTTTCCATTCTAAAAAAATAATTTCATTTTCTATTTCGTATGAAATAACGTAATTAAAAGCAATTGCATAATCTTCTTCAGATAAATGTTTAAAAATTTCTAGTATAGCTTCGAAAAAATTAGATTTACCGGTGCCATTTTTACCTACAAAAACTTCTAAAAAACTATCTCCCTCAAAATTTAAAGTAAACTCTTTTAAGTTTTTATATTCGCTAATATGTATGTGTTTTAGTCTCATATTAGTTTGTTGAATTTGTGTTAAAAACCTCTCTCAAAACACTCTGCATCAATTGCTCACTATACCCTTTACTTTTTTCTACTTCTTGCTCCAATGCATCACATAAACCCATTAAAGCATTTACTTTTTCAATGATAGCTTTTTGTTCTGCTAATGGTGGAAGAGGAAATACTAGGTTTTTAAAAGCTGTTGAACCTATATTTCCTTGATTTGCTGTTCCTGTTTCTGTTTCAAATAATTGATTTAAAATTATGTCTGATTTAAGGAATTTATTTATTAACTCTGAAGCACTTTTATCTATTGCCCTAATACAACCAACTCTTTGATTTAACAACAATACTTTCTGTTCTAAATGTTCTGGTTTAACTAAACATGTGAAACAATAATCTCTTCTGTTTTTAGTACCTGTTAATGTGGTAAGTATGTCATCTTTAAATATTTGATAATCTAAATTTACTTCTCCAACACTACTTGGAACATAGGCTTCTTTTGTGTTTATTAAAAAATTATCATCTTTTACGTTTCCAAGTCTGATAATCTGATAATCTGAAGTAGGTACATATGTAGAGCTTTTAAAAGCATAACCGTTTAAAAAAGTAATTAAATATCCAAATCTACACCAAACCCAACCTTCAGGCAATTCATAAGGAATCTCGGCTGCGGTTATAGCAGGTAACGGACTTTCTTTTTTTATTTTTTTGTCCTTAATGAGTTGGGCTTTCTCTTTTTGAATACGTTTTAAGAGTTCGCTCGCATGCTCAAAATCAGTATTTTTAGTTCTCCAATCAGCAGTCAATTTTCCTTGAACGGCTAATTGTAAAACAGTTTCTCGTAATTTTTTTATAGTGCTTTTCTCAGTAAAGAAATCCTTAAAATGGTGTTGTAACGATTGCCATTCTTTTTGAGAGTTTTGTGTAGTTAATTGTTGTAAAGCCGAAGAAACATATTTTTCTTTTAAACTAATACGCTCAACCGTAAGTTGTTCTAATTGTTCTACTTCTTTAAATAGTATTTCAACTACTCTAACAATTTCTTTTTGTTCTTGTAATGGAGGTATTGGTACTGGAATATCACCAAAACTATTTATTGATATACCACCAATAATACCAGTCATTCTATTTTGAAATTCGTCAAAGAAAATAGGAGTTTGATATAATGAAAGTATTAAAACGGGTTCTATTTTTCCATATAACTCCAGTGCATAAAGTTTATTACCAAAACATATGTCATTAGTAGTAATTCCACATTTTTTTCCCGCACTTCCACCTTCAGAGCAAATTAATGGTGTGTCTTTATGAGCTATTTTAAATTTAGGCTCATTATATGGAATTTTAACCCCATTTTCATAATTCAATTTTTCAAAACCATAATTGATGTCTTTAGTACCCAGATATGGAAAACCTTTTTCAAGTCCTTCATATTTAGTTTCCTTGATTGCTTTGTTAACACTATTGCCATTAAATAAGTTACCAATTTCAATTATTCTACTCCATTCCCAATTCTCAGGAACTTCTAAATATTTATCGTCATTAGACACTTTAGAATTTGCTTTACCTTTTCTTACTTTTTTCTCTTTTATGAGTTGTGCCTTTTCTTTTTTTATTCGTTTCAATAATTCCGAAGAAGGCTCAATATCAGGATTATCCTTTCTCCAATTAGCCGTTAAGTTTCCTTGTATTGCTAATTGCAAAATTAATCCTTTGAGTTCTTGTGCGTTTTTTGGGTGAAGCGTTAAGCTTGCAAAATGTTCTAGTAGTTGCATCTTATTGTAAGGCTTCAGTTAATACTTTTATTATTTCGTCTTGTATAGTCGAAATCTTCTTTTCAGTAGCTTTAAATTTTTCAAGCAACACTTCTGGGCTAGCTAAAGTATCTTCCTCTTGGTGTGGGTTTTTTATATCTAAATTATAGTTTCTTTTTTTAATTTCTTCTATAGATACTTTCCAAGCGTTTTTATTTTCTGCTCTATTGTGCCACCATGCTTTTTCTAAATCAAACTCTTTAATATTTATCGGTTTGGTTTTATTGTAGCTCACGACACCCTCAGGATAAGGGTGTTCAAAATACCAAACTTCTTTAGTAGCCGTTCCTTTTTCAAAGAACAATACGTTGGTTTTAATTCCAGTGTATGGGTTAAAAACACCATTTGGCAAACGCACTATCGTATGTAAGTTACATTTTTCTAATAGCTCTTCTTTTAATCGGGTTTTCATACCTTCTCCAAACAAAGTACCATCAGGTAAAACTACAGCACAACGTCCGTTATTTTTTAACAACTTTATTATTAAAGCCATAAACAAATCGGCTGTTTCTTTAGTTCTAAACTTTTGCGGAAAGTTGGTTTCTGTTCCATCTTCTTCCACACCACCAAAAGGAGGATTGGTAAGTATAATGTCTAGTTTGTCTTTGGCTCCCCAATCGGCATAAGGTTTGCTTAACAAATTGTCTCTTCGCACAGCTGGTAAATCAAACCCGTGTAGCATTAAATTGGTTGTACACAATAAATGCGGTAAAGGTTTTTTCTCAATACCTCGTATAGAAGTTTGTAAAATGTCTCTGTCTTTTGGAGTATTTACTTGCTCACGCAAATGGTCAATAGTACAGGTTAAAAAACCACCTGTTCCACAAGCTGGGTCTAAAACACTTTCACCCAATTGGGGGTTAATCATGTCTACCATAAATTGCGTAACCGCTCTAGGTGTATAATATTCCCCCGAAGAACCTGCAGATTGTAATTCTTTTAAAATGGTTTCATAAATATCATTAAACAAATGACGTTCTGTAGTACTGTTAAAATCAATTTCGTTTAATATATTTATTACCTGACGGAAAAGTGTTCCGTTTTTCATGTAATTATAAGTATCTTCAAATACCGAACGAATAATATGGGCTTGTGGACTAATAGTAATATCCAATTCTTTAAGAGCTGGAAATAATTCGTTATTCACAAACTCCATTAAAGCATCACCTGTTAATCCTTCATCATCAGCTGCCCAGTTATTCCATTTTAAATTTTCTGGAATAGGTGACACATAGTTTTCAATTGTTATTTCCCATTCTTCTTCTTTATCGGCAAATATTTTCATAAAAAGCATCCAAACCATTTGTGAGATGTTTTGTGCTGCTCCATCAACTCCTGCATCTTTACGCATGATGTCGCGTATGCCTTTTATGTTTGTGGTAATGTTACTCATTAGGTTGTTTTTTCAAATCTTTGATTAATATATTGTGCTACTTCTGTAATGTCTATTTCTTGTGAAGAGTTACCACTTCTAACGTAGAATTTTTTACTCTTTCCTCCATTTTTGTCTGTAACTTCTGTGTATAATGGTCTAAGTCCTTGCTTAATATCCACAACACATATTTCAGTATCATTTACTTCTGGAAAAGTTACGGTAAGATTATTTGTCGCAAATTCAATTCCGTAGGCATGGTTTACCAAATTGCGAAGATGGAGTTCAAATTCATCTTTAGTACCACTATTTAGTGTTTTAAAGTCGTTTTCTAAGCCGATTACTTCTAAATCATCAGTTACTCCCATAACAAGTGTACCTCCTTGACCATTAGAAAATGCTGCTAAAGTTTTCATTACAACTTCTTCAAGTTTTTTGTTTACTTTATTTTCACGCATATCATAGCGTAATGTTGTTTTAAACTCAACTTGACTATTTTCACCAGACATTATCATTTCCACAATATCCATATCAAGAGATTCATAGTTTGTCTCCGTAATATTGTTTAAAAACTCATTTAATTCTTTTGCTAATAAAATTCTTCTCTTTTCTAAAAACAGTTCGAAATTTTCCATTTTCCAAAGTTCTTTATCTTTAGGAATACACTGTTTGTCTAACGCATCAGGAAAATGCTCCATAGTCTCCTCAAGATATCCTTCAGCTAAATGATTACTCTTTTTTCTATTTGCTAATTGTGTTAGAATTGCTCTATTAGTAATTTCTTGAGCTAAACTATATTTTACTCTATTATTTCTATTATATCCTTCTAATTTCAATAGTGAATATGGAAATATATGATCCCACTCAAGCTCATATTTTTTACCCATATTCTTTCGAATATTTATACCAGTTGTAAAACAAATAGCTCCTTTACTTTTAAAGTAAAAATTCATTAATCCCCAAAGAGCATGACTTACTCCTACACCAATAAATTCATCTTTGCTTATTTCTAATGGGCGTTCTGCAGCAATTATACTTAACAACTTATCAAAAGGGTTTTCATCTTTTGCAACGATACCAATATCTTTGTCTAATTTTTGTTGCAATTGACTAATATATCTTTGTCTAATTTGAGAATAATAAAACCACTTAACTATTTTTTTAATCTCTAATAGGGATAACTTTTTATCTCCTTTATTATAAACATATACAATAATTGGAATAAAGGCGTAAACAGAGTTTACTTCTTTTGTATGATCTATATAAGCCTGACTTTTTAATACATTAAAAACATAATCTAATACATCCTCATCTAATTTTTTCCAAGCTGCTTGAATTTTTTCCTTGTTATCTTGACTATGAAGTTTATCCAATTTTGACCCCATGTTATGCAAAACACCAAGTAAAACATATACAATAAAATCTAACTTAAAAACATAACCACTTTTTTCAAGTTCAACTAATTTTTTCTTAAATAAATCTCTTGCCTCAGGCCAGTATCCTGATATTTGAGCTAATGCTAATTCTGCATCAGTAAGGTTAACTCCACTTGCATTAACAATGTAAAATATATCTATTGCTTCTTTTAAAGATGCTTTTGGTGGAATTATTTGTTCTTGAAAATCTCTATCTTTAATCTTTTCAATAGCTCTAAAGTTATCATCAATAAGATCTGATTTTTCTCTTTCTACACGTTCCCCCTCAAGTTTAAGTTCTAACTGTTGAATAACATCACGGTATCTAATTTTTGCTTGAAAAATATCAGTAATATTAACCCACAATGGGTCATTTTCCATCATTGTAATTTTATAATATTCAAGAGCTAATGTTTCAACGTTAACGTATAAATTACGGATATCAACAATTATTTCATGCTTTTTGTAATATGGAGGAATATTCCCAGTCATTAACATGTATAAAGTTGTAATACGCTGTTGGCCATCTAGAATTAATTTAACAGCCCCTTGACGTTCATCATATTTATGTTCTCCTTTTAATTCTGGAGGATAATTAGTCTCCCAAGTTAACATAGTTCCAGTTGGATAATCTTGAATTAAAGAGGAAACTAAATCTTTAGCATTTTGTCTTTTCCAAACGTATTCCCTTTGAAAGGCTGGAACAAAAAGTTGCTTTTCGTCAATTTTATCAATTATTTGAGAGATTTTCATTATTTAAGCTATTTGATATATTTCGTTTTCTAATTCTTTTACGGCTTGTTCAAAATCTTTGTTTTTCCCAAAAGCTCTTACTAATTCAACTGGAGACCCCATTTCATTTAGTGGCTTTACTTTAAGGATAGATCCTTGCTCTATCGAAGTAATACCTTCTTGTTCGTATTTATCTAACAAACTGTTTAATATTTTTTGAGCTGTTTCACTGTACTTTCCAAAGTAATTGCGTTTGCGAACATTGTTAGCTCTTTCTTTTCTGGTTAATGCAGGTTGGTCAAAAGCAATATGGCAAATCAAATCGAAATCGTCTAAATCTTGCCCTACTTCTTCACGAAGTGCTTCAAGCAAAACTCCGTGTTCTGCCAATTCTTTTATTAACTCTTCTTTCTTTTCAGAATTGTTCCATTTTTGGATAAAATCATCCAGAGATGAAAATTCTTTTTCTAAATTTTTCTTAGAATAATCTTTTAACGATTCTGTAATTAATTTACCGTCTTTTCCATAGTATTGAACACGTTCATTAACAACTGAAACAGATATATCATTTACATAGTATTTTTTTATTTCTTCCTCACCTCCATCAATAGTAATTTCTGGGGTTGTAGGCTTTGAAACATCTGGAACTTCATTACCCGAATTAGTATCTGGAACTTCTGGAGTTTCAGGTGGCACCACTGGTTCATCAGGTTTAGGCTCATAAATTTGAACTGGGTCTCCATCAAAATCAGGACGAGCAAAAATGTTCGTTGCTTTTCTAAAATCCATGATAGTGAAATAGACTTTTCCTTCCGCTTCACGTATTCTAGTTCCTCTACCAATAATTTGTTTGAACTCGGTAACTGATTGAATGTTAGATTCCAAAACAATCAATTTAACCATTTTAGTGTCTATTCCAGTCGTCAACATTTTAGAAGTAGTGGCAATGACAGGGAATTGTTCTTCTACATCAGTAAAATTATCTAACTCTTGTTTGCCCACTTCATCATCACCTGTTATTTTCACACAATAGTTCCAATGCTTTGCTACCAAATCGGCATTTTCATTAATTAAGGCTTGTCGCATTCTATTGGCATGGTCAATATCGGTACAAAAAACAATGGTTTTGGCAAATCGATCTGTAGCTTTTAAATATTCGGTAATTTTTTTGGCAACAAGTTCTGTGCGTCCATCAATAACTAAAGTTTTATCATAATCTTTTAAATTATAAATACGGTCTTTTATTTCATGACCATATTTGTCTAGCATGCCTTTTGTAGGTCTCCAACCCTCATCTACATTTGTTGTAATTCTAATTACTTTGTAAGGAGCTAAAAAGCCATCATCTATACCTTGCTTCAACGAATAACTATAAACGGGTTCACCAAAGTAGTAAATGTTAGACACATCTTTAGTTTCTTTTGGTGTAGCTGTTAAGCCTATTTGCGTTGCTGAAGAAAAATAATCTAAAACTTCTCTCCAAGCAGAAGCTTCAGAAGCACTACCACGATGGCACTCATCAATCACAACCAAATCAAAAAAATCTTTGCTAAATTCTTTATAGGCATTTTTCTCTTCTTCAGTTCCTGTTAATCCTTGGTATAATGCAAAATAGACTTGATAGGATTTATCTATCTTTCTATTTTTAATAATATGCATAATATCGTTCCCAAAAGGAGAAAAGTCACCATTTTTAGTTTGTGTTAATAAAGCATTTCTATCGGCTAAAAATAATATTCGTTTTTTTACACCTGTTTTCCATAGTCGCCAGATAATATTAAAAGCAGTATAGGTTTTTCCTGTCCCTGTTGCCATTACCAAAAGAATACGTTGTTGGTCTTTTGCAATAGCTTCTATGGTTCTATTAACAGCATTTTGTTGGTAATACCTAGGATTCATTCCACTATCATCTACAAAATAGTCTTTTGCTACAATTTCTTTGGCTTTTGGTTCATCTAGCTTGTTGTGCTTTAAATATTTGTTCCACAACATTTCTGGTGAAGGAAACGCATCTAAAGACAATATTGTTTCTAAATTATTTGATGTATTTGTTTTATCATGAAATACAAAAGAATCACCATTAGAAGTAAATACAAATGGTATTTGTAAAATTTCTGAATATTCTAACGCTTGTTGCATTCCTGAACCAACAGCTTTTTTATTATCCTTAACCTCAATAATAGCTAAAGGAATATTTGGTTTATAATATAAAATATAGTCAGCTCTTTTACTTTTCCCTCTTGCGTACAAACTTCCTTGTACAATAATACGTCCATCTGTAAAAGTCACTTCTTCACGTACTTGACGTTTCATATCCCAACCCGCTTTTTCAAGACTAGGGTTTATGTACTTAGAACAGATGTCTCTTTCAGATAATGTTTTCTTATTAATCATTCACAATGATTTTGTATTTCCCAAACCTACCAAAAATAAACCATTTAGGCAATAGTTGAAATAGGTATTTCTACCTGTTTTTACAAAGATAAAAACCGTAAAAGGAACTGTTTTACGGTTTTACGCATTTTGAATAAAATTATTGTTTTTTGGTCATTACATCTTTGAATGGTAAACCAAATTTGTTTTTTATATCATTATTGGTAGAGACGCATTGCAATGCGTCTCTTATTCCGTTTCCGATTTGTTTCAATCATCATAAAAACGCATTGCGATGTGTCTCTTATTCCGTTTCCGATTTGTTTCAATCATCATAAAAACGCATTGCGATGYGTCTCTTATTCCGTTTCCGATTTGTTTCAATCATCATAAAAACGCATTGCAATGCGTTTTACCATGATTTATCGGATATGTTTGCAAAATGTATTTCGACCATTCATTTCAACCATTCATTGAAACGCCATATGAGACGCCAAGCATGGCGTCTCTACCGTTATTTATGGAATGACGTATCAATCATTTATTAAATTCATCACCCTTCCATTTTTTTGGATTGTTGATTATATATTGTGAAATGTTTTCATACGCATTTGGATTTCGGATAATGTGATCGTGAAATCGGGATTGCCAACCAAAATCAGGATTAATACGTCGTGCCTGAACCGTAACGGCCGATTTAAATCCCCGAATAATGGATGCCAAATTTTTGGATTGTGGGCCAAATTGGTTTTTGTATGGTTCTGTGGAAACGCATTGCAATGCGTTTCTACCATGCATGGCGTCGATACCCATTTTTTCGTTATTATATGCATTGTTACCAATAAAAATAATCCCATGAAAATGATTGGGCATTACGATAAATTCCCCTAATTCCAAATTCATATCAGGTCTGATATCGGGTGTTTTTATCCATTCTTGTGCCACGATTTCCCCAATTTCTGATGGGATCATACGTTGAGACGCCATGCATGGCGTCTCTGGTTCAATCGTACCAAAAAAATGTTCCCTATTTGCGGTACAAATGGTTATAAAATACACCGCCTTTTGCCCATAATCCCAATGTTGCAATCGTGTAGACTCTATTTTATATTTGTTATTAAATTTTGTCATTTGGCTTAAAAAAAATAAAAGGAACCTAGCTGAAATAGGTATAGGGATTATTACGTTATAGTTTGCTTTTTTAGTGTTTTTATCTAATGTATTAATAGTACCAAACCTACCAAAAATAAACCATTTAGGCAATAGTTGAAATAGGTATTTCTACCTGTTTTTTTGCAAAAATAACATTTATAATAGCCTTGAAAAACGGCTAATGAAACTCTTTACAGGGTAACAATTTTGAGATAAAATGTTTGAAAATTGAAGAAGAAAAGATGAAGCGTGCTACTTTTTTTAACTTCCACTAATCACTAATCACTATTTTTTTAGGTTTAGTAGCAGTCAAGTAGCAGTTTCGTTCGGAAGTTGTTGCGAAAAAGTGCCTGTTTACCGCTRCTTGACCGAAGCTTTTCCGAACAATCTCCGAACAAAGGCCCTATTTAACCCCTTTAAATACGTCAAAACACATCAAAATACGTCAAAACCGGTCAAAACACGTCAAAACCATTCACGAGCCCCTTTTTTAGTGATTTTGGCAAAGTTGTTGAAGTTTAGTGAATAGTGATTAGTGGACAGCGAGAAGTAAAGTGGAAAAGTTTTGGTATTCTAGATGTTAAACTTAAAACTTGATTTTCTCTAACGGTTTAGTACTAATAACTATTCACTAATGACTAAAAATAATTGTATAACTTTTTAAATTTTGAAACTATGGGAACTTACAACAAAGGCATTTTAGGTGCTTTCTCAGGAAAAGTCGGTCCAGTAGTAGGAGCTAACTGGAGAGGTAAAGAAGTATTACGTTCTTTACCAAGAAAGAGTAACAAAGCAGCAACACCAGAGCAAGCGTTGCATCGCTTAAAATTTTCGACTGTAATTGGTTTTTTAGGCCCTATTTATCCTATTTTGAGCCGTTATTATGGAGCAAATCAGGGAGAGAAATCTCGAGTGAATCGAGCTATGTCGTACCACATGAAAGAAGTAGCAGTCTATGCAGACCCCGATTTTACTTTTGCGTACAACAAAGTACAATTGGCAAAAGGCTATTTAACAGGTGTAGAAGCTGGAACAATTAGCGCTACTACTGCTAATACAATTGATTTTTCATGGAATGACAATTCAGGTCAAGGAGAAGCTTTAACAACGGATAAGTTAGTAGTTGGGGTGTATGATCCAGCTACAAAAAACTGGATTTATTCGTTAGGGGTTGCCGAAAGAAGTATTACTTCGGGTACTTTGTTATTACCCATCACTTTAAGTGGTGCTACAGTAGAAGTTTGGGCTTTATTTGCTTCTGCTAATGAAAAGCGAAATTCAACGAGTACGTATTTAGGAACTATTACTATTGTATAATGGAAATTATAGTATGGAAACTAAATTTTAGGAAGTGAAAAGGCACAGGGTTTAGATCTTGTGCCTTTTTTAGTGTAGCATTTAGAAGGTAAAGTATAAAACGAATCTTGTTTTAAATGCAAAGAGTAAAAAAATGATATAAAATTTCAATTTTAAGATCAATAGGCCTGATTTTTTAATTTTTGTTTCATAAAAAGTAAAAAAAATAGAATAATTGATGTTAATTATTATTATTTTAACAGATTTGTCTTATAAAATGGAATGGTTTTAGTGTTTGTTTTTTTGTACTTAAAACCTTATATGCTATGAAAAAAGAAATTGAATACTTAAAAAGAGAGATTGCGCTTATGAAGGTTTTGATTTTAGACTTAATGCCGCATAAAGAAGAAGATTGGCTAGATAGCGCGGATGTTAAACAACGTTTTAATTTTAGTGAAAGTAAATTATACCGATTGCGCAAAGCTAATGCCATTCCTCATACTAAAATAGGGGGAAGATACCATTATCCCAAAGCTTTTTTTAATCAATATTTATTAAATAAAATAGAGGAGTAGGAGGTCTTAAGTTTCAGTGTTCTCGATACTCGTCCCTTCGAGTGCGCAGCGTATGGAGAAGTTATACAAGAACTTCAATATTCTTTTATAAAAACGCCTATAGTATTATAAAGTTGCTAATGGGATGCTTACAGCATGATAAGTTTGTGGTTCTCGATACACGTTACTTTGAGTGTGCAAAGTGTATTGATAAGTTTAGTTTTAGTACACAAGTTTCCTCGGCTCCGCATTCTATGATAAAAAGCAACCTGGTTTTAAATCACTTTCAAAAGAAGTTGCTTTTTATAAATTATTTCAAAAATTTAGTCATAGAGAGATGTTATGTGACAGTTACGGTTTAAAATTATTGATTTTTGGTTAGACATTAGCTTAGCAATTCCGAGTGATTTCGGACGTAGTCGAATTCTCTGTAATTGCGGATATAGATTGTTATAGCACGTTTTTTATTCCGATCTAATATCATCTTTCGTTTCATATTTTCCGTCCAAACCAGCTGAAACTATTGAGAATTCAATTCCGCTTTCACTCACAGAATATTGGTAAGGTCTGTTCCAAGAGTCAGTTCTCCATTCTTGTCGCATCGGATTGTTTCCAATCAATTCGTTTAAGTCTTTAGGGTATTTCCCAAATCTTTCTTTCCACATTTCCATTCTTTCCGTTATTTCAGCGATTTCTGTTTCGGTCTTTTTTGGAAATATTGAATTTCGTTGATAGGTAAAGAATAAAAACGCGCTTAAAGTTCCTATTATTAAAACAGAAATAGCCGTAATAGAGCTCGGTTGAAGAAAGTACCTTTGGAATGGTCTTTTCTTACCGTCAATTTTTTCCTTTTTCGAGATTTTTTTATGATGCTTATAATCCTCCCGAATCAGTCCAAAGTTTACTAATATTTCTAAAATAAGTTTAGTCATTTAAATGCGCATAACGGTTTGTATATGATTTGTTGCGTGGTTAAGCACGTAATTTAGTAAATAAATATCAGATAGAAAATCCGTTTATAAAAATGCCTAAACTAACTGTATAGTATTATGGAGCTACTAATGGGATGCTTACAGCATGACAAGTTTGTGGTTCTCGAGTTCTCGATACTTTTTTATGAAATTGCTATTCGCTTTTCATAAAAACACTTGAACTGACGTGGTGCAAAAACTGAAATTTCTTTTTAATATACAGTAAACACAAACTACGTCCCTTCGAGTGCGCAGCGTATCGAGAAGTTATACAAGAACTTCCATTGCTAATGGGATGCTTACAGCATGACAAGTTTGTGGTTCTCGATACTTTTTTTATTCCATTTTATTTCATAAAAAAAACTCGAACTGACGTGGTGGTGATAGTTTGGAGTATTATTTTCAGTATAATCAATTATTCAACACAAACTACGTCACTTCGAGTGCGTAGCGTATCGAGAAGTATTGTTCTGTTGTTTTATACCAAGAACCAAAATATAATAGAATTACTATTTTTTAAAATTAGGATGCTATACTTCTTCCTAAAACAAACATCGTATCTAAATTACTATCAATCACAATTCTTTCGATACCATTTTGCATGGCAATATCCAAAACATCTTTAGCAGGAATAGAAGCAAAAGGTTTTGTTTCTTTAGCCCAAAGCATTAAATTTTGTTGCGAAGTAAAAACGCCCATTACCTTTTGTCCGTCTACTTCAAAAACAGAAGTAAAAGACAATTGAGTTCCTTTTTCAAGAGTAGACCATCCGGCTTCGTTGCGATCTTTGCCTACAACAGGCTCAAGAGTTGGAATAATAAGAAAAGCATTGTTTCCTTGTAATTCCTGTAAAACAGCCATAAAAGTATCTTGATTTTGATTGTTTTGAAAAGCTTTTATAGTAGTTAAAAGAGTATCGTTGTTTGGATTAAATTCGGTTTCTGCTGCGGTGTCCATGTTTCTAAAATTAAAAAGTGTCGCAAAACTACGTATTTTTTTCAAAACCATTTAAAAAGCAAACAAGATTAAATACTACAAACAAGTTTTTCGTTTAAAGAGAATATTTATAGTATCAAACTAATGTTCTTTTGTTTAATATTTGAAAAGGTATATCTTTTTGATGGATTAATAGTGGTAGAGATTATTTAAAATAACTCCACTAGTGTTGTTCTATAATTGAATATAAAGCATAATTAGTTTATGTTTTTTAGAATAAAAACTGTTTTTTTGAATTTTTTAGTATAAATAGTGCAAATTTGCTAATATCTTTTTTAAAAGTTTATAATTTTACAAAGAAGTGTATAGTATGAAATTGCAAGTAAAACAAATCAAGATTACCTGTTGGGTATAATTCATTTTTACTCATCTCTTTGAGTACAAAGTGCATTGAGAAGTATTGTTTTGCTTTTCATAAAGAAACTTGAACTGACAGAGTGTTAGTTACACGTTAAAACGCGAATATACATATTAGTCTCTAATAAAAATAAAAATTAAACAAATGAAAGTAAAGCTTTTATTACCATTATTGCTAGTTTCAATAAGTATTTTTGCTCAAGAAGAAAATGCCTTACAAAAGAAGAAACAATTAGAAACCGCTATTCAAAAAGTGCAAGGAGCAAAACGTCTTAAACTATTAGATAGCCTAGCCACTTATATCTATGATGATACTAATTTGGAGTGTGATTCCATATTACGAGCTACTATAACGTATGCCATAAAACTAGACTCGGTAAATGTAGCCACAAAGCAAGCGTCTAATCTTATTGATTACATCGCTCATGTTTCTAGAGATTTTAAAGAAGGAAAGCAAATTATAGCTACTATGAGTCCTTTGCTTAAGAAAGTATCGTCTCCAAAGTTACTAGATCATTATTATATTAATATAGCCAATATGTATTATTATGCAGGAGATTTTGACGCTTCTATTAATGCTTATGACAAAGCCTCTTCCTATGCTACGCAATATAAATCTACTACGCAAGGTCTCATTACATTTAGAAAAGGGGTTGTTTATGTTGATAAAGGAGAATTTGGAAAAGCATCCTTAGCACTTACAGAAGCTATTAGTTTTTTTCAAAAAGAAAAAGATACTTTAAAATGGATTGATGCTAAAGGATCGATGTCTATTTTATATAGTAAAAGTGGGTTTTATAAAGAATCTAAAAAAGAAAGAGAAGAACAAATTGAATTAGCCAAAACATTTAAATCCTATTCTAATATAGGTGTTATTTATTTCAATATGGCTGCCGATGATAATAAAGCGGGTTTACAAACAGAACGCATTGCTAATTTAAAATTAGCGCTTAAAAGCAATGAAACATCACAGCATAAAACTTTCTTTGAACCTATCTTTAAATCGGCTTTAGCAGTTGCTTATGCAGAAAATGATAGCATTGCATTAGCAGAAAAGATAGTAAAAGCGTTAGAAGCTAATTCTGAAAAATACACAACCAACTATAATGAGGCTTTTTATTTAGAGGCTAAAAAAAGTCTTTTATTTTCTAAAAAAGAGTATAAAGAAGCTATTGTTTATGGTGATGCCTATTTAAAATTAAAACAAAAAGGCAAACAATTTGAGGAAATACAATTGGCCGAAAAATTCTTGTTTGAAGTGTATGAACAAATAGGCAATAATGAAAAAGCGCTTTATCATTTTAAAAATTATTCACATATTAAAGACTCCATTGGAAATATTCAAAAAACAAGAGTATTGGCTTATTATCAAACTTTATATGAAACAGAAAAAAGAGATTTAACCATTGAAAATCAGGAAGCAAATATAGCCTTGTTAGACTCTAAAAATAAGATTCAGAATCAATGGATGTTCTTTGGAGGCTCTGGTTTGCTTGTTCTGTTTGGTTTTGTAACTGTAACACGTTCTCGTAATTTTGCCAAAAAGGAACAAAAAAATCAAGAAAAGTTTACCCAAGATATTATTAATGCACAAGAAGAAGAACGGACAAGAGTAGCCTTGGAATTGCACGATAGCGTAGGACAACAGTTAATGATGCTAACACGTAAATCAAAAAATAGCAATGACACTAGTATGGAAACTTTAGCTAAAGATACTTTGCAAAATGTAAGAACCATTTCACAAGGGTTGCACCCAGTAGTATTGGAACAATTTGGTTTTACTGCTGGAATAAATGATTTAATTAATACTATAGATGCTAATACAGAACTTTTTTTCACAACCGAAATAGAAAATATAGACACTTATTTAAGCAATCAAAAAGCCTTACATTTATATAGAATACAACAAGAACTTTTAAATAATATTATTAAACATGCAGAAGCAACTTCAGTAACTATAGATATTCGTAAAATAAAATCAACAATTGAAGTTACTGTAGAAGACAATGGAAAAGGTTTTGATTATCAGCAACAAATAAAATTTTCTAAAAGTTTGGGTATGAAATCTTTAGTAGAAAGAAGCAAAATAATTAATGCTAAACTAAAAATTAATTCTATACTAAAAAAAGGCACAATAACACAATTAACTTTTCCTATTTAAGACTACAACAAAATGAATAAGAAGAATATTTCAATAATTATCGCAGACGATCATCCAATAATGCTAAAAGGACTAACAGAAGAACTCGAAAATGCAGGCTATAACATTGTTGCCACAGCCGTTAATGGTGCGGCAGCAGTAGAAATAATAGCATCGCATAATCCAGATATTGCACTACTAGATATTGAAATGCCTTTTTTCAATGGTTTTGAAGTAATTAAAAATTGCCAAAACTTAGGTTTAAAAACCAAATTTGTAGTAATGACTTATCACAAAGAAAAAGGATTTATAGTGCAAGCAAAAAAAGTAGGAACACATGGGTATTTATTAAAAGAAGATAACTTAGACGAAATAGAATCTTGTATAAAAGCAGTGCTATTAGACGAATTCTACTTTAGTAAATCCTTTCAAGACGATATACAGCATACTGTAGACAATGAACTTCGAAAAGTGGGATTACTAACACCATCTGAAAGAACCATCATCCGACTAATAGCACAAGGTAAAAACTCAACTGAAATTTGTGAAACACTCAAAGTTTCAAAAAGAACTGTAGAAAAGCATCGTGCTAATATTATTGCGAAACTAGAATTAGAACCATCATTAGATACTTTAACCCAATGGACAAACAACTATAAAGAAATTATCATGTCTTTATAGATTCTCAATGCGCTTTGTCTCAAAGAAATGAGGATTGAGAACCACAAACTTGTCATGCTGTAAGCATCCATTAGCAACTCCATAATTATAAAATGAAACGTATTATTAAAATATTTCGGATTCTTTTTATTTTATTTTCTGTTATTTTTTTAATAGCTTATTTTTCTTTAATAAATGCTTGGAAATATGATTTCACAGAAAATGAATTACAAACTTACTTTTCTGAAATAAAAAAATCTGAAAATTTACCCGATTTATTCTATAAATATTATGATTTAGATAATAACAATTCTCTAGAAACTAAAACTGGAGAATATTTATTTAAGTCAATATTTGCCTCAGAAATTTCTAGACGACCATTAAGTTTTTGGCTAGCTAGACAAATGTATATTCCTAAAATGAAAAACCGAACTTTTATCAATAGAATTAGAATTGAATTGTCTCTAGCAATGAAAATTGAAAAAGAGACTTCACAAAAGGAACAATTTAATTACACTTTAAGTACTGTAGATTTCGTCAATAATCAAATAGGAGTAAAAAATGCATCTAAATTTTATTTTGGAAAAGAAATAGCCGAACTAAACGAAAATGAAATTGCTTCGTTAATTATTATGATAAGAAATCCAGCTTTATATAATCCGAAAAGACGACCGGAAAAACTAAAAGCTGAAGTTGAAAAGCTTTTGAAAAAGTAACTATGGTTAACAGTAGCTTGTTTCAATGGCTACTTCTGGGTTTTTCTACCGAAAAAACCGTTGCTCAATGGAATTTTGTTATATTTGTAATGGCTTGGTGTTGATTCAATACCACTGATAGTAAGACATATAACGTTGTCTATTATTGAAGAAACAAGCTGATAAATAGAAGGAATAAAATTTAAATAATGTTTACAATAGAACAAATAGAATCTGCACACGAGAAAGTAAAATCAGGAGCTGATTTTCCAAATTATATTCAAGAAATTAAGGAAATAGGAGTTATATCCTTTGAAACTTGGGTTTGTGACAGTCATACCATATATTTTGGAAAGAATGGATTTAAAACTAAATCAAAACCAAAATACGACAATTTAAAAATCACAGACATTTCTGATAAAGACCAATTTGGTGAATATTTAAAAATTCACCAAAATGGAGAAACCGATTATTTTACATTTTGCAATCATTGTGCAGAAGCAGGAATCGAAAAATGGAATGTGAGTCTTGAGAAAATGACTTGCACGTACTATGATAAGGCTGGGAATGAAATTTTAGTAGAAAATGTACCGACTCTATAAAAAAATGAACAGTCGACAAAAGTAGCTGTTGCGTAACAGTTACAATCGTTTGTAGCAATTGTATAAAAAGTGTATCGAGAACCACAAAAAAGCCCCAATTTTATCAAAACAAAACAAATAAAACACACCACAGAAGAGTTAGTGAATGGACTAAAAAGAATAGTTTAGGTTTGTAAGGAATAAATAAAGCAAACAGGATAAAAAATGAAACAAATGAATAAAATAGGTCTATTCTTATTGCTTCTAACACTATTTATAAGTTGCAATGGACAAACAAACGCTAAAAGTCAAAATCAGAATGTATCTGAGATAGACAATAAAAAAATTATTGGAGGTGGCTGTGAAGGTTGTGAATTGATGTATGTTGAAATGCCCGAACAAATACTGCCCGAGCACACGAGTTTAGGTTGGACTGAAGACAAACAAAAACTTATTTTGACAGGTAAAGTTTTTCAACTTGATGGGAAAACACCTGCATCTGATGTCATCATCTATTATTGGCATACAGATGATAAAGGATTGTATTCATCAAGTAACCAGACACCTAAAAAAGCAAAGGAACACGGCAAACTTCGAGGTTGGGTAAAATCTGACAAAGATGGAAATTACACTATTAAAACTTCAAGACCGGCTGCTTATCCGAATGATAATATTCCGCAACACATTCACTTATCTATAAAAGAACCAGACATTCCAAACGAGTATTATGCTGATCTTTATTTTGATGATGATCCATTGTATTTAAAACATAAGAAAAAGTATGGTAAACTTGACAGAGCAGGAACTGAATTGTTAAGAGTGGTTTTGGACAGTAAAATTCAAATTGCAGAGCACAACATTGTATTAGGATTAAATATTCCCGATTATCCTACTAAAAATAGAACAGACATTCAATCGGGTTTAAACATAGGTGAAGATCAGCCTTCATTTATACCATTTCACGCATATGGACCCGACAAAGGGACAAGAACTTGCCCCGTTTGTAAATATGGACGTTATCACGGGATTGTATATTTTGTTGGTGATAATCCAAATTGGGACGACATCAAAAAATGACTTAAACAATTAGACAACGAAAGTGTAGCAAGAGAAAAGTATCTTAAAGCATATTTTGTTTATGGAAATTCGAAAAATTATAATAAGCAGACACGTCATACAGAGTTAGACAAGATAGGTAAAGAATTAGGGCTTCAAAAGATTGCTTTGACTTTTGTTCCATCATTTAGCGACAGCGAAAGTGAAGCAACCCTTAATAAAATAAATCCTAATGTTGAGAACACTTTTATCATATACAGGCACAGAACAATAGTTGACAAATATGTAAATCTAAAACCGAAAGAACAAAACTTTAAACTCATAACAGAAATACTCGACAAGACAAAAGGCAATTATTTTGACTTTAACGAACCAAAACACGAATGACAGAAAGGGCGATAACAGCAGTTTTACAAAATGGCAAGTTTAGTAATATAATTAAAGTTATTTTTACAAATTAAACTTTAGTACTTAATTAAAAGTAATCGCCTTGAAATCTGCCGCTTCACCAAGCTGCAAAACGAGTAAAAAGATTATGAGAAATAAAAATTAAAAATATGAAATACGCCTATACAATACTTTATGTTGAGAGTGTGTCCGAAACAATTGAATTTTATGAAAAAGCGTTTGGATTTAACCGAAAATTTTTGACACCTGAAAGTGATTATGGAGAATTGATTTTGGGAGAAACTACAATTGCTTTTGCTTCTATCGAATTAGGAAACTCAAACTTCAAAAGCGGATTTGAAAAAATATCAAAATCCCAAAAACCTTTTGGAGTAGAATTAGTATTTACGACTGAAAATATTGAAAAGGACTTTCAGAGCGCAATCAATTTTGGAGCAACCGAATTTGAACCAATAATCGAAAAGCCTTGGGGACAAAAAGTTGGATATTTAAGAGATAATAACGGATTTCTAATAGAGATTTGTACGCCAATGAAAACGGAATAAAACACGAGCGAAAACAAACTGAAAATAAAACCTGTTGGCAACACCGTATATAATTTATTGCTAGTCCTAGCTTCTTTATAAAAATCCTCGTGAATTTTCTATTTGGTTTTTATTTGCTAAATTAGGTGCTAGAACATGTCGCTAATTATATACAAAATCGTTAGACAACATAAAGAAAACGACATTGATAAATAGAAAAATTAACTTCAAAACCATTTGGCAAAGAGCCAAAATCAGACCAATTTTACTACTCTTTGCATTTCAAGGAATTGCATTTTCATTACTTCTTTTTCTTCCGATGGGCTTAATGATGAATTCATTAAGAGATAGTTTTCCATTTGTTGAAAACGCTGAAAAAATTCAATCTGATGGAATAAAAACTAATGCAATTCTAACTGGAATTAAAGGGATTGATAACATAACGATAAATGGAAATAATCCACAAATTTTGACTTATGAATTTGATAACAACGGACAGAAAACGGAATCAAAATTTAGTGTTTTTGAACCAGAAAAAACAGATAATTTAAAAATTGGAGATTTAATTCCAATTAAACATTTGAATGAAGAATCAATGCCTACAGAATTTGAGCAATATTCGTTTAGTATGGATTTTATGTATTACATAGCTGGAGTTGTCTTTTTAATTGGACTAATTCTTTGCTATTTTCTATACTCACGAATAAATAAAGAAATCTCATTGTATAAAACAGGTAGAATTATGGAAGGTAAAATAATTTCAATTAGCCATAATAATGGTTTCACATTTTCGAAATTTGGTTCGTCAATGGATGTGCATTATGAATATGGAAATAACGTTGCGAAATCAAGGACTAATAATTTTGCTTTGACAAATAACAAATCAATTGGAGATTCAATTAAAATTTTGGTTTCACAAGACGGAAAATCATCTTGTCTATATCCAGAATTGATTGCCAAAACTAATGGTTGGAAAGAAAATTACATTGCCTAACACCATATATAATTTATTGCTAGTTCTAGCTTCTTTATAAAAATCCTCGTGAATTTTCTATTTGGTTTTTATTTGCTAAATTAGGTGCTAGAACATGTCGCTAATTATATACAAAATCGTTGTACATCACCTTATGAAAAAAAACACTTTAGTAATTTTAATATGTTTTGTTATAATTATAAGTTTGGTTCTAATTTCTAATTTGTTTTTTCAGAAAAAGGAAGATATTAAAAGTATACTTTCTGCAAAAGAATTATCAAAATTTGAAAACTTCATCAAGCAAAAATTTGAAGAGGATGTATTTAATGGACATTGGAAATATTTACGAGATATTACTTATGAATATAAAGAAGGAATTTTTGAGTTTAAACAATATATTAAAGATAACAAAGGAAGAAATACTACTTCATATGAAGTATTTCAAGTTAAAATAATTGCATCTGGAAATCAAATTATATTTTATGAATTTAGCGTTCAAAAAAACAAGAAAGTTAAATATGAATGGAAAGATTCTTTTAGTTGGGAACCTTATTATGTTTCTATTGAAAAATTCAAGAATGATGAAGAATACAAAAAAATAAAAAATAATTTCAAAAAAATATTTGGATCTGATTTAAATGAAAGTGAATTATTTATGGCTGATATTGTTTATGGTGGAAGTTGTGGAGCGGGTGCAATGTATTCAAGTGAAAGAATGCAATTAAACAGTTTTGTTGATAAAAAAGACAAGATTAGTATTTTAAAATGGTTAAAATCAACAAATGCTGAAAAACAGATATATGCTGTTGAGGGGCTTCTTAAATTAAAAAAAATGGGGATAGTTCTAAATAAAACAGAATTAGGAATAATTAAATATATAACACATAAAAAAGGAACAATAAAAGTATGTAATGGCTGTATATATTCAAGTAAAGAACTAAGCGAAGTAATTAAATTATTTGAATTATAAAAGACAAACATACAGCAGTAACCGTTGTTGTGCAACCTCTTTAAAAAATTAAATCTTCATATAATTAGCTTCTCAAAAACGTAATGAAAGCTATAATAAAAACAACTAAGTAGACTACGAAAAAGTTGCACAAGCTACGTATGGTGTACTACTATTATTTAGAGTAACATTGTATTTTTAAAAAAAAAGATACAATGAAGAAAAAATACTCATTATCCATTTCATTAGTTTTGATGCTGTTACTATCAAATACTATTTACTCACAAAACATTGTGGCTACTTCTCCAACTATGAACGCCATAAATGTACCTGTAAACGCTAATTTAACTATTACTTTTGATGCCGTTATTACACCTGTAATATTTGTTTCTGCAACTGTTACAATAATGGGATCTCAAACAGGTAGAATTTTGGGAACTTTCTCAGGAATAAATACAAACGTAATCACTTTTAATCCAAATGTAGATTTTAAACCAGGAGAAATTATTAGCATCTCTTTAAAAACTAGTACAAATAGAGTAGTAGCTAGTTTTACAACTGCGGTAAGCCCGAATAGTGCAGGAGCTTTTGATTATG
This sequence comes from Flavobacterium sp. 316, assembly GCF_000967805.1. Classification (NCBI taxonomy): domain Bacteria; kingdom Pseudomonadati; phylum Bacteroidota; class Flavobacteriia; order Flavobacteriales; family Flavobacteriaceae; genus Flavobacterium; species Flavobacterium sp. 316. The sequence goes on from NZ_JYGZ01000007.1 coordinate 257,331, forward strand.
GACAAAATGTAATTACTACTAATGCAAATAGAGCTTTTTCTGTGTTCTCTGCTGATTTAGATGGCGATGGAGATTTAGATGTGCTATCGGCTTCTATAGATGATAATAAAATTGCTTGGTATGAAAATGACGGAAATGGAAACTTTGGAGCCCAACAGATTATTACCACAAGTGTAGATGAGGCTTGGGGCATTTACGCTGCCGATTTAGATAATGATGGCGATATGGATGTTATATCTGCTTCGTCAAGAGACGATCGTATTGCTTGGTATGCCAATGATGGTTTGGGAAATTTTGGATCTCAACAAAATATAACAACCCGAGCTAATTTAGTAAGGAGAATCGATGTTTCAGATATAGATGGCGATGGCGATTTAGATGTAATTTCAACATCCTCTAATACAGGACATATTTATTGGTATAGAAATAACAATAATGGTAACTCTTGGACAGAAGAAATTGTTACAAGTTCGGAGGCTACTGGAAGTGCAATATATACAACAGATTTGGATAATGATGGTGATATAGATGTACTAGCTGCTTCAAATGGCTATGTTATTTGGTATGAAAATAATGGATTGGCAAACTTTAGTTCTCTTCAAAATATAAGTACATCTGGCTATAGTGTAGCAGGTATATATGCAAAAGATTTAGATGGCGATGGCTATCAGGATGTATTGGTTGCAATAACTAGCGTTGGAACAGTTTGGTACAAAAATAATGGGAATGGAACATTTGGTTCCCAACAAATTATTGCACCTCATGCGATAGCTCTTTTCTCATACGGTGTTTATGCTACTGATTTAGATGGTGATGGTGATATGGATGTAATTTCAGCCTCATCAAGTGATGATAAAGTGGCTTGGTATGCAAATGATGGAACGGGTAATTTTGGTACTCAGCAAATTATAACAACTAGTGCAGATGCAGTTCGAAATATTTATGCCGTAGATTTAGATGGAGATGGAGATATGGATATACTCTCGGCATCTGGTAGTGATAACAAGATTGCTTGGTATAAAAATGAAAATAACCCTCTAAGTTTAAATAATAATGAGCTTAAAGATAATGTGCTACTGTATCCTAATCCAGTTAAAAGCCAGATAAACATTAAAGTTGCAAATGGAGTTATTATTCAAAAAATAGAAATCTATGATCTTACTGGACGCTTAGTAAAGAAACAAAATATAGAAAATAGTTTGGAAATAATTCAGATTGATATTTTAAACTTAAAACAGGCTAATTATAATATTAAAATAACAACAGATAAAGGAATATTAACCAAAAAGCTTATTAAAATATAAAGTACTAGTAACTTGAATTAATTAGGAAGACCTTAATGCAAATAGTATTTAAGGTCTTTTTGTTTTTTATACTTTTTTAAGATACGTATGTTACGAGATAATTGCTCAACCTACGTATTTTATGGTATTTATAAATATTGGAAATTGCATTATCATTAAAGTAGCATTGTTTTTCAGAACAATATTGCGTTACCAGAAAAAGTGAATTAGTATATATATAAGAAATTATTCAAAAAGATTTTAAGAGACTAAGTTGATATTAAACCTTAATCTACAATAAATGATTGTTTAACGAATAACAACACGATACATCTTAATAAACAACAAATAAAATAACATGTAATTTAAAAATTAATAAATATGAACGATCTAAAACAAAATCCAAAACTTATTGAAGCTGGTGATGAGCTAATAAGAAAAACATTAAAAGTTAGTATGACTGATAATGAAATTGATAACTATATGCTTGAAAGAAGTAAACTATTAGACCCAATTGATGCTGAGTTAGAAATAAAAATGGTAGCAGTTGATGGTAAGTTAAAATGTAGTCCTAAAGACATGAACAAATATCCATATGTATGGGAGCATAGAGTATTTGGTTTTGGACTTATCAATTTAAAATGTGAAGGACTACTAGGTACAGGTTATAAAAGTTGGGATAATTTTTGGAGTAATACTACCTCCATAGCACTAACTTCTGTTAATCTAGAATTTGGAATAGTAGGAATAATATTTTTCAGAAAAGATGGAATGCCCATAGGAGATTTCAGATCTGTAAACATGGGCAGTTTAGGTTTCATGGCAGGTGGTGCAGCAGGTGGTTGGGAAAGAAAATAATACTTTTTTGTAATACTATAATTAATTTCCGTATAATTTAATTAATAAGACCTTAACACTTAATACAAGAGCAGTTAAGGTTTTTTTATATCATATTATACGTATCCTACGTAATAATTACATACTCTACGTATTTTTGTAATAAAATAAATAGAATACTTTTGTAGTATAAAAAATGTTAATTATGAGTATAAAAACTACTTTAACCGCAGTATTCTTTTTCTTTTGGGGAATTGTAATACTACAAGCCCAAACCATTACGCCTCTAGGTGTTATTAATACTAGCGGTACTACTGCTAATTTAACAATAGGAAATGGTGATAATACCAGTTCGGGGAATTCGTACTCTGGTAGACCAGGAAATGATGTTTACTTCTCATTTTCAACAAATGAAGAAATGGCATTAGCAATCATTTTAAATAGAGAAACTATAGGAACAGAAACGAGTATGTATTTATTAGATGCTAACAATAATCTAGTAGTAAGTACAACCACAACTCGATTAGCCTCAACCTTACCCATAGGAAATTATACTTTGATTTTAGATGCTGATGTTGGAAATACGGGTACTTTTAAAGTTACAATGAATCCTGTTATTGCAAAATTTAGTGCAAGCCCATTAGTAGGTAATTCAACACCGTATACTGTTTTTTTTACAGATCATTCCGTTTTTCCTGATACTTGGCTGTGGGATTTTGGAGACGGAGGTACTTCCACAGCTCAAAATCCAATTCATACTTATACTAGTTTTGGTGCATATACAGTAAAATTAACGATACACGATACAAATGTTGGAATCAATCATGTTATCAACAAGGTGTCATACATTAAAATTTCTGCTCCAGTAGCTGATATTGGAGGGCCAGCATCAGGGTATTTTGGTTGTGCACCTTTATCTGTCAATTTTATTGATGCATCTGTGGATAATGGAGCACCTATTATTAGTTGGCTATGGGATTTTGGAGATGGTACGACTTCTACTGATCAAAACCCTTCACACACTTACGATACTACAGGTAACTATACTGTTTCTTTAACCGTTACAGATAGTTTTGGTAATACTGATACGGATGTATTTACAAATATGGTACAAGCTATTGGAGCTAAGCCTAATTTTCAAGCTAATCAAACACTAATACAGCCGAATACAAGTGTTACTTTTACTGATTCAACTATTTTTGGGGCTCCAGCTACTGGTTGGCTATGGGATTTTGGAGATGGAAGTCCAACTTCAACTGCACAAAACCCTTCTCATACATATACTACTTCAGGAAATTATACAGTTAGTTTAACGGTATCAGATCTTGATGGTTGTTCTAGAACACTTACTAAAGCAGCTTATATTAAGGTTTTAGGTTGCCCAGAAAGTGTAACAGTAAATAATAATGCTGGGCAATGTGAAGCCAATGTAGTATTTCCAGATTTTGAAGGTTTCAGTAATGGAAATGCTATTCAACTGGATGGAACAAATGACCATATTATGGCTTCACTTCCTACTATATTTAATTCTATTGGTACAAATAATTTTACTATTGAAATGTGGGCTAATAGAACATCATCTTCTACCAGTAGATTGTTTTTTGCACAATTTGATTCGAATAATTTTGTAACTATATTAATAAACTCATTAGGTGTACCTTATATGTTTATAAGGGATAATTCCACTTTTTATAGTGTAAATACTGCAAATAGTATCCCTTTGAATCAATGGACACATTTAGCTTTTAAATGGAATGCAACTTCAAAAACAATTACTGTTCTTATTAATGGTGTTGAACTACAAAATACTGCTAGTGGTGGTTCAAGTACTTTTGGAGATAATAATCGTATGACTATTGGTTCTAGAACGGATAGTGCTCAATTTTTTAAAGGTAAAATAGATGAGGTACGAATTTGGAATCAAGAAAGAAGTAATGCAGATATTGCGGCTTCAATGAATATTTGTGTTTCAGAAACAGATGCTAATTTAGTAGCTTACTATCATTTAGATGAAGACTCTGGAAGTACTATTGTAAATGATGCAACTGGGAATGGTTATACAGGTACTTTAATCAATAGTGACACAACTACAGCTTGGGCTGATGGAATTGTTTCTTGTAACGGATATGTCACTAACGATTTTACAAACACAAATAATGCATCGGGAGTTTATCCAATAGGAAATACTACAGTAACCTGGACAGCAACCGATGCTACAGGAAACACAGCTACTTGTACGCAATTAGTAACTGTTGTAGATAATGAAAATCCAGTGATTACTTGCCCAGTAGCTATTACAATAAACACAGATGCAGGAGAATGTACATCAACAGCTTCAATAGGCACTGCAACTGCAACCGATAACTGCGGAGTCCCAACAGTAAGTAATGATGCTCCATCTTCTTTTCCAATAGGAGATACTACAGTAACTTGGACAGCAACCGATGTTACAGGAAACACAGCTACTTGTACGCAATTAGTAACTGTTGTAGATAATGAAAATCCAGTGATTACTTGTCCAGTAGCTATTACAATAAACACAGATGCAGGAGAATGTACATCAACAGCTTCAATAGGTACTGCAACTGCAACCGATAATTGTGGAGTACCAACAGTAAGTAATGATGCTCCATCTTCTTTTCCAATAGGAGATACTACAGTAACTTGGACAGCAACCGATGTTACAGGAAACACAGCTACTTGTACGCAATTAGTAACTGTTGTAGATAATGAAAATCCAGTGATTACTTGCCCAGTAGCTATTACAATAAACACAGATGCAGGAGAATGTACATCAACAGCTTCAATAGGCACTGCAACTGCAACCGATAACTGCGGAGTACCAACAGTAAGTAATGATGCTCCATCTTCTTTTCCAATAGGAGATACTACAGTAACCTGGACAGCAACCGATGCTACAGGAAACACAGCTACTTGTACACAAGTGATTACAGTTACAGATATAGCACTTCCTACAACAATTGCTCAAGATATAACTATTTCATTAGACACTTCGGGAAATGCAAGTATAACACCATTAATGATAGATAATGGAAGTAATGATAATTGTACAATAGCTTCGTTAACTTTAGATAGAACCACTTTTAACTGTTCAGATGTTGGAACTCCAGTTTTAGTAACACTTACAGCAATTGATGCCAGTGGAAATACGAGTAGTGCAAATGCATTTGTAACAGTAGAAGATAATGAAAGTCCAGTAGTAATTACCCAAAATATTAGTGTAGAGCTTAACAGTTCTGGAACTGTTACAATTACTCCTGAAATGATTAACAATGGAAGTTATGATGCTTGTGGTATTGCAAACATGGCATTAAGTATAACTACTTTTAATTGTCCAATACTTAATGAAGATCAGTTAGTTACATTAATAATTACGGATGTTAATGGGAATAGTAATACCGCTACTGCTTATGTGTCGTTTACTGGTTCCGATTTAGATTTAGATAATATTGCAGATTCTTGTGATACGGAATTAAATCCAGATGTTACACCAATTTTAGGTATTTCACCAAATAACGATGGAGAGAATGACACTTGGGTTATTGAAAATATTACCAATTTTCCAAAAGCAAAAATAGAAGTTTTCGACAGAAATGGTGTTGCTGTTTACAATGCTACTAATTATCAGAATAATTGGGCAGGAAATAGAAATGGATCAGGAGAATTAGTGCCAGTAGGTTCTTACTATTTTAGCATTAATATTTTTGGAGATGGATCCTTATTCATTAAAGGATGGTTATACATTAATTACTAATTGTTTATAAAAGATAAAATGAAACTATATAAAATATTTTTTTCGATATTATTCCTTTTCATCACGTCATCAAACGCAGTGGCACAGGTAGAACCAAATTATTCCCTGTATCGTTATACAACTAATTTTTTTAATCCAGCAGCTTTTGGTGTTGATGAGAAAGTGACAATAAAAACCAATTTTAGAAGCCAATTTCTAGGTATTGATAACGCTCCAGAAACACAAAGTATCAGTTTAGGAGTTCCAATAAAGGATAAAATGAATTTAGGAGCTATTGTAATAGCAGATAAAGTTTTTATTGAACGAACTACTTCTTTGTTTGCCACTTTTTCATACAAAATACAAGTAGGAGAAGCAACCGATTTATTATTTGGAATTCAAGCAGGAGGAACATTTGTAAATATTGATTTTGAGAGGCTCGGTTTACCAGTAGATCCTTTTCTTTCTCAAAATGCCAATTATTTTAACCCAAACATAGGTGCTGGTTTTTACTTAAAAAACGAAAAATATTTTGCATCATTATCTGTTCCTAGACTTTTTGAAACAGATCGTGTAGCAGATAAAAATGGAATAGTAACCCAAGCTAATAATAAAGCACAACTCTATGTAAGTGGAGGATATCATTTTAATATATCAAATGACATTAAGTTTATCCCGTCTACTTTAGTGCGTTTATCAGAGGAAGAAATAATCACAGATGCTACAGGGACTTTCGAATTCTTTAAAAAATTTGATGTAGGTGTAAATTATAGATTAGATAGAGCTATAGGCGGACTTTTATACATAACGGTAAAAAACCGACTTAAATTAGGTTACGCTTATGAATCTAACCTAAGTGATATAAATAAATATGATAACGGAACACATGAGTTTGGATTGAGCTTTGAATTTTAATAAAAGAAAAAAAGCTGTTCTTGAAATAGAGAATAGCTTTTTTAATAAATTTTAATTGATTGATATTGAATATCTAAGTTTCTTTAAGACTCATGATATTCAATCCAAGATTTCATTTTACCAATATACATTTTTAAATAATTTTCAGATAAAAAAATATTCGACCAGTCAAATCGTTGAGATTGAACGCCAAGATAGAAAATCCAAATAGCAGCACCAGCTTTAGGAATTAATAGCATTTCTTCTTTAGTTAGTTTTCTAATACTCTCATATCCATTTAAAAAAGACTTCATTTTAGATTCATATTCCTTTTTATCAGTTTCAATATGAAATAGCTGTTTGCAAAAATAAGCAACATCAAAAATTAAATAACCATTTCCACAAAAATCAAAATCAAATATGGTAACCTCATTTTGCGTTGTAATACTCATATTATCATACCAAATATCCATGTGAACAACTCCTTTTGGGATATTTTTTAATTCGTTCAAATCAAAATAATCTTTAATTTCTATACTTTGCTTTTTTATAAATTTCATTTCCTCTAATGTTTCAGAAAAGAAAGGTTTTGCATATTCATAAGGAAGCTCAAGTAGTGTTTCTAAATTATAATGTATTCGGTTAATTTCTTTGTCAAACATTTTAGTATGAATACTTGCCATAATTGAACCAATAGAAAAACAAGTTTCGTTATTTATAAACCTAACCTTATTTCCCTCTGCAAAGGAAAAAAGAACAAGATATCGAGTTCCTTCAGGCGCATTTATTTCTTGAATATACTCTCCCTTTTTATCTGCAATAGGATAAGAAATGTTGATAGCATGCTCTTTTAATACATTTAATACGTTAATTTCTGCAAGAATTTCCGATTTAGAACGCCACTTGTAGCTATAAACGCGTGCAACATATTTTATTTCATTTTCCGTAATAAAATAAGTATGATTAATTCCTGTTCTAAACAACTCACAAGAGCCGTTTTTATTTAGATTGTATTTTTCTATGATGAATAAGCCTAATTCTTTTGCCGAAAGAGTAGAAGATGTAACAGGAAATGCAGTCATTTTTTTCTGAAATTAATATTTTCATTGCAAAAATAGGGATATAAAATAGGCTTAACATAATTAATTCTTAATCTTGTTATCCTGTGAAGCATCTTGTTTGTATTTTTAAAACATGTTATTAATTATAAGTTTTAGAGCCATCGACTCGGTTAATAGTATAGAGGCAAGGTTTTAATTCACACATTACAGCACATCACGAAGAAAAAGAGTCGCAGATTTAATATAATATTGTTTTCTATTACACCCTAGAAAACATGTAATTCAAATTTTTTGCATTATAATAATAAGTTTGTATTTTAATTATTAATTATCCACAATTAATAATTAAAAAAGAGCCATTACAAGTAGAAACACATTGCCATGCGTCTCTGTTTTGTTGTTAATTATGAAGGAGACAGCAAGCATTGCCTCTTTGAAGTTAAAATAGGGTTTGGTTTTTAGTAAATGATCTCTCTTTTTTTGGGTTTAGTAGCAGTCAAGTAGCAGTTTCGTTCGGAAGTTGTTGCGAAAAAGTGCCTGTTTACCGCTACTTGACGCTAGCGTTTCCGAACAATCTCCGAACAAAGGCCTTATTTGACTGGTTTTAATACATCAGAATACGTCAAAACCGGTCAAAACCAGTCAAAACCATTCAAAAACGAGTCAAGAGTGTTTTTTTTGATAAATTGGAATGCCTTTTGATGTAGTACTCAATTGATGAGTTTGTTTTCAGTGTTTAGTGTTGAATCTTAGTTTTTCAGTTTACGAGTAATTAATCGATTAAAATCAGTAGAGTTTGAGTGCCAAAATAAATAGTGTTAGTTTAGGGTTTTGCAACTATTTAGTTCATCGAGCAAAAACTACGGGAATATATATATATTGTTATCTCCATCCTTGTCCCAAATACGAGGTTTAAGAGTAGAAAAATCGAAATCTTGATTTAACAAAGAAGAAAATTATTGCCAATGTACTAAGCTTAGAGGTAACCAAGCTAAACTTTTATTCAAAAGGAGAAAAAACCGATAGTAAAGGCTACACCAAACGCACTTACAGAAGTAGCGAGAGCGATTGTAAAAATGATGCTTTACAACTTTAAAAACTGGATTTTAAGCCAACAAAATTTTTACATTTATGAACTACATTTAAAAATAAACCTCCTTTAAATCACTTTAAAAGAGGTTGGATTTTTATGATTTTGATTCTGAAGCTTCAAGATGTTTTAAAAAAGGGTAGTTGTGCAACAGTTACCATTGTTGTGCGATCGTTTTTATTTTAAATAATCATCAATTGCTTTCTTATTTTTAATGGCGTATTTAAATGGTTTATTAGATTTATCTTCATCAATTAATCCTAGTTTTATAAGTTCATTTATATCCTTACTTGCTGTCTGTCTTACAATTTCATGTTTTTCACTATAGGAATTCACTGTGACATTGTTTTTTTCTTTTAAGTATAAAAAACCAATTAGATCAGCTTGTCTTTTATTTAGTCCTTTGTTAAGTAATTCATATGAAACAAGGTTTGCTTTTTTTCTCTCATCTAATTTTTTATCTCTATATTGTATTAATTTTTCAAATGCTATTCTAATATTTTTTATTGAGTAAGTAATAAAATAGTTTAAATCATTTTCATCATATTCAGTTTTAAGAAAAGCTTTGTCATATTGAGTTCTAGATTCTAGTATTACTCTTGAAATGGAAATATTTTTAACTAATGTGTAGCCTTTTTTTAATAAATACCAATAGAATAATGCTCTTGCTGTTCTTCCATTACCATCTTTAAATGGATGAATATATCCAATCATAAAATGAATAATTGAAGCTTTAATAATAGGATGAATAAACTTTTCATCATCATTAATAAATTCGCATAACTCTCCCATTAATGATTTTACTTCATTCCAATCTGGTGGAATATGGGCAATTTCTCCATCAACATGATCAGTTACATATACTTCCCCTTCTCGAAAATCACCAGAATACTTTTCCGCATCTGTATTAGCAGTCATGATTTTATGAAGTTCAATAATTATTTTAAAGTCAATACTGGCATTTACGAATTCGCTTATGTATTCAATAGCTCTTAAGTTATTGAATATCATTTGTTCTGATTCATTTCTTGGATTTCGACCAGATTTAAGCATATCTCTAGCTACTTCTGTAGTTGTTGCTGCTCCTTCAACTTGCGAGGATGCTACTGCTTCTTCAAGCAATGAACTTTTAAAAAATTCTATTCTATCTGACGGTAGGATAGGATTCTGCTGAAGTCCTCCCATTAATTTTAAATCAAAATCATGCAGGTTTTTAGAAATATATTCGGAAATAAAATAATTGAATGTATAGTTTCCAAATTTTATTTTTTCATATTTTGAAGTTCTGTATGTCTTAAGTAATGTCCAATTTTCTATTTGACTATCAAATGGAGCATCTTTTCTGTATTTTAAATCGTCCCAATAATAATATTTTTCATCAGATTTTATAATGAAATCTCTAAATTCTCCCTTCCAAACTTTTTGTAAGTACTCAATATTTAATTTGGTATATGGTTGTTTTTCAAGTTTCATTTTATATAATTGTTAAATTGTCGTTCAAAATTAACAATGTTTATTTGATAATGCAAATTTTTCTGAATTAAAATGTCGCACAACGGTTTTCAGCTATACGCAGGCAGGGATTTTAATCACTGAGCTTACTACGAAGAACCGAACTTTAAATTTATCACTTTCCTGTCCTACGAAGCACGAACCCCCTGCTTGCGTATAGGTAATGTTGGGCGTTCGTTTTTTATTTTTTTCAAAGCGTCCAGATATTTTTTCTACACACTGTTGTCATCTTTTCTGTCACAAAGCATTTCTATTTTCGGCAATAGTTTTCGTTGTTATTTGTTTTCAAATTGTTTTGTAAAATAAATCATTTCCCATTAATGAAACTATTCTGGTTTAAGTGCATTTGCAAAAGCTGACATATCCATTCCGGTAGATTTGCGTGTCCATCTTTTAGGGTTTTCATACTCAAATTGAAGTCTTATTTTGTAATTTGGTTTCGTGATATGGATGAGGCATTGTAAAAATGGTTTATCGCCATCTTTTACCATCTCTGCTTTTAATTCCAATAATTTATCAAGGAGGTCTCCAAATTCACGAGGTGAGCCTGCCTCATAAGTGCCATCTTCTTGGTAAAGATACCCAGACATTTTCTCTTCATCTGTAAGCGTTATGGCAATGGCAAGACTGTGCCAAGATTTTGTTTGATAGGTTTTATCCTCCACAATCATTTCGCCTATTTCGGTGATGAGCTGTGCTTGTTTTTCTTTGCTCATTGTATTTTTCTGAATTATAAGTGTATTAATTTTTAAATTTCATTTTGTAGTTATCGGATTAATGAACTTTTTCCGTATTCATCACCTTAGTCTCTGTCCGTATGGAATCCATTAATTTTTTGTTGAATTTTCCTTTTTCAGAAATGGTAATTTTAAAAGAAACAGAATCTTTTTGAGTGATATATACTTTGCCGTTTTCTGCTCCTTCAGGAAATTCATAATTGGTATTTATCGCACTAAAATCATAGCTGTTAACATTCGTTTTCTTGCCATTAAGATAGGATAAGAATTGAAACTCATCATAAGCGGCATCGCCTACAAACAGGATTTCAGCATTGCGGTTTTGCTTTGGAAGCGTTACAAAATAGAGCGAATTACCCAATTCATCAGGTTTTAGCAAACTTAGAAAAGTAAAACTTTCTTGGTTGACAAAGTCCAAAAGATACAGATTAGACCCCAATTCTTCTTTGAAAGAAACATTTTTACCGTCTTGCGTATAATCAAATTCTTCCATAAGATTAGTTAGCGTTGCAGTATCAATCAATTGAGATTTGTCTAATGTTGTGTTGAAAGATACATTGTAAGTATCTTGTGATTTTTGGTTTGCTATTTTCTGTAATTGCTCAAATATTTGGGTTGTTGCAGCTGTATTTTCTTTCTTGTTGGTGTTGCAAGACATTACGATTAGTCCACATAGAAATAGTATATTTTTCATAGATGATGTTTAAATAATTGGGGGTTGTTTTTTGTGTTATAATGTTGAAAAATACTTCATATAAAATTCATCTTCAGGCAACTCGCTTGAAAATATGTTAGCGTGTTTTTCTAAAAATGAGTTGAGTGCCGATATTCCCATTCCTTTTAGCGAGACCTTGTTGGGTTGCAATACAAAAGTCGGTTCTGCCAATCCATCGTGAAACAATAATGTAGGCAGATAAGTAATGACATTTCCTTTTTCTTGAGGTTTTTGCATTGCATGAATTTCCTTGAGTTTCGCTTCATCGTTTTTGTATTGCAACACGAGGTAAGCTCTCAAAGTGATGCTTTCGTTTACCATCGTATTGTCCAAATAGTTTTCTATGGTTTTATACCATTCTTTTTTGGTGGCTTCGTTGGTTTCTTTCAACACATCATAATCTGCGTAATGGCGAACCGATGGTCCTTCAATTGGTGTAGAACCGCCATAATTGCTCGTTTTTACGTAACCCGAGACGAAGCGATTCAGTTGGGGCAGTTGAAAAGCAACTACTTTTTCGGTGTTATTTCCAGCTGATTTTCCTTGCAGTGCAATCAGTTTACTTAACGTATTCCAAGTCCAGTTTTTGAACGTATTTATTTCTTTGGCGTTTTTGCATTTATCGTTGGAAGAGTTGGGCATATATCCGAGTAAATCCATAATGATTTCTTGTCCGTCGTGTTCGGGTTGTTGCGGCATACAATCGGCAATTAAATCTTTATAGTTAACCCGTTTTGCTTCTGCAAATACGAGGTCAATTATTTCTTTACTAATGTTTCCTTTGCTTGGGAAATTATTAAGAACCATCGTTTGATTTGGATTATCTTCTGAATACGTGAAGCTTGCATCACCAAATATTTTTAACTCATAACTTGTGCTACCAGGGCCACCTGGTGTTTGCCGAAAGCCAATAACAAGGTCATTATCGGTATAGTCATTCAATCCTTTAATTTGTGTATTTACATCCATAGTAGGTGTATTGGTTGTGTTGTTATTTGTAACTATTTCTGAGTTTAAGTCTGATTCAGATTGGCTTTTACTTTCTGCACACGAATAAAGTGTAGCAAGTATTGTCAGTGTTGTGATGAGTATTTTTATCATATCCTATATTTTTCATTTTATGTTAAATCAATATTCATCTTTTTGAATTCTTGATATGCTTCGTCACTTACATAGCACAAATCCATCTTTTTTAAATTGGGAAATTGCTTTATATCTTCTGTGTTTTTAATATCCCAAAAGGTTTCATCGCCATTTCCGTAACACAGTAAATTCAAATAGATTTCGTTTCCTCCATCTTGATATATTTGTGTTATTTTGCGTGCCAATTTTTTTGGAATGCGAAGCTCTTTAAAATACTGATCGACTTCTGGGATTGGCTCATATCCTTCTTTTTCTAAGTTTATTTTTCTGGGCTGATACCAATCTACAAACTCTCGTAAATCAAATTTTGGCTTTAATAGATTTCTCTCATACATTAATTCTTGTATAATGGCGAGTTTAAAACCAAAGTCAGTAAATTCTATTATTTCTTCATCAATAGCTAATATAACATATTTATTTTGAGGGATTTCTTCTTTATACCTAAAGTTGTGCATAATATCGATAGAATGAATAATGTTTTCTCCTTCATTCATTAATCTGTTAATTTGGTATTTTTTGAAGTAGATAACACGGTCATCTTTCTCAAAAATGCTTTTATTATTTACAAAGAAGTCTCCTATAAAAAGATTTTCAGGTTGCTTATTTTCTTGTTTAGCTACTACAAAACGTAGTTTATAAATTTTATCCCAAGAAACATAGTCCACACAAATGCCAAGATTGTCCCAAGTTGCGTGCCAGCGAGCGTTCTCATACACACGAGGTGACGAAGGTCCCAAAATTTCTATAAGTGTATTGAGGTGTATAGGAAATTCAATTTGAGTATCGTTAATCAAAATCAAATCATCATTACATTGTATCTTTAGTTTACTCATTTTAAATTTTAAAAAATTACCGATTATCTGGGTTGATGGTTTTTATTTTTTGGTCATCATTTGTGGCTCTCAAACCATTTTCAACCATATACTTTGTAAAGTCATTATAAAAATTTGTAATGGTGTATCTTCTATAAACATCCTTTATTTTTAAAGGTGTTTTACCATCCGAAAAATAAAATACGAGGTTTGAAATACTTGATCCTTTTTTTAAATTCTCCTCATCATTTTTTGCTGCTTCCACTTTCTGGGAGCGTTTTTCGTCATTGTTTCGGTATGCAAGAATATATTCACCTAAAGGCATCACATTGTTAATCGTCGCCTCATTAAGAAATTGATTGATTCGGGCTTCTGTATCGGAATTATTGGCAAGATTTATAGAGATGATGTTTTCGTGTGGACCCATAGAGGGGTTTGTGTGCTCTAATTGAATAGAAGTTACCATTTCTGAAAGTTTTTTAGTTTTCATAGGATCTTTTTGTTAAGCTTTGTTTTCTTGATTTTGTATGGTTGTTTTAAAATGACGTCCAACGTCTTGGCACTACAGCGGGTTTGGGACTAAATTAAGCCCTATTTTCGGATTTGCCAAATCATCCCAAATACAAAACCAACTTTCCATTAAGCCAATTGCCCAAATCCGTTGTAGTGGCTGTTGGCGGTTCGTTGTTTTTTGTCTACTTATTGTTTATTAATTTCATTAAAGCGTCAATAAATTTTTCTAATTGTATTTTAGTTTTGTTGTCTATTAAATTTCCTTCCTCGTCAAATTTTCCTTTTATTCCTTGAATTAACAAACTTGTTTCGTTCGTGAATTTTGCCATTGCTGTTTTCATTATTAGTTGCAATTCTTCGTGCCCTTTTTGTCCACTCGCAGAAGCTGTTATCAGTCCACTTGGTTTGTCCGAAAAGATTGTTGTTGCAATAGACCATTCGATTGCGTTTTTCAGTCCACTTGGAATGCTAAAAACATATTCTGGCGTACAAATAATTATTCCGTCAGCTTGTTCAATGCTTTTTCTAAATTCAATTATTTGTCTTGGTGGTTTGTCGGCTGAAAGTTCTGGGTCAAAATGAGGCAGTAATTTTAGGTCCTTGTAAATTGTCAAGTTAAAGTCATTAATTGCCAAAACTGCGATTTGCTCAACAAGTTTTAGGTTTGCAGAATTTTCGCTGGCACTTCCAATAATTGCTAAAATGTTTTTCTTATCTGTCATTAAATTCCATAATTTTCTTGTCTGTCGTAAAGTTCGGTACAATGACCGCCAACGGGAAACGGCTTTGCGAAGGAGCGGAAATAGAAGCACAAAAGTTCAGTTTAGCACTACCGTAGCGTAAGCCATTTTCTATTTGCTAAATTACAAAAAAAGGAAATAAAAATGGCTTATGCGGTGATATAATTACTGTCGTTGAATTTTGCACTTAACCCGCTCTTTTGCAAAACCGATGTTACCTGCTGGCGTTCTTTCGGTTTCATTTCGCCAATTTCAATATTCTATACGCTCCTCTTGCCACAACTACAAATACAATAGCTCCGATAATCAAATCGGGATAACTCGAGTTTAACCAATTGACCAAAATTCCCGCAACGATAACTCCCGAATTGATTATAACATCGTTTGACGTGAAAATCATCGAAGCCTGCATATGTGCTTCTTTGCTTTTGTTCTTTTGCAACAGGTAAAGACAAAGTACGTTTGCTATCAATGCCAAAACAGAAACAATAATCATTGTTTTGAAATCGGGCATCGCTTCTATTCCGATAAAACGTCTGATAACTTCAACAAAACCGATAACGGCTAACAGGATTTGAAAGTAACCTGCAAATTTGGCGATATTGTTTTTTCTTGCAATCGTACCCCCAACAGCAAACAAAGCCAATGCGTAAACGATGCTATCGGCAAGCATATCCAAGCTATCCGCTACCAATCCCATTGAGTTGGAAAAAATACCGAACAACATTTCCAATCCAAAGAAAACGAAATTGATAATCAATACCGTCCATAGTAGTTTCCGTTGGCTATTGCTTGTATCTGTTTCAACAACTGCGTTAGTTTCTTCGGTTGAAATCAGCGTTGTATTTAGGTTCAAGGTTTCCAAAGCTGAAAAAATCGGCTCTGGGTTTCCACTATGGTAAACATTTAGTTTTCTATTGGGAATATCAAATTCCAATGACTTTACCGTATCAAAGTTTTGCAGTTTCATACGGATTAATTGCTCCTCACTTGGGCAATCCATTTTTGTTATATTAAATATGGTTTTATTCATCTTCTTAAAGTCTAAATTTTATTCCTCCGTTAATTACAAATCCGTCTAATGGTGCATAGATGTCTTTAAAAACAGGGTTGGTTATTGTACCTGTATAAATGTTGTCGAAACGTGTCTGTCTTGTATCAAAGAAATTTTCAAAGTTGATGTACAAAGAAAACCGTTCCCAAATTTTTTCAGCCATAAAGCCACATATAACATAGTCTTTTCCTGTTGTTCCGTCATTGAGCTTTTGCGGACTAAAATAATAGGCTTCCAAACCGATTTTCCATTTATCCTCTATTTCATACATAAGTACAGAGTTAATGCGGTGTTTTGGTGTTAGTGGATTTTCGGTATTTGTTCCGTTTTCAATCAATCGGGTATCGGTAAAAGTGTAGCCCAAAAACAATTTAAAATCATCATAACCGATTTTGATATTTGTTTCTGTTCCTTTGGTATGAATGTAGCCCGATGAATTGATGAACTGATATGTATTTGTAGCTATATTTTGAAGCAACAAAGGGTTATCCAAATAGGTGTAAAAGAATAAATGATTTATGCTGAATGTCCAATCATCGCCAATATTAGTACGGTAATTTATATCTGCATTTGCTCCGTAGCTTTTTTCCAATTTATTGGTATTATCGTCAATAGGCATTACGTTTTGATATTGTATGCGTTCGCTTTCTTCTGTAAAAATGGTTGGTGTTTTGTAGCCAAATCCGCCCCCGATACGTGAAGTCAATCCGTTTGCAATCTGAAACAATGCCGATACTCTCGGTAAAAAAACAGCTCCGTAATCTATCACGTAATCCGTTCTTAAACCTGTTTCCAATTGAAGCCAATCCGTAGCCTTAAAAGAATTTTGAACGAAAGCCCCGAATGTGGTTTGGTTGTAATCTCTCAACGGAAATGCGGTCATCTGCTTTTCTTTAAAATTGTCCGTCCAAATATTAACGCCTGTTGCCCATTCTGACTTTTCTTTGCTGTGGGTATAGCTTGCTTCCGTAAAAGTGGCTGTTTGCGTTCCCTCAAACTCGTAATTGGGAATAGCTGTATTGCGGTTAAAATAACTTACGCTGTTCTTTATCTGTACAAAACTGTTTTCGTTTACCGTATGGTCAAAAACAAATTGGGTAGAATAGCGTTGTGTTTTGTTTTCTTCAAAATATTGGTGTGTGTTATCGCCTTTGCCTTTGATGTAAAGCATATCGCCACCCAAACGGTTTTCAATGGTGGTGTTAATGCCGAAGTTCATTTTTGTTTTATCATTGAAGTAAACAAATAATTTAGGGTTCAGTACATACCTTTCAAATTGGGGAATGGCAGAAAGCCCGATTTGTGCAGGGTCGTAAGCTCCGTTGCGATTATGCGAAGCAAATATTGTCGTTCCGATTTTCTTAAACTTCTGTCCGTAAAAACCATTGATGTCTAAACCCCTGCCCGATGTTCCGTTTAAATGAAAACGCAAATCCCTTTCTTCCGTTGGTGTCTTGGAAATCAGATTTACCAAACCTGCTATTGCTCCACCACCGTACAGCGTAGATGTTGAACCTTTAATAACTTCAACCTGCTTTAAGTCAAGCGGTGGAATTTGCAACAAACCCAATCCGCTCGAAGCACCCGAATAAATAGGAAAACCGTCTTTTAAAATTTGCGTATATCGTCCGTCAAGCCCCTGAATACGAATACTTGCATTGGCACTTGTGGGCGATGTGGTTTGTACGTGGATGCCTGTGCTTTCTGCCAAAAGCATACGAATATCCCCTGCTTTCATATTGCCTTTTTCGTCTAACTCCTCACTTCCTATAAACTCAATACGTGTGGGGATATTTTGGATAGTTCTTGTACTTCTTGTTGATGAAATAACGATTTCTTCCAAATCTTCCGATTGTTCATAAAGTAGGATTTCAATCGGAGCTGTATCTTCTAACGGAAAATTAAAGCTGTCGGTACGTTGGGCAAAACCGATATAACTAAATTGAATTTCTTGCAAACCGTTTGCAATACCTGTTAATATAATATGTCCGTTTTCATCGGAAATTGTGGCGATTGTAGTGCCTGTTACCTGTGCGGTTACGCCCATTAAAGGCTCTTTTTTTTCGCTGTCTTTAATTACAGCTTTGAACGTATTTTGTGCATATACACAAAGGTTGAGTGTCATAAAAAATGACACAAAGAGTATTTTTTTCATTGAAAAATAATGCTTAATATTTAATAAATAAGTAATAACGGTGGAAAGCACCGTAACAAATCAGTTTGGGCGGAAAGCACCATATATTAAGCCAATTGTGGAGGATGCCAAATAGAATAAGGAAAGTCTGAAATAGGCGGTGTTGGCATTGTGCCTAATTTTCTTTGGGGTTCTTTTACTGAATGTTCAATCGAAAAATGAAAGTTGGTTAAAACAAATCCCGTACAGGTGTTGCAGTTAAAAAAAGGCGAACAGCAACTGCAATCTTCGTCTTGTTCGTTTTGTCCTTGCTCGGTGGTATGTTCCTGCATACATTTATCCTCAATAAAAGACGGTACGGCTGATAACAGCAATACATAAACGGCTAATATTAAAGATATAAATTTCATTTTACAAAGTTAGGTAAAAATTGTTTCGTTATTTTTTGATTTTCCCGAAATGTCGTTTTTTAGCACGAACGTTGTTTTACGCTTGCAGGTAACGGTCTCGTATAAGAGCAGTAGCGGATTAACACGCTGACTTTTAGGATAGCAAGATACTTAATTAAAAGAAAAAACGGTTCGAGTAAACACCCAAACCGCTATTGCTTTTATACAATGTTGTAGTTCGTTTTTATTTATCCAAATTAGAAATGAACGTTTCCTGAAATCCTTTTATCACAGATTCCATTTCTTTTTCATTTTCAGAATAAGTTTTATATTTTGATGTAAATGTTACTTCACAACTATTTTCGGCAGCTTTACTAATTTCAAAAATACCAGTATAATTAGTAATTGGCATTGGTGTTGATAGTATGATGAACTCCATTTTATGATTTTTACTGTCAATTTCAGTCAATTCCTCTACAATTTCTCCACCGCCTTTTAAATAAATTGTCCTAACTGCACCTACACTGTTACCTTTAACACTAACACGTTCTATTAAATCTGGTACAAATTTATCAGTTCCGCCAAAAGCAACTAATTTTTTCCACACTTCACTGGTCTTAACTGCTACAATATTTGTTGTAGTTACTTTACTTTGAATTTCTTTCATACTTTTTTCCTTTGTTTTACAGGAAGTAATTGTTGCTATAAATAGCAATAAAACTATTTTCCTCATTTTTAATGATTATTTGTTGATGCAAAAGTATTTTGCAATCAAAAAATAGAATTTGGTAAAAAAGCGGAAATATCAATTTTCGGTCAAAACTCAAACTATTTTTGTCATTCGCTCTCTTATTAAATATTGTTTTGGTGTCTCTTTGTATGTTTTTCCAAATAGCGATATAAAGTGTGAAACATTTTCAAAACCTATTTCTAGTGAGACTTCGTTGATTGTTAGTTCGCTGGTTGAGAGTAATTTTTCTGCTTTTTCTAATCTTTTGCTTATAAGCCACTTCTTCGGTGTTGTTCCAAAGTTTCTTTTAAAATCTCTTCTAAATGTAGACAAACTTCTTCCTGTTAGAAATGCATAGTCCTCTACTAATAATGGTTTATCAAAATTGAGTTCCATTATTTCCTTTATGTTTCGTTTTGTAGTCTTTTGAAGTGATTTTAGTATTCCTATAAAGTTGTTTTTTTGGTTTGAGTTGTAAAACAAATATAATAACTCCATTAACTTTAGTTTGGTAATATCTTTATAGCTGTTTGAGTTGTTTTGATAGAGCACTAAAATGGTTTCAGTAAACACTTTGAGTTCACTAGAATATTCCATAACATAGTTAAGGGCTTTGTTGCTTATTAAATCCTTTTTGTTCTTCAAAAAATCATTAATTACACTATCTTCAATAAAAAAGAAAAGGGCTTCAAATTCATCATTTTCAGGGATGATATCAGAAATCATATACCTGCCTTTCGGAATAAAAACCACCTGATTTTGTGATGCTAAAAACTGTTCAGCTTCATAGTAAGTTTGAATTTTCAGTTTGCCTTTTAAAACAATGGATATTACGTGCGAAGCAACATAATGGTCTGTTTCAGTATCGATTGTATCTATGGTTTTATGTACAATACTTGAAAGTCCATCAACCATTATTTTCCTTACTTTGTTATGTTGATATAATAATAGTGGAACTACTTTCATCTAAAGGTTATGGTTGGTTTTAAATGCACTACAACGGTCAAGTATAAGCGTAGTGCGGGATTAGAAGCACTTCACTTTCGGTTTAACCTTATGTTTATTAATATTCAATTTGTTTAAATTTAGCACTTTAGCCCGCATTACGCTTATACAATGTTGTATGCCGTATTTTTTCATTCTTTCTCCATTTGTGAACTTATAAAAGGTATTCTCGGAGCTAAAAAATAGCCTGTCAAACTTGCAAATAAGATTGGGATAAAATGTCCAAACCCTGTCAATGTTGCAAGTAAAATGGTTGTACTCATTGGTGTTCGGGTTACGCAAGCGTTAATTGCTGCCATACAGCTAACTATCGCTAATGTCAAATTTATTGTCGGAAATAGTTGATGGATAATTAGTCCTAACGTAGCTCCTACGAAAAACAGCGGAATAATAAATCCACCTCTCCAACCTGATGTTACTGTTATTGAGATGGCTATAATTTTAAAAATCAAAATAGCAAACAATAAAGTCAATGGAAAATTCCCTGAAAGTAGTTCGTTAATTTCGTGATGTCCAAAATATCGGGTTAATGGAAAGTAAAATGCTATGATGCCAAGTAGAATGCCACCAATTAACGTTTTGATGTAAATTGGTATGGGTCTTTTCTCGAAAATTGATTTGAAAAATTTGGTGCAAATAATAAAAGCCCAACCAAAGGCTGCTCCGATTATTGCAAAGAGAATTGCATAGCCAAAATCAAAAATCCCTGAATATTCATATGCAGATAAATCCCAAATAGGGCCAAGTCCCAAATGAATGATTAAAGCGAACACTAAATAACTAAAACAACTTGCAACAAATGCAGGAATAATTGCTTTGTAATACTCAACTGCGTGTTTGTGATGAAGAATTTCTAATGAAAAGAGGCTACCACCCAAAGGCGCACCAAATAAAGCTGTAAATCCTGAAGCCATTCCTGCGATACTTAATGACCTTAATTCTTCTCCTTTTAGTCGAAACAATTTTCCTATCCAAGTTCCTGTTGAGCCTGTTACTTGAACCAATGGCGCTTCGGGTCCGAGACTTCCACCTGACGCAACGCATAGCAATGAAGAGAGAACCATTGAAGGATTGTTTTTAGGGTCAAGTTTTCCTTTATTAAATCGGATATTGTTTACAATCAAATGTATTTCGCCTGGGTCTCCAATGAAATGAATTATCAAACCTGCTAAAAGTCCGCAAATCGCCATTACAGGTATTACTTCCCAACCACTAAAAAAAGCTAATTGATGAGTTAGAAACTCAAGTCCAATCCAATAAGCTCCTGCAATTACTCCACCTATCAATCCAAGTAAAGCCCATAACAAAAAAGTCCGACTGAAAACGAAAGGATTAAATCGGACAGGTTGGTCTAAAATATTTAAATATGTTACTAGTTTTCTTCTTCGTTTTAATTTCACTGTTTCGTTTCTGTTTTATATGGCATACAACGGTCTCGTATAAGAATAGTAGCGGAATATGTAACATCAACCATTCAAATTAGACCTGACCTTAAATAAATAAAAGCGATTCCGATTAAGCACCGAAACCGCTATTATTTTTATACATTGTTAGCCACCGTTCTTATTTCGATTCCAATCTGTATTCAGTCGGTGTAAACCCTGTTTTCTTTTTGAACAATCTGCTGAAGTAATGTGGGTATTCAAACCCTAATTCAAAAGCGATTTCTGAAATGGATTTATCGCTTAATATCAGTTCTTTTTGAGCTTTCTCAATAATATAAGTGTGAATATGTTCGATTGTAGAATTTCCTGTGGTCGTCTTTAAAAAATCACTCAAATAGTTAGCAGAAAGGTTTAGTTTCTCTGCCAATTGTTCAACTGTTGGTAGCTTACTATTGTCTGTAAAAGCCGATTTCAATTCAGCTTTAAAATTTGAGAAAATGGAAGAGTTAACTTCATTTCTTACTATAAATTGTCTCGCATAATATCTGTCAGAATATGTAAATAGAAGTTCCAAGTTTGATAGCACAACTTGCTTACTATATTTATCGATGGGCAACTGATATTCCTTTTCTATGTTTTGGAAAATGTCCTCTATTGATTTTTCTTCATCTTTAGATAAGTGAAGCCCTTCATTAACAGCATATTCAAAAAAGCCATATTCGTCAATGCTCTTTTCAAATTTTGTACTATTTAAAAGTTCTTTATGGAAAAAAAGAATCCAACCATTCGCATTTTGTATTAAATCAGAACTAAATTCCATTAGCTGGAAAGGTGCTGTAAATCCTAAAGCACCTTCTTGAAAGTCATAATTGGTTCTACCATATTTTATATATCCATTGAGATTCTTTTTTAAACCAACGGTAAAAAAGTCATAGGTCATCTTTTCTGGAAAACTTTCTGAATCCAAATTCAACTCTTCAATTCTGTGTATGCTGAATAAAGGGTGTTTCGGTTCTTTTAGTTCTGCTAATTTATGAAGTTGATGAATTGTTTTGATATGTACCATCTTTTGTTATGCTCTTTATTTGAAGGGAAATTTAAAGCTTTCATTTAACAATCTTTAGGTTCTTAAGACTGTGTGCTGTATCTTTTACTGACACTTGTAAAGAAATTGGATTCCAATTGAGTTCTTTTTTTATCTTGGAATTGTTAATAGTTCTCTTTGCTCCCAAATCATTGAGAATAGATTTTGTTTCTTTATCAAAAATACTGAAAAGCTTTACCATAAAATTAGGTAACGTTTTAGATGGTATTTTGTCGTTTGGGAATTCTTCTCTTAGAATTTCTGCAATGTCTTTAAATTCCATATACCCATTAGCACATAAGTAACGTTTACCTGATGCATTTGGATTTTCTAACGCCTTGATATGTGCATCCGCAACAGCTCTTACATCTGCCATTTCAAAACCAATTTTTGGCATAGCTGGCATACTTCCATCCATCATTTTCTTTACTAGATTTGCGGAAGTACCATAATCGTCTTTGTCCAAAATTGGGCCAAGTATTGCTCCTGGAAGAATGGTAACAAGTTCTGATGCATTTTGATTTGCATTAACGAAATCCCAAGCTGCTTTTTCGGCAATAGTCTTACTTCTAAAGTAAGGTGTTGTATCATTCAGGTTTTTTATGTTCGTCCAATCCTCTTCCGAAAATTCACCATTTTTTCTTTCTCCATAAACCACTGCTCCTGTTGATGATGTTAGTACAACTCTTTTTACTTTTGCCTTTGTTGCTGATTTTAAAATGTTTAGTGTCCCATTTTTTGCAGGTAGTATTATGTCGTCTTCGTTCTTGGGTAAAGTTGTTGGGAATGGCGAAGCTATGTGTATTACATAGTCAATCTCAGTCATTGCCTTCGTCCATTTCTCTTCAGAGTCTGAAAGGTTAATTTCGTAGAATGTCAGGTTATCAATATTTGTAGTGTGTTTAGCAATTATTTCCCGAATGCTTTCTGCCCTTTTTTTATCACGTAAAGTTCCTTTTACCTGATAGCCTTTGTTTAACAGTTGAATGGTGGTGTGAGAACCTAAAAATCCTGTCACACCTGTCAATAGTAATTTCTTATTTTCCATAATCCTTATATTAAATTTCTACAAAGTAAACAGAGAAACTACTATTGAATTCAATACATATTACGGAAGTTTAAACACAGAATACGGTTTCCTCTAATGGTGGCTAACGGTTAGTATATGAAAAGTAGGCGATTTCGAAGCACGAAACTTTCGGTTAAGCACGGACTTTGATGCGAGCCAAAATCCTTGATTTTATTACTGTTTCGCCTATTTTTTATATACATTGTTGTGAGCAGTTATTTTTTACTTTTTTGCAATAATTCTCGTACATCAACATCAAGAACTTCGGCTATTTGATATAATAAGGGAATACTAGGTTGCTTATTATTATTACAATAATTAGTTACGACAACATAGCTCTTATCTATCTGTTTTGCTAACCACGTTTGTGTTCTGCCTTGTGACTCTAAAATTTCTTTAATTTTATTCACTATAATTTGATTGCGTTTTTTAATATACAAATGTATCAATAAACAATATGTTAATAAAAAAAGAGTCCAAAATATTTGATTGTATTAAAAAACAATATATATTTGTGTTGTTAAACGATAAAATATGAGCAATTCATTTACATTTTCAGATTTATGTGCAGGCATAGGAGGTTTTAGACTTGGTTTGGAATCAATTGGGGGAAAATGTATTTACTCTGCGGAGTTTAATGATGATTGCGAAAAGACTTATTCTGCCAATTATGGAGATAAGTTTGATTTTAAAGATGTAACAAAAATTGATGCAAGTACTTTTCCATATGTAGATGTTTTTTGTGCTGGGTTTCCGTGTCAACCATTTTCTATTGCAGGAAACAGAAAAGGATTTAGTGACCCAAGAGGAGAAATATTTTTTAAGTTGGCAGAAATAATAGAAGTAAGTCAGCCAAAAATTGTATTTCTTGAAAATGTGACAAACCTTGTTAGAATTGAAAAGGGTAGAGTTATGAGGGATATTTTAACAATTTTAGATGATATTGGTTATAATGTAGCTTATGACATTTTAGATAGTTCAGATTTTGGTGTTGCTCAAGCAAGAAAGAGAGTTTATATAGTTGCCAAAAGAAAAGATTTAGGTGATTCCCCATTTTTGTTTACTAGGAAAACGAAAGGTAAAGTCGGTTTCAAATCAATATTAGAGAAGGGAGATAACTCAATTCCATTATCTGACAAGTGGCAAACTTATATAGACTTATATACTGGCGTAATTAATGAGAATGATATTGATTTTGAAGTGCCAAAAACTAGAAAGAAATTAGAAAGAGCGGATTTACAAGCAGATTTATTTGATTGCGTTTTACAAATACGTTCAAGTGGGATAAGAGCCTTGTCGATAGATAAGCCGTTACCGACTTTTGCAGTTAGTATTAGTGGTGGAGGAGCAATGATACCTGTTTATACTGGTGAAAGACGACATTTAAGTTTAGTTGAAATGAAACGTTTGATGGGCTTCCCCGATGAGTTTGAATTTCCTGTATCAAGAACAAATGCAATAAAACAATTAGCAAATGCCGTTTGTCCGCCTGTTATTGAGTCTATTGGCAAAGATATTTTGAAACAAATCGAGTTTAGTCCATTACTTGAAGTCTGAGCGTTTGGCTAATAAATCTTCAATATTTTCTTTTGTTGGACTAATTGTCCTACTATTTTCTGGATAACATAAAGCACAATTTGTATCGCAATTTGGTAATGTACAAATATTACAAATTTGCCATTTAGATTTATTGCAATAAAAACATAACCCTTGATAGTTTTCAAGCTCACTATTTCCACCTTTTTCAACTGGAATTCTGTGGTCGAATACTTCTCTGCGTCTATCTTTAGCATACGTGGTTTTTTGTAATTTGTCTTTTGTGACAATGTTTGAACCACAAAAATTGCATTTGTTTTTTTGATTCTCTCGAATCTTTATTTTTTGTTGAGCATTTGGAGCTTTACGAAATGCCTTTTTAGATATTGAAAATAGTTTTGGATGGTCTTCTTTTTTGAGTGTGTATTTTTGACTAGAACCAATTCTACCACCTTTTAGGTTGTCAATAAATGTAAAGCCTTCTTCATTCCATAATTCGCTATAAGGTTTATTAGCATCTCCGTAATAGTCTTGAACATAGCTTGGTGGCAACTTATCTTCTAAAATTGCTCTGATTTCATTAATTGTTGTATTTCCTTGTGCAATATCAGATTCAGAACCTTCTCCGTTTTTTAGTAAAACAAGAAGTGCGATAATAGTTCTTCTTTTTGTAATATGTATTTTTCTACCATCATTAAATTCAATGAAATATCCATTTATTTCTTTGTCCTTGCTTTTGTATATTTCTTTGATGTCTGTTAGTTTCAGCATATGTTTGTTTTAATTGCTCACAACGTTTTGCAGCTTGCAGAAGTGGCGGACTTTCAGCACCAAAGTTACTGAAAATTCCTTTACTTTGATATAGCACTTTCGTTTCAAAAAAAGCCCACAACCCGCCATTTTTGCAAACTGCTGTTAGCAGATGTTGTAATTGTTATTTGTTAGTTTTCGTTACTTCATCGTATTTCAATTCCACTTTTTTGTCGCCATCATATTCAACAATCACCAAGTTAGAATTTACACCAATAATTTTTCCGTCAGTAAGTTTTCCTTTTCTTTTAAAAACTACGCTGTCGCCAACATTTAAAATAACTTTTGCGTTTGCTTCTGTTGAAACATTTATTAAAGTATTTTGTGTTCCCCAAACATCACCAACAACTTTGACTTTTTTTCCGTTACTTTTCACATAAACTTTTACGTTTCGCAAAAATTCGCCTTCATATTTTTTGGTTAAGTTATCAACTGCTTGTTCCATTGCGTCAGCGTCTGCTTCGGCAACTGCTTCAACTTCACGAGTTAATAATGTATATTTTTTGCTGTCATCAACATTTCTGTTTCCGATTGTTGTTAAATCTCCAATTCTGTTCCAACTTCCGCAACTTGCTAAAGTCAAAGTTAATCCTAAAAGTATAATTCTGTTTTTCATTCTATTTTCTAATTAATTTACAATAATTGAGCTTGTTATCATTTGTCCTTTTGCGATATTATAAGTTGGATGCGAAACACTTTTCCAAATATAACCGCCTGAACCATTAGAAACAAATGCTTCAAAATAATAAGTTGTTGGTGTTGTGCTTGTAACCATAGTGTTTAAATCAAAATAAGCTAAACCATTTGCATCAGTTGTAATTTGTTTTTTGATTGGAGGCAAAGCAGAGGATGAAGTTACTGGTTGGTCAAACATCATTATTATGTAATTTGGTTTGTTAACTCCTGCTGAAGTTATTGCAGTTAATTTTACCCAAGTATTTGTTGTAGTTGATGAACCTCCGCCTGTTTCTGTTGAACTTGAATCGTCATCTTTTGAGCAAGAAATTGTAAAAATTGTAACTAATGCTAAAATTGTTGCTTTGAAAAAATTTGTTTTCATTAAAATAGATTTTTGTTTTGTGCTTACTTTATTTTATGCTTTTTTGGTGTAAAAAGTCATTTTTGGCTTTCGGTTGTTCAGCTAATTTCCCGCCGTTAAAGATATTTCTCAAGTTTTGAATTTTGAAGATTTTCCTTGTTTCTACTCGGTTTCTCAACAATATCTGCTAACGTTTTGCAGCTACAAGAAGTTGCGTACTTCGTACACTAACAATTACAAATATAAACAAAACATTGATTCAACAATTACCTTTTCCGATAAAAAACCATACCTAGCAATTTCTTGTAACTGCTGTTGTAGGCAGTACTTCTTTTAAAGCACTACATTTCAATTCCAACGTATTAGGCAGTTTCTTTCGGCAGTTCGGTAGTTTTCTAAAAATGTATGACATATATCTAAAAATGTATGACATAATTCTTCTGATGTATGACATAAATCTAAAAATGTATGACATATTTCTTTTGATGTATGCTATATATCTAAAAATGTATAGCATAATTCTTTTGATGTATAGGAGTTTTCTAAATTAGTACGCTATATTTCTTTTGATGTATCGCATATATCTAAATGAGGTAGCAAGAAATCTAAATAGGGTAGGGAACAATCTAAATAAAAATAACAAAAGACTTATTGCGTGAGCAATAAGTCTTTTTGTTTTTTCTTTCTTTTCTCTTTAGGTTATATTATAATCTTGGTTTGTTAAATTTTATTCCACTAACTTGATTGTATTGCGGACTGCTTGCTCCAAAAACTGACTTAACATACTTTTTAACTTCGCCCGCTGTTTCATAAATTCCGTTCTCGCTTGTGTATAGGGTTTCGTTTCTTGCAATTCTTGAATTACTGATATTAGTATAGGCAGTTGCAACGGCTGTATTTTTTGTATTAAGGTCTGCAATTTTTGCGTTTAATGTTGCGACTTGTAATTCGGTTTCGTTTGGTGTGTATGTTGGCTCTGCTTCTAAAACTGATTTAAGACCTGAAAAGTGTTGAATTAATTGGTCGTAAGATTGTTGGCTTGTAGAAATTGTTGTTGGTGCTGGTGCGTTTGGGTCTGTTGGTGTTTGTGTTGAAGATGCTTTTTTGCCTTGCATTTTGCGATTAAAACCTTTTGCATCATCTATTGTTTCATCAGAAGCATCGGTTGTTTGTAATGCGTTTACTAAACGAGTAGATAATGACTTTAGATTGCCGAAGGCAATCATACGTTCATTTACTTTGTTGTTGTAAACAGTGTTTTTTGAAATTACGTCTGTTAGTTTTGTTTCTGCCGTTGCTTTTAAAGCAATAAGTTGAGGCAGTTTAAGACTGTTTTTTGATGGATTATAAGTTGCTCCATACCCAGTAACAAACTCGATTAAATCTTGAAAGTTTGCTACATTTTTTGCGTGACCTACTTCTGATGTTGATGCCATAATAAAAATGTTAAAGAGTTAATGATAAATCAAAAATAATAAAAAAAACTTTTGAAAATCAAAGTGATAAATAAAAAAATGGCTAACCGAAAGATTAGCCTTTTTATAATTAATAAAGAGTAATTATTTACCTGATTTTCTCCTATTATCTTCTCTACACAACATTTGACAATTTTCGGAATTTGTTTTACCACCTTCGTGCCAAGGTGTAATGTGGTCGGCTTCCATTTCTTCAATTTCAAAATGTTCTTTACACACTATACAAATTCCTTTCTGTTTTTCATAAGCTTCTCTTTTTTGGTTTTGGCTAAAAGAGCGAATATTTAAATATTTTTCTTTGCGAGTTAAAACATAAACGTAAATTCCTTTTTTACTTCCAATATCTTCATCCTCCATTAATTCTGAAATTTCAACTTCTAATTTTTTAGAATCAAATTTTTTGTCTTTAAATTCATTATAAAGAAAACCCCATTCAATGCCTTTCATTTCTCTGCGATATTTTGGAAAAACTATTTTAACCCAACTTATAACTGCTTGAAAATATAGCCAGATTTCATTTGAATTTGGTTCATGTTGATTTTTAGCCATATACCCTTTTATGTCGTCTTGGCTAATCCATTTTATGGTTGTTTCTAAATATTCTTGTCTGATTGCGGAACCATTTAGATAGTCACTACCTAAACTAAAAGCTGGGCAATTACTTTTACTAAAATGTCTTTTAGCATCTGAAACCCATGAACCTGAATAAACTGCGTTTTTTAATTCTTGATCTGTTAGTTTTTCTCCTGCAATATTTATCGTTTCAAACCATTCTAATTTTTCACTATCTGGACCAGTGCACAAATAAACCATTAATTTATAGTTCAATAATTGTTCTTTTTCGTCTTTTTGAAGATTATGAAAATATCTACCATTAAATGCAAAATCTCCTTCAACATATTGGCAAATCGAAATAGTACGTTGTTGACCATCTATAACTTCGAAATTACCGTCTTCTTGAACTGCCCAATACATAACATTTAAAGGGAAATCTTTTGTAATTGTGTCTATAACTGCATCTCTTTGCTTCTCTTTATAAATAAATTCTCTTTGATAAGCAGGTCGTATATCTAATTTACCACCAAACCCAACTACACCACCTTCTTCGTTGTCTTCATAACCGTTTGTTAATTCTCGTACAGTTATTTCTTTAAGTTCTATGTTCATAGTTTTTTGTTCTTTATTAATATTCGAGCATATATTTTTTTTCCATTTACATATGGATATCCAAAATTGAAATCATCTATTTTAGTTGTAGCCATTTGACCTATTATCTCAAATTGGTCAGGATTAAATTTGTCTAAAAAAGTAATTGGAACACCCATAATACCTTCATAATCCATAGGAATATCTTTTGTTTTATTTACATTGATTGCTTCAAAATTATCATAATTAGGATATTCTTCTGGTGTATATTTTTTGTAGAGTATTATATCTTCGTGTCTTTTAGTTGTATCCAAATTTGTCAACCATAAACAATTATTTGTAGCGACTATTCTATTGCCTTCATCATCAATACGAGCTTCTGTGCCGTATAATTCATAGTGTTTTGGCACAATAAAGCCTGAAATACCACGCCCCATATTGACACCTAACCAAGCTTTATTCTCTTTGATTATTTTAAATATCTCTTTATATGAAATAGCGTTAATATTCCCAATAATTAAGAATTTTTTATCATAATCTATTAGTTGTGAAACATATTCTCTAAATAGAGAGAAGGGTGGGTTTGATACCACAATGTCAGCTTGTTTTAAAAGCTCAATACTTTCCTTACTTCTGAAATCTCCATCACCTTTTAATTGTTTTATACCAATTTCTTGTGTGTCAGGAACATTATTACCATTTTTATCACCATTATACTCCAAGAATATTGCACTTTCAGAGTCATTTTTACTAAATAAGTCAATGCTTTGATTTTTGTAGCAAGTTGCGATTAATTTTTTTAACCCTAATTTTTCAAAATTATATGAAAAAAAATGGAAGAAATTACTAACTCTCGGGTCATCACAGTTGCAAAAAACAACTTTGTTTTTGAAATGTTTTTTATAGTGCTTTAATTCTCTTTCAATGTCAGAAAGTTGAGTATAAAATTCGTCATTTTTACCTTTTTTTGCTGAAGTCAACATTGAGTGCTCTATTTTTCTTGCCATATTTCTTTAATCTTAATTAGATTTTAAACAAAAATAGTTTATTAAAATGATTTTACAATTTTTGTTTTGTAGAAAAAAAAATGTGTTTTGAAATTTCAAAACACATTTTCTTATATTTTTTTTCTGCGTTTCGTGTAGCTCGAGTATTGCCTACAACACAAATATATACGAAAGTTTTTAATAAATTAAAAAAGCGTCAACAAAATAATCAAAAACCTATAAATCACAACTATTCAGGTCGTTGCATCGTGATTATAGTTTGCGTAATTGGTATATATAATTAAAAAATATTATATTTACAGTTGTAATATATATTAATTGCGCAATGGATTTAAAGCAATATAATTTAAATTTTGGCATGCATCACAATAAAAATGTGATTTTGATTAGCTTTCCATACACGGTGGCTCTCAAAACACAATTGAGAGAAAAATTTCCGTCTGCAAAGTGGAGCGCAACCAAAAAAGCTTGGTATTTGCCCGATTTTCCTAGTGTAAGAGAACAGTTGGGCTTGTTACCAAAAAATAATTTCGAAAATTATTTTCAAAAAGCACACCCTATCAACCATCGCGCACTCACTTTGTTTATCGAGCGATTAGAGCTAAAGGTGTACAGCAGCAACACCATCAAAGTATATTTGAGCGAGTTTACGCATTTGTTGTCCATCATCAAAAATTATAATGTTGATTTGTTGACACCAGATCATCTCAAAGCTTATTTTTTGTTTTGCCTAAAAAATGACCGTGCTAAAGAGCGAAAAATGAACGGAAAAATCAATGCCATCAAGTTTTATTTTGAACAAGTGTTGTATCAGCCCAAAATGTTTTTTGATATTCCGCGACCAAAAAATCCGCAAACGCTACCCAAACATTTGTCTAAACCCGAAATCAAACGTATCTTTCAAAGTGTAAATAATCCTAAACACTTGCTAATTCTCAAAATGGTTTATGGAATGGGGTTGCGGCTAAGCGAGGTAGTCAATCTCAAAATAGAAGACATCAATAGCGATGATATGCTCGTGCGTATCGAAGGAGCAAAGGGCAAAAAAGATAGGGTGGTTAATCTCCCCAGTAGCGTGTTGCAAGACATGCGCAATTATTACAAAGAATTTCAACCCAAGTTTTACTTGTTTAATGGTCAGTATGGTGGTAAATACTCTAACCGCAGCGTGCAAAATATTTTTAAAACAGCTATGAAAAAAGCGGGTGTTAACAAGCGCATCGGTGTGCATGGTTTGCGCCACAGCTATGCCACTCATTTGCTGGAGAGTGGTGCCGATTTGCGTTACATTCAAGAACTTTTGGGACATTACAATATCAAAACTACACAAATTTACACTCATGTTTCTGACGTTTCTAAAAGCAAAATCAAAAGTCCGTTAGATTCTTTGTAAAACCATTTATCAATCACCCCAATAAATGTGCAACAATAAAATACCAACTGGCAATAGTAACAAATGATAGCGGTATGTCATAGCTCACCATCATATTGCTTAATTTGGGTTTTAGTCCGTAAGTTGATGCCAATTGTGCCGGTCATCATTGGTGCTATGGCTGCTTCGATGATGCGTACTTTGGGGGCATCTATCAACACTTCATTATCCACATTGGGCGAATCGAATTCGGTTCTTCTTACAAAATTATTGCCTTCTCTCGCTTTTCTTAATAGTAGTCCAATTTTAAAAGACTCGAAATCTCTGTCAAGTTCATCTCTGCGTTCCGTTCCTTTTTTTCCATAAACAGAATCTTTTATTTCTTTCCAGCGTTTAGTTTCCATTTTATTTCTTTTTTTCTTTGTAATACATTTCCATTAAATTCAACGCTTTGTCAATTTCATTTTTGGTGTTTTCTGTGTCTTTTTTTGAAAACCGTTTAAAAGAATGACCAATTTTTCTTTATCAAAAAAGCAAAAAATCCGCCAAAAAAATCATTAAATTAGCAGACCAAAACACCAAGCTCGATACATCATGGATTCCTTTACACAAATTGTTTTAGGTATTGCAACAGCAGAAATAGTAGCAGGCAAAAAATTACAAAATAAAACATTCTGGTATGGCGCTATCTTAGGTACTATTCCCGATTTAGATATTATAGTTGGTAAATTCATGAGCAATGTTGACGGTGTAGCTATTCACAGAGGAATAAGTCATTCTTTGCTCTTTTTTTTATTTTTAACACCACTTTTAGGCAGATTAATTGCAAAAATAGAAAGAGGAAAAATAGACTTTAAATCGGCTTCTTGGATGGTTTTTTGGTGCTTAACAACACACGTATTCTTAGACTTGTTTACTTCTTGGGGCACTCAAATTCTATGGCCATTACATTATAGATTTGCTCTAAAAACAATATTCGTAATCGATCCATTATACACAATTCCGTTATTCATTTCATTAATTTATGTTTGGAAAAACAAAGAGCATTTCATTCGAAAAAAATATGTGTACAAAGGTTTACTCATCAGTTCTGGCTATTTACTACTAACGTGTATAGTAAAATTAGTAGCGGTACATCAGTTTGAAAAAGCATTGAAACAACAAAACATTGTGTACCAAGAACTCATTGTAAAGCCCACTGCTTTTAATACCATACTATGGAATGCTAATATTGCAACCGTTGAGGGTTATTTCTTAGCTGATTATTCCTTTTTTGATACACAACCTATATCTTTCACATATTACGCTAAAAACAATGTTTTAGAAGAAAAAGTAAAACCGATTGAAGACTTTCAGAAATTAAAACAAATAAGCGAAGGATGGTATTTAATTACAGAAAGCAATCACAACCTTTATTTTAATGATTTACGCTTTGGTTTATTAAATAACAATCCCGAACATCCTCAATTTGCTTTTAGTTACCTATTTGTATCAGATAATAACGGACAATTTATTGCAAAAGAAGTTCCTAAAGAAAAGCGAGATGGAAAGGCATTATTAAAAAAGATTTTCACACGCTTAAAAGGCAATTGATTTTTATAGAAGTCAGTACTCCGTTTTCGTTTTCAGTTTTACAAGTAGTTAGTCTTATAAAATTTAATACTTTACTTTTTTTATTTATAAGAGGTTGAAAGCATGGAAATGTAAAAAAGTTGTATGGTTCTTTTATTATTAAGTTATGAATTAATTTTAATAACTTATTTTTGGACTACACCAATTCAGAATAATGTTTTTAAACCATTCTAATATTAATTTTAAAACTATCATAACATTCAGTTTTTTACTGATTGTACAGCTTTTATACAGCCAAAATAATAAAATTGACAGCCTTAAAATTGAATTAAATAATTATAAGTTTAACGACACCATTCGAGTAAACTTACTATGCGATTTAGCACATGTAACGCTTCAAACAGATATAAAATTAATTAAGCGATATCTTGAAGAAGCCGAATCTATAAGTAATACTTTGAAGTATGATAAAGGTAAGGCAAGAGTATTTTATCTAAAAGGAATACTTGAAAATATAAACTCTAATTATGATTCAAGTTTACAATTTTTTAATAAAGCTCTTAAATACTATGAGTCAGTAGATGATAAAAAAGGAATTGCAGATGTATATACTGCTTTTGGTATTACAAATTACGATTTATCTCAGTATAAACAAGCCTTAGAAAACTATAAAAAAGCTACTATTATTTATAAAGAGTTAGACAATAAAAGAGCTATTGCAACAAGTTTAATAAACTCTGGAAACGTATATTCTGAATTAGGCAGTTATAATGAAGCTATTTCAAACTATAAAGAGGCCTTACATTTGAGTAAAATTATAAATGATGAAGATGGTATTTCTTATGTACAAAGTAATTTAGGAACAGTATATAAAAGTCAGGGTAATTATTTTTTAGCAATAGATAATTTTAATAAAAGTTTATATTATGATGAAAAAACAAAAGACACTTTAGGAATTGCGCATAAACTAAATGATATTGGAGAGGTTTACAGTTTTTTAAACAAACAGAATAAGGCTTTAGTTTATCATAAAAAATCATTGGATTATTCAATAAAACTGGGATATAAAAGGCTTATTGCTGTTAATAATATTAATATTGGAAATATTTACCTACAAAATAATGAGTATGAAAAAGCAATACAATATTTTGAAAAAGCACTTAGAGCAAGTGAAGAAATAAATGATTTGAAGCAGGCTTCAATAGCATATATCAATATTGGAAAAATTCATTCAATTCAAAATAAACCCATAATAGCTCGTAAAAATTATACTATAGCAAAAAAAATTAGCCAAGAAATAAATAATAAACGGGTACTTTGTACAAGTATTTTGGGAATTGCTCAAACCTATTTGTATGAGAATGAAAATAAAGAAGCTCTTTTATTTGCTCATGAGGGTAAAAAAATGGCAAAAGAATTAGACTTGTTGGAAAACCAAAAAGAGGCTTCAAAATTACTTTCAGAAATCTATAAAAATATAGGTGATTATAAAAATGCATTATTAAACCAAGAGCAATTTAAAGTTTTAAGCGATAGTATTTTGAATAAAGATAATATTGAAAAAATTACACAATTAGAATACGAATATAAATACAAAAAGGAACTGGATGATGCAGCAGAACGAGAAATAAAATTAACTAAAACAGTGGCATCAACTTCAAAAGACTTAGAAAAATCGCAACGTAATTTGTTACTTGGTATTATAACATTTTTAATTGTTGCAATGGTTTTGAGTAGTATAATATTCTTTTTAAAACTTAGAAATTCAAAAGCTAAAACACAAAATATCATTACCGAGCAGAAATTGTTGCGCACGCAAATGACACCGCATTTTATTTTCAATTCACTTTCGGTTTTACAAGGCATGATTTTGAATAAGGAAGAATCAAAATCGGTAAGCTATTTGTCGAAGTTTTCAAAACTGTTGCGTATTACGTTAGAAAATTCAAGAGATAAAACAGTTTTACTTTCGCAAGAATTAGAAGCGGTTAAAAATTATTTAGCACTACAGCATATTGAAAACGATAAGATTACTTTTCAATTAAATGCAGATAATACAATTGAAACTAATAAAATAAAAGTGCCACCTATGTTGATTCAACCCTTTGTGGAGAACGCTATTGAACACGCTTTTAATAAACAGAAAGAGAATTGTATCATAGAAATTAAGCTTACTTTGGTCGATTCTAAACTAATTTGTGTAATTTTAGATAATGGAATAGGTGTCGATTCGAGTGAGAGAAATTTCAATCAAAACAAAAAATCGTTGGCAACAAAAATTACAAAGGAACGTTTAGGTTATTTGTCAAAAGATTTTAAAATGGAGGCTTCGATTGCTATTGAAGACAGAAGTAAATATGATGCACAAGGAACGCAAGTAACCATTGAAATGCCCTATACTAAAACCGTATAATGAGATCAATAATTGTAGAAGACAAAGAATACATTAGAAAAGGATTAATTAATTTACTGGCTATTATTGATGCTGATGTTGAGGTAATAGGCGAGTGCGAATCGGTTCAGGAAGCTGTTATTGTTACGAAAACCTGTAAACCTGAATTGGTTTTTCTCGATATTAATTTAGCCGATGGAACTGCTTTTGATTTTTTAGATAAAATTGGAACTATCGATTTTAAAATCATTTTCATTACGGCTTACGAAGAATATGCTTTAAAAGCTTTAAAAATTGGTGCGGTAGACTATTTGCTAAAGCCTGTTGATGTTGAAGAACTTAAAATTGCGTTACAAAAAGTAGCAAAATTATCAACTGCCGATCAAAAGAATCAAATTGCCAAAGCCAAACAAGTTTTTAATAACGAAGGCAATCATATTATTTTATCTTTTCACGATAGTTATCAAGTAATTAATTTAGACGAACTCATCTATTGCGAATCTGATAAAGGGTACACCACTTTTTATTGTAGTGATGGGAATAAGCATTTGGTTTCAAAAACGCTTAAAGATTTTGAAGACCGTTTGTTAGAAGCTAACTTTCAACGTCCGCATCAATCGTTTATGATTAATATGAAGTTTGTAGATAAATACGACAAAGCAGGAACTATTCATTTAAAAAACGGAACAAAAATTCCTGTTTCCTCTCGAAAAAAAGAAACCTTTCTTTCTTCTTTATTCAACTGGAATAAGAAATAACGACATTTTTTAAAATCACATTTTTACTATACTTTAACGAATATTGATTGTAACATATCAGATATTGGTTTGCTATTTCGTGTTGTGTTTTCAATGTATACTTTTGATTGGTAACATTTTAAAAACACACAATATGAAAAAGATTTGCTTTATAGCTTTATTGCTTTTATCAACACTAATTTTAATCTCTTGCGGTGGCGGAAGTGCTAAACAAGAAGCGACAGCTAAGGGGTTTTCAGAAATTGAAAATCAAATTAAAGATGAATTTGGTAACGATGCTTATTATACCGATTTATCAATTACCTACAATGAATCTATTGGTAATATTGTTAGTATAACGGTTACTAAAAATCCGGAATCTTTACAAATGGAGCAATGGAACCAAACGCAGGACAATTGGAACCAAACATCAGATGTTACTATAGAAATTCCAGAGGAAACAAAAGCTGCTGACTTTATGTTTCAACTGAACGATGCAGTTAATTTAAAAAGACTAGGCGAATTAGTTGAAAAATCAAAAATCCAACTTACCAAAGAGAAAAATATAGAGAATCCTAAATTACATATAGCTTCTGTAAAATTTCCAGATAATGGCGATGTTTCAAAAGCGGAGTATGTAGTAATGCTTCAACCTGAAAATGGAGGCACAACTTTTAGTTTCTATTATTCTTTAGCAGGAGAATTAAATGATATAAAATATTAATTAAGAATTAAATAAATATAATAATTATGAAAAAGATTTTTAAAATAAAAAGTTTAGTAGCTGTAGCTTCTTTACTATTTGCAATAGGTTGTAGTAGTGATGATGATGTTAATGATCAACCAAACAATCCAATAACGGTTCAAGATTTTTCTGCAATAGTTGATGAAAATCCTACAAACGGACAATCATTAGGGACTGTTCAAGCAAGTAGTAATGAAACATTAACATATAGTATATCTACATCAACTCCTTTGAATGTATTAAGTATAGATGTCAATACGGGAGAATTAACTGTAGCCGACGAAACTTTGTTTGATTATGAAACAAACCCAACAATTACAGCTACAATCACAGTGGAAAATTCTACGGAAATTGAAAACTTAACAGTAACAATTGATTTACAAGATAAACATGAAGTTGGTGAATATAAATATGGAGGTGTTATTTTTTGGATAAATGCTGCTGGAAATGAAGGTTTAGTATGTGCTACTTCAGACCAAAGTACTGGAATTAGGTGGAATAATGGCTCTAACGTAGGTGTGGGAGCTACGGCAGCTATTGCAACAGGAATAGGCACTGGACAATCTAACACAGCAACTATTATTAATGCCCAAGGAGCTGGAGCCTATGCCGCAAGAGTATGTGGTAATTTAATTCTAAATGGTTACGATGATTGGTTTCTGCCAAGTAAGGATGAGCTATTTGAAATCTTAAACAATAAAACCATTATTGATGCAACAGCCCTTGCAAATTCCGGTACTAGTTTAGCTACTCAATATTACTGGAGTAGTTCAGAAATAGATGCAGGCTTTGCAGTAGTTTATTGGGAGTCTAATGGTACTGTATATTATGCAGAAAAGGCAAAAACAACCCAAATATACCACGTTAGAGCTGTAAGAAAATGGACAGACTTTTAATATAAAATGATATAATCATGAAAATTTCGTTTAAATATTATCAAAAAACTAAGGTGTTATTTATTCGAAATTTTCTCTATTTGTATCTTTTATTTTTTACGATTTCTTGTCAAACAAAAAACAAAAATATAGGTTTACAGAAATGGATCATTTGCAATATGAAAAATTAAAATTTGTAATAACATTGTTTAATGCAAAATAATTTAAGTAAGTAGAAGAGCAATTAACAGATTTTAGTGCTAGTTACCGTTTTATATTGGATTGCCATAATTTAGGGTTTGAAACGCTAGAAAGTCATTTTAAACAATTAACTTTACCTTATTGCCAAGATTAATTATTTAGAAAATTGAAAGTACTAAAATCGATATTGGGTTATCTTCTATGGATTATTTTATCTTTATTATTAGGAATTGCTTATATGCGATTGCTTTTAGGTGAAATTCCAAAAGAAGATAGTTATAGCGGTTTAGGCTTTTTTCTTAATTTATTTTATCACTATGGTTTAGTATATGTTGGATTAACAATTGGTAGCATTATAGCGTTCTTTTTTATTCTTACAGATTTCATTTTTTTAAGAAAAAAATTAAGTTTCGACGTTACATCATTATTAATTAGAATTTCAATTTTCTTATTGATTTCAATAATTGTATTTATACTTCATTATTTTTTAGAGAAAATTATTGATGTTATTTAATATAAAACACCCATTAACAAAATTGAAAACCAACAAAGATGAACAAAATAGGCATTTATGTTCCTATATTTAAAATAATTCATACAGATGAAAAAGCACAAATTAATAGTTTTAATGTTACTTTTAGTAAACTTTATTAGTAAAGCTCAAACTAATACTATTGAAGATTTTATTCCAAAAGGATATGTTTTATATGAAAAAGTTTTTGGTGATTTAAATAAAGATAAACAAGAAGATTGTATTCTAATTGTAAAAGAAACCTATAAAGAAAATATTGTTACAAACCGTTTTGATGAGGTAGTAGATCGCAATCGTAGAGGAATAATCATTTTGTTTAAAAATGAAAACAGTTATCAAAAAGCAACTGAAAATTTACATTGTTTTTCTTCAGAAAATGAAGATGGAGGAGTTTATTTTGCACCAGAACTTTTTTTTGAAGTTAAAAAAGGAAATCTTCTTATCCATTATGCTCATGGAAGATATGGAGCTTGGAAATATACTTTTAGATATCAAGATTCAAAATTCAAATTAATTGGATTTGACAATACTTATGGAGGAGTAGTCATTAGAAATGAAACCAGTATTAATTTTTTAACTAAAAAGAAACTATTTAGAGAAAATATAAATGAAGATGCTGATGGTGGCGATGAGGTTTTTAAAGAAACCTGGAGTAAAATTGAAATCAGCAAATTACTCATTCTTTCAGAAATTAAAGATTTTGATGCATTAGATTTTGGTAACTAAAGTCAAAAATGATTAACCTATGTTTGTTCTTTTGCTACTAATTTTATTGGTTTCTATTGTTCTACTTTTTTATGTTTTTTTCAGAGTTGGGAAATGGACTTTAAAAGAAAAGATTAGAATAAAATGAGTAATATTGATTCTTACATTTCTAGTGTTAGCATTTGCGATAAAAAAACGATTGATTTAATTTATTGAATTTTCTTTATTTATAAAGGTTTAAGAGGGCAGAGGTGAACAAGAGGTGTTAGTAGAATTTGAAGATTATAAAGTAAACTGTCTTGATTTGTTTTTTCCAAATAATTTCAAGGGATTATAATTTCTTAATTTTGTAAATACTAAATTTCTAAATAATTGAATACTTTAATAACGTCTGCAATGTTTAAAGGGAAATATTTAAAGAATATTCCTCCTGATTTTCAATGGCAGAAGACACCTTTACAAACATATCCTTTAAGTTTTCTTCGTAATCATTTTATACTTCCCTTACCTGTAATACAAACAAGCTATAATTTTTTATTCTACATAAAAGAAGGGAGTTTTGTTAATCGGATAAACAACAATCTATATCATTGTGGACCAGGCTCTCTTGTTTTTGTTTCAGCAGGTACTATTAATGCACTTCAAAAAACGTCTGATGATTTAAAAGGTTATTTTGTATTGATTGAAGAAAAGATAATGACTGTTTTATTTAATCAATCGGAACTTCTCAATGTTTTTATGATTGACCCGGTACTAAAGCTTAAAGAAGTAGAAAGCGAATGGATGTACACAATTTGTAAGTTACTTTTTACGGAACTAAATTCTAAATTACCCAATATTCAAATTAGCAGTAGTTTAACACAAGCATTACTGAGCAAAATAATACAATTGTCTGAAAAACAAAGAACAATAACCCGTTCACAACAAATAGCCATCAATTTTAAGAAGTTAGTACATCAACATTATATTAAAGAAAAAAAACTATCTTTTTACACTGATTCTTTGGCTGTTTCTGCAAATTATTTGAATAGATGTGTTAAAATGGTTTTTCATAAAAGTTGTAAAGAAATAATTGCAGAAGTATCTGTTTTAAATAGTCAAATTTTACTTTTAGATAAAACTAAAACAATAGCAGAAATTAGTTTTCAACTTAATTTTGATGATCCATCTTATTTTACTAGAATCTTTAAAAATTTTACTGGGATGACTCCAACCGAATACAGGATAAAAAACATGCACGATTTATCCTAGTTAAAGCACATTAATTACTCTTTATTAAAAATGGGCTGATTGTAGCTTTGCAATAATTTCAATCATCACTTAAAGTGATTAATTATTGTACAAAGTAAACAATTAAAAAATGAGCAAATTTTTATTATCTGCTATTATAGCAACAGTTCTTTCAATATCTTCAATTCAGGCACAAAATGAAAACGAAGATAAAAATTCTAGTTTTCAAAATCCACCAATTACCATGGAAACGGTTGCGGGTTCTAGAGGTGTAATGTATCAATTACTTGTAAATAAAAAATTTATAAGTGTCCCAAAGCTAGGTTTTTTCAGTGTCACTAATGCAAATGTTCCATGGGAAAAAGAGATAACACCAGATATAATGACACAAGCACACCTTACATATAGTTTATTCAAAGGTTTAGATGTTACATCAGGAATGCAATACAGTCCGGTTTATGGTTTTCGTCCTGTTGCGGGTTTAATTTATTCTTATGCAACACAAAATTTGTTAGTAATCGTAAATCCTAAAGTAGATATTGCTGATGATCTTGCTTCGGAAGGATTAGCATTAATAGAATATAAACCTAAAATAAATGAAAAGTTTAACTTTTACAGTCGCATACAAGGTTTATACGGTTTTGTGCCAGAGTCAGGTAATCACAATAGGAGTTATATCATGTTGAGAGCTGGTTTAAGCTACAAAGAATTCTCATTTGGAGCTGCATCAAATTTTGATTGGTATGGTCCTTTTAAGCATAATGAAAATAATTTTGGAATTTTCGGTAGTGTATTGTTATTCTAATTCTTAAACGTTTTATAGCGAATTAATATGTATTCAATAGTAAAAAATTCACATTCATTTATAGCATTTTTATCATTAATCTTTTTGATTATATCAACGATATATGCTTTTTATGGTTATAAAGCTAAAATAAAATATACTAAAAAAAGTAAAATAGTATTTACTATAGGCCTTATTACAATGCATACCCAGTTTCTTATTGGTGTTTTATTGTATTTATTGTCTCCTTTAGGGATTTCAAATTTTTCAAAAGAG
Source organism: Flavobacterium sp. 316 (assembly GCF_000967805.1). Taxonomy (NCBI): domain Bacteria; kingdom Pseudomonadati; phylum Bacteroidota; class Flavobacteriia; order Flavobacteriales; family Flavobacteriaceae; genus Flavobacterium; species Flavobacterium sp. 316. Next base: position 299,706 of record NZ_JYGZ01000007.1, read on the forward strand.
ATGATGAAAAATAGTTTTTCTAGGTTCTATGCGTTAGAGCACCCAACTATTATGTTATTAGCTCTCATACTAATTACAATTGGCTTTTCTAAATCAAAAAGGAATACGGATAATAATATAAAGTTTAAACTAATTGCTATTTTTTATAGTATAGGATTAATTTTAATTATGTCAAGAATACCTTGGAATTCATGGTTGTAATTACTTTAGTAATACATAGTGTTTGATAAATAAAGAGTTGAGATATCATTATATTTTCAACTCTTTTTATTTAGTATAATAAATGAATATACTAGTTTGGTGTGCATAGCATTTAAGACTAATCGGATATAATTTAAAAACTCTTTAGAATTAAAAATGTAGAGGTGTATAAAAGGTGTTCATAAAATTAGTCTTTTCTATAAAAAAATCTAATTTACATTTTATTTTTATTAATTACATATAGGTTTCTTGACATTGTAGATAGGGCTACATTTATCTTTTCTTGTCCATAAAAATTAATAAGCTCTTGCTTTTCGGTTTCATTACCTCTTTCATAAACACGTTGAATAATGGCTCTATATTGTTTGTCCCAATTAATTTTAGAAATATCAGTGTCCCAAAAAAGTGATTTTCGTAAATTGGATAAGTTAGGAGTATGAAGTGCTTTCTTTTTCACTTGAGCAATTTCGTAATAGGTTTGAAGAAATGCCAATGCCCCTTCTTCTAAACTTAGAGCAGCTTCTATTTTTAAAGCTAATGCAGTATTAAGGCTTCTTCTCCCTTTTGTAATAGCATTAATGGTCTGGGGATGTCTTCAATAGAAAGGGCAAAAGGTCGCTGAGCAATCTCTTTTTTAGCTAATAAGCGCTCTAAAATGATTCCTGGATGAATGCCTTTATATTTTTCTAATTGAAAACTCATAGTACTAATGTAAACAAATTTGTTTATATAGACATATTGTAAAGTATAGTTCCGAGTAAAAAGGAATTTTAGGAGTAGTAAATCTTAAAATTATGTGATTTATACTATAAAAGTTTGTTAAAGAGGATGTTCTGGTATATAAATTGTTTTGTGAAAAGTATTGTTAAATTTTAAAACTATAAAATATGAGTGCAAAAAATCAAATTAGTATCGAAATTCCTCAAGAAGTAATTGATACGGTGACCCAAAAATTACAAGAATGTAAAACGGCTTTAGCTCCTTTTTTACAAGGACTTACAGCAGAAGAACGAGTATCGTTGTTTAAAATGGGAGACAAAACGGTTGCCACAGTGCAAAAAACAAAATCTTATGTAGATACGAATCCAGAGTTTGTACCTGCTTACATGGATAAAACAGAATTTTTAAAAGACGAAGCCGTTGTTTCTATCTTAAACCCATTGACTAATTTAGCTTCGCAACTTACTTCAGATTTAAATGACACTATTATGCTAGCAGGTAGTGAAGCTTTACAAGCTTCTATGTTGTATTACGGACAAGTAAAAGAAGCTCATAGTAAAGGAATTGTTACTGCAAGACCTATCTACGAAGATTTGAGCCAACGTTTTGCTAAAAGAAACCGAAAGGGTAGTACAGATAAACCAGAATAAGTTTAATAATTTCTTAAAAATGAGACTCCAGCAATGGGGTCTTTTTTTGTTTTATACCTAAAACATTATAATTATAACCTAAAAGCTATTAATTATAAGCAAAAAGGTATTATTTATACTCTCAAAGCTATTAATTAATATCTAAAAGCTATTATTTATACTATCAAAGCTATTAATTAATATCTAAAAGCTATTAATTATACTGTTTTTGGTATTATTTATAAGGATGGAGGTTTTAAGTTGGTTTTTGAATGTTGTTTTGAAAATAGTCTTAAATCTTAAAAATAAAATAATTAACAAAAGTCAAGTAATAAATGATGAATCAAAAATTCTTTACTTTTTCTCTTATGATTACTATCAAAAGTAAACTCATTTCCTTCTATTGAATTATCATTAATAGTAATTAAATCGCCTTCTGGAGTAATATCAAAATTATCTGCTAACTTTTTTATAATCTTACTTTTAATGTCCAATATGTTTCCTTCTACAATAAAACCTATCATACCTCCAAAAGTCAAGTTTTGTGCATATTTACCATTAAAATAACGATATACACCACCATCAAAAACAGAATGACCTTTATTATAGCAAACGTATTTATTTACTAAATCTTGACTTCTATCTAAATTTTTACATTCAAAATAAAAATCTTTGCTTTTCCAATTTGTACTGTGAATAGTGATGTCATAATTGCCTTCTACATCTTCATCATTAGTGTTTTCTCCAAATGCTTTAAAATGATAACCAAATTTTCTATCAGCATTTAATTTTATTCGGATGTATTTTGCAATTAGTCTTTCAAGCCTTGGGTTTATTTCTTTTCTTTCCTTTTCAATTTTTTCTTTTAAATCTTCACTATCAAAATTTTGATAAAAAGAAAGTAAATGATGAAAAATTTCATTTTTCCAAACTTCATCACTTAAATTTTTAAGCTCAGTTACGTCACTTGATAAAGGAGAGTACTTAGGTATTTTAATGTATTCTCTCTCCATTCTCAATAGGTATTAAATGCTTTATTATATCTTGACCGTCTTCAAATGCTTTTGTTTCTGTCCAATTTTTATTTATATCTTCTTTAATAATATAAACACAATCGTTGCCATAAATTTTTTCTTGACTTGCTAAAAAATTACCGTTGGGGTTATGTTCAAAAATTTCATTTAGAATAAATTTCTTCGTTTTATCTGCTTGAGGATTAACAGAATTGTTATTTAAAGATATTTTCACAACAATTAAATTAAAATCTGCTGGAGTTTCTTCTATTGTAATGGGATTTTTAAGATAAAAACTTAATACTTCTTTTACAGTAGTTTTATAATTTTCTAATTTATTTTTCTTTTTTCCAATACGTTCTTTAGGTAAAAAATAATCTCTAATTCTCTGTTTTTCCCAATACGACAACTCATATAATTCATAAATAAGTTCATTTAGTTCTTCTTCTTTTTCTGAATACTCAAATTTTCCTTCAGTTAAATCTTTACTGATATTTGATATTTGAGCGACTAAATCTTGGTCTAAATCTTTTGGAATAGGAATGTTTAATACATCTTCATTCCCAATTTTAGGATATGAGCCCAAAAGCCTTTTTCTCAAAAATAAATCTATATAATAATTTGATAAATTAGAATTAAGAATTACATTTATTAAATAATATAAACTATCATTTACTAATTTGAATGTATGCAAGTCAAAATCAAAGTAAATTTTTTCATTTGAGTAAATTGATTTCAACTTATTACCTGTTCTATTAAAAATAATTTTTTTTCCTAAATAAATATCTGGATTCCTTCCTCTCTCAAAGTTTGAAATATCACTTCTTAAAAATGTACCAACCTCAATAGGTTTGAAAGAATTAATATTTTTTGGCTTTAAAAATTTATATAAAAATTCTTCATTATTAAACGTAGAAGTATTATTAGTTTTAAATTTTTCAAAATATTCTAATTGTTTTTGCCTATCTAATTTTTTCCATTCACTTTTACTTAAATTGTATTGTTTACAAATAGCCTTTTCTCCAACTATTTTTAAACCTTCATGAATATACGGTTTACCTTCGATATTATGTTGTACAAAATCTAATAATCTACTGTTATTATTCAACTTTATAAAAAGGCTAAAATCAAAATTATTACCTACTAGAAAATCTCTTAGTTTAATTTCTTTAAATATAAATTTTTTTTGTTCAATTTCAATTACTTTATCCTCTTGAATAATTAATAATTCAAATGGTTTTTCGGAAAATAAACCTAAATCTACAGGATAATATTCTATAGTATTGTTATTAAAATCATTAGTGAAAATTATTGCAACAACACTCTCATTCGCTTTTTCAAACAAAATCTTTTTAACTCTTGAAAGGTCATATATTTTTTCAATTCCGTAATTAGAATAAAAGTATTCTTGAAAATCCTCAGATTTATCATTGTAAAAATTAGAACTATTCGAAACAAAACCAAATCTAGTATTTTTATTACTCCAATCTTTTATTTTTAGAAAAAAACATTGAGATATTTGAGACCTACCAACAATGTTTTTTGCTGTTAGTTTCTTTTCTTTATTTTCTAAAGTAACCTCATAAGATTTTAAAAATGAAATTTCATCTTTATATTCATCAGTATTAGGAATTTCAAAAAATGGAGGGTTGCCTAACAAATATGAAAATTGTTTATTTTCAAAAGGTTTTTCTAATGTATTAAGACTATTGGCATGCTTTACATTTTTGAAAAAAGAATATTCTGAAAACAACTCTACTTTTCCTTTTTGGCTTAACTCATTAGCTATAAATTCTTTAATATCTATTGGATTAATTCCTTCAAATATTTGTAAGGAGAGTGAAAAAATAGTAAAGCGTTGCGCTGTTAACTCTTTTTCTATACCAAAAATATTATCGGCTAATAGTTTAGATCTAAATTTTATTTTACCAATACTGTCTTTTGGTTCTAATCCTTGTTTTTTAGCAATTTCTAAAAGTCTTTGATAACCAACAATAAGAAACATTCCCGACCCACTTGAAGGGTCTAAAATGGAACCTATTCTATCTTCATTTATTACTTCGTCAACAATTAATTGAGCTAATTTTTTTGGTGTGTAATAAATACCGTTTTCTTTTTGTTTTTCTGATAAGAAAACTTCATAAATATAACTTATAAATTCAACAGGTAAAACATCAAATTGGAAATCAAATAATCTTAATTGACCTGAACTAGTATTTGCTTTAAATGAAGTAGCTATTATGTTTCGAACTTCATTAGTTAAATACCTATCATCAATTGAAGGTTGCTCAAATAAATTATTATTGAAAATTTCATGAATAATTTTAAATAACTTATTTACATCTGCATTAGAATGATTCTCTAATATTTTTTGATAATTAAGGGAAGTATCTTTAAAATAATAATCATAGAAACGAGAGTTTATGATGTGTTTATCTTCTAAGTACTTAATATATAAAGTTCGGTCAATTAAGGCTTGTACAGTCTTATTACGTTCTGTTTCTTCGACAATCAATTTTGATAGAATAACATAAAGTTGCTCTTTTAAAGCTTTTAAAGTAAAAACTAGCTCTTTATCAATTCCTTTATATTTTGCTTTAGTAATGAATTTAGAATAATTTAACCAAAATACTCCACTGTCAAATTTCCAAAGTTTTATATCCTCGATTTTGTATAAATCTTTTTCGGAGGTTGAAAAAGTATTTAATTTGCTTTCTTCATTACTTATTTTAGGAGAATATTTAGCATAAAACATTACTAATTTAGCATCTTCTCTTGGATAATAAAAAATTAAATCAGCATCATTTTTATTCCAAATATACTTTCTAATATCTTCAACTTCAGTAGAATTTAATTCAGTTGTGATGAGATAAAAAGAAGTATTAGTATTGTTAGGACTTTTATAAAAGAAAACTGAATCTTTAAGGTTTTTAGATAAGTTATCATTTTTTTCAAATTCAATAGTTCTACGCTTCAAATCAGTATTGAAGTTAAAACCTAGTTTTGAGAAAAAATCTATGTAGTACATTACATCACTTTAATTGCAAATATAATACTTCCCAATGCAAAATTTGTATTATTTTAAAATTTTCAGCGAAATAAAAGTTTTTGTATCAAATGTCGGTCAAAAGTTATGCATTTAAACAAAAAAATAGTCAGAATACAAAATTAGGTAAATTGATATTCCGTTAATCGTTGTTTTCCAAATTTAGTTAAAAAGTTTTGTTCCACCGCCCATTTTAAATCTCTACTGGCTGTTGGTGCAGATATGTTTTTAAAATATTGCATATACTCTTTTCTGCTAAACGTATTCTTGCCTATTTTGGTAGCAAATAAGTGTATTCTATCTTCTGTATGAAGTGTTACGGATTGCGATTGTAAAAGTTCGTTTAATGACGCTGAAATGATTTCCAACATAAACTCTATAAAAGGTGTTGAATTTCCTTTTTTATCGGATTCAGATAAGGTGTTGTAATAGTCGCTTTGCTTTTGCTTAATTAGTGATTCCACAGGTAGAAATTCAAAAACAGGATATTGTTGCATTAGAAGTAAGGTTTGCCACAATCTGCCCATTCTTCCGTTTCCGTCTAAAAAGGGATGGATAAATTCAAACTCATAATGAAACACACAACTTTTGATTAAAATTAAATCGTTGTCTTTTTTCAGATATTCAAAAAGGTCTTTCATCAATTCGTTTACCATTGTTCCGCTTGGTGCAATATGTTCTACTTTTGACCCTTTTACAATACCTACATTGGTAGTCCTTAACTTTCCAGCATTGTCAATTAATCCATTCATTAAAATGGTGTGTGCTTTTTCTAAATCTTTTAATTCATAAGGATTGAAAGTATTGAGTTGCTCATATACTTTTATTGCATTCTGAACTTCTACAATGTCTTTTTGAGGAGCAATGATTCTTTTGTTCTCTAATAAAGCCGTGATTTGTTCTTCGGAAAGCGTATTGCCCTCGATTTCTAAAGAAGATTGAATGGTTTTAATTCGGTTTTTCTTTCGTAATTCGGTGGCAGGTTTATATAAATGAGTAGCGTTAATTTCTCCTATCTTTTCTGAAATAGAAGCTACTAGCGCTAAAATTTTATCAGTGATTGTATAAGGTGGTTTCATCCGTTTTTGATTATTTTTCTAATACTGTCGGATGCAATCTCACAAACTCGATTTCATTTATGATAGTATCATTTGATAGTATCAAAGATAATAAAAGTTATTTTCCGATACAGAAATTAGCAAAAATATTCCCTAACAACTCATCATTGGTTACTTCACCCGTAATTTCGCCAAAGTAATGCAAGGCCTCTCTAATGTCCAAGGCAATTAAATCAGAGGAAATACCTGAATCTAATCCCCATTTTACTTTTTGTACTTCTTCCAAGGCTTTTAATAACGAATCGTAATGACGTGTATTGGTTACAATGGTTTCATTATTGCGTAAAGCTCCTGTATTTACAAAGGAAAGTAAAGTTTCTTTTAGAATATCGATACCTGTTTTTTGTTTGGCGCTTATGGTTATAAGCTGTAAATTATAAGTTGTAAGTTGTTCTTGTAGGTTTGTAATCTCTTTTTCAGTTAATAAATCGGCTTTGTTGGCAACCACAACAATTGGTTTTAAAGGAAACTTATTTTTGATTTTTTCTGTTTCAACTTTTAAGCTTTTTAAACTGTCAACTGTTAACTGTAAACTGTCCACTAAATACAAAACTACCTGTGCTTGTTCTATCTTCTCGAAAGTTTTTTGAATACCAATACTCTCTACTACATCTTTTGTTTCGCGAATACCAGCGGTATCAATAAAACGGAAACCAATACCGTTAATCACTAATTCGTCTTCAATAGTATCACGAGTAGTTCCAGCGATATCGGAAACAATCGCACGTTCTTCATTTAATAAAGCGTTCAATAAGGTTGATTTCCCCACATTGGGTTCGCCTACAATAGCAACAGGAATTCCATTTTTAATTACGTTTCCTACAGCGAAGGAATCGATTAATCGTTTTAGTACAAATTCAATACGGTTTAATAATTCATAAAAAGCAGATCTATCAGCAAATTCTACATCTTCTTCTGCAAAGTCTAATTCTAATTCGATTAAAGAAGCAAAGTTTAATAGTTCTTCTCTTAGCTTGGCAATTTCATTACTAAAACCACCACGCATTTGTTGCATGGCTATTTGATGACTCGCTTCATTATCTGAAGCAATTAAATCGGCTACAGCTTCCGCTTGTGAAAGGTCTAGCTTTCCATTTAAAAAAGCACGCAAAGTAAATTCACCAGCCTGAGCCATTTTTGCTCCTTTACGAAGTAATAACTGTATAATTTGTTGTTGAATAAAAGTAGATCCATGACAAGAAATTTCCACTACATTTTCACCTGTATACGAATTAGGTCCTTTGAAAAGAGATACTAAAACTTGATCGTAGGTTTTGTTATCCTCTACAATATGACCTAAATGAATAGTATGTGTTTTTTGTTTGCTTAGGTCTTTTCCTGAAATAGATTGAAAAACAGAAGCAGCAATAGTAACAGCATTACTACCAGATAATCGAATTATAGCTATAGCACCAGCACCAGATGGAGTAGCAAGAGCAACAATAGTTTCTTGTGGAATCATTTTTTTATTTTACAGCGTGTAAAGGTACAAAAGAAAATCTTTTTATATGTAAGCTCAATTTTATTATCCAGCCATTGGATATTCTGTATTTTACAATTTTTTATAAAAAGTCATTCTTTATTTTATAAATTAATTCTTAATTATTTTTTTAGTGATTACAGTATTATTTATATCAGTAACTCTACAAAAATATAGGCCGCTACTTAGACTTAAAATATTGATTGAATTTTGATTTGAATTAGATATTAATACTTGCCCTAAATCGTTTAAAATTTCAATTTTTAGTATTTCGGCTTTAGCTTCAATCGTTAAAATATTAGAAACTGGCACAGGATAAAAATGAAATGTATTGGTTTCGTTTCCAGTGTTGTTCTCGGTTTTTTCAATAATTTCTGTTAGAGCTGTGTTAGTAGTAATCGGTAAGTTATAATCAAAAAATATATTAGCTGTATTTGAAAATAGATCTCCAATTGCAACATTTGCTTTTGGTTTTATCTTATAAGCAACAAAACCATTTGATAATGTTTCATTGGCTGCACTATGAGGTAAATTTATATTATCGTGTATAAAAGTCACTATATTACCATTTTTAATTTCGACCCTATTATCATGGCTTGAATTGATGATTTGGAATGTACTCCAATCTAATTTGTCATCTAATATATTTTCAATTTTAACATTGATTGCACTAGCAGTTCCTGTGTTTTGAAAACGAATAATATAATGTAAATATTTAGTAGTCTCTTCTAAAAAGATTTTATCTCCTTCTAAACAAGTGATGTCATTTGGGTCAAAAGAGCCAATAACGATTTGGTTTAATATATAGGTATTGTCCTCTTCTGTAAAATCATTATCATTAGGAGTAATCGATGCAGAAAATAGAAGCGTTTCGTTAATTTCAACTGTAGGTGGTGTAAATATATTAAAATCTAAATCAATTATTTTTGTTTCAAATGGACTAAGAGTAAGATATTCGAATGATAATGAATTGTTAGTTATACTGTTTGGAGTAATGCTTGATGTAATAAAAGTTACTTTGGAATTATCAAAGTTTACTGTTACGTTGCCACTTAATTGTGTAGTACCGACATTAGTGTAAATGATTTGGTAACGTGAATTAAATCCTGGTCGCGCTTCACTTAATGGGATTATGACTATATTTAAATCGTTTACTGTTTCTGATGGATACAAACAAAAGTTAGCAACTTGAATATTTCCAATACCTGTAAATGTAGTATTATATTCAGTTGGATCAGAAATATTAAAATGACCTAAAGTTGTGGGTATAGTAGTGGTATATGTATCTGGATCTACATAAAATTGATAGTAACCATTATTTGTAGTAAATGTTTCAATTGTATTAGTACCATTACTAGTAATAATTTTTAAATTATTTGTTGGTAAATTACAGTCATCAACATTTAATCCAAATCTTACAAAACCATTAATTTTATTAAATGAAGGCCCTAAATTTATATAGTGCACAACTTGATCATTTTTAGTTGTAATTGTATATCCATCATTAATGATACAACCAATTATATCAAGATAACCGTCATTATTTATATCTACAAAGTCAGTATATTTAAAATTACGTCCAGTTTCATTTATAATCGTTTCTTTTGTTGAAAAATTTCCTTTTCCATCTAAGTTTTCATACCATATTATCATTCCATCAAAATCAAAACTACCTACGAGATCAAGATCTCCGTCACTATCTAAATCTTTCAATTTGAGTTTGAAAGCCTCTGGATTATATTGTAATGTTGAAAAATCAGGCTCAATTATTTTAATGGGACCAAAATTTCCTTGACCATCTAAATTCTCGAACCATATTATTTTATAAACACCATTATAAGTAGCTAAGCTAGATGAAACAAAATCCATGTCTCCATCACCGTCCAGATCTTCAACATCGAAAGAAGTTCCATCATAAAAACTCGCTCCAACATTATTTTCAGTAAAATTTCCGTTACCATCATTAGAAAACCAATATAAAGTATTAAGATAATCAACTATAAAATCAAGATTTCCATCATTATTAATATCTTTAACAATCACTTGACTACCATATCCTATACTTTCAGTCATTGGGATACCTTGAAATGTAAAGTTTCCTTGACCATCATTTTTACGCCAAGATAAAATTTCATTACCCGAAGAAGATGTATAAATTAAATCATTATCGCCATCATTATCAAAATCTCCAGAAGCTAGACCAGCGATACCACTATAACTTCTTATTAAAAGTTGAGAGCCAAAATTTCCTTGACCATCAAGATTTTCATACCAAACTAATTTACTATTTGTATTTCCATAGTTTTCAGCAGCAACAATATCTAAATCTCCATCTCCATCTAAATCTACAACAAGACCATTAGAAACGTTAATAAGATCACTTGCAATTAAATTTTGCTCTCCGAAATCACCTTGTCCATTTAAATTTTTGTGCCATGAAACTTTTCCATCAGAAGCCGAAAATACAATTACATCATTTTTGCTATCTCCATCTATATCAGCTACAATGGTTTTAATTGGGTTATTTATGCTTTTAGTTAAAATATTTTCTAAACCAAAATTTCCTAAACCATTTAAATTTTCATGCCAAATTATTTTATCATCCCTTTTTGAAGTTGCAATAATATCAATATCATTGTCTCCATCAAAGTCAAAAGCACAAACTGCTTTAGCATCGTATAAATTAGTATTGATGTTATGTAAATTACCATAATTTCCTAGACCATCTTCATTTCTATACCATGCGACGTAATTGTTTTCAGCACTAGTTATAATAATGTCTAAATCATTATCTTGATCTAAATCTTCTAACAATAAATAAGATAGACTTATACCATTTGTAATTAAAGTAGTGTGAAATGATAAATTTCCTAAACCATCATTTTTATAGATTTTTATTTCTTCCAAAGAGTTTGAATAAATATCAGAATCACTAAATATTAAATCTGGATCATTGTCATTGTCAATGTCAGCAAATTGAATAGTACCATAACCATTATCTCTACCATTTGCTATAATTTGAGAAGTGAAATTAAACATTCCTTGATTAGTTAAACGTTCAATTTTTTGTGTGTTATTATCTAAAGAAAAAATATCGATATCATTATCGTTATCAATATCTAATGCGTAAAAACCCCTCGCATTAGAACTTTGAGGAATAGGAATGTTTGTAAAATTACCACCAACTCCATTGTTTTGTAACAAATTAATTCCAAAAGTACTAAAACTAGAATATGAATATAATATATCAAGATCATTATCAAAATCGAAATCAATTATAAATATGGTATGTATTGTACTTGCGTTTGCTAACAAAACAGGATTAGTAAAATTTCCTAAACCATCTAGATTTTCAATCCAATATATACCTGAAGTATTTAATTGCCCTGAGAAAATGACATCTTTATCCCCATCATTGTCTATATCTTCAAAATAGCAATATTTGGCTCCAAAATCAGCTAGGGTATGTGAAATTAATTGATCATTATTTCCTCCAACATTTTCAAACCATTTAACATTACTTATATCTCCTGAAAGTAAATCTAAATCACCATCACCATCAATATCTGCATTTATAATCGATGTTGCTCCAGGAGTCGCATTAATATTTTCCATAATCATTGTTTGACTAGAAAAGGATAACTGGGCATTTGTTATGTTGTAAACAAAGAATACAATAAATAGTAGGTGTTTTTTCATTTGGGTAACTTTTTTGCAAATATAGATAAAACACCTAAATTAATCAATTTCAAGAATTTTATCAATAAATTATTTTTTCTGTATTAATTTAATAAGTTGATTTTTAAGATTGAATTTGAACTGTACTTTAAAAGTTGAATTTGATTTTGAACAGCTATATTTGCATATAAATTTTAAAGATGAATATTTACACATCAAATAAGGAAGAGCAGAAACAAGCTCTAAAAATATTAAAAACAAAACTTAATGTATTTAGTTTTTTTAGGTTTCTTTCGATAACGCTTGCTTTGGTTTCGGGTTATTATTTTTACCAATCAAATGAACAAGTGTATCTTTATTTCATTATAGCATTTGTAATTGGATTTTTAATTTTATTGCGTTATTATGATAAAAAGAATAATTTGAAAAAGCATAAAGAGGCTATCGTAGCTATAAATGATAACGAATTAGCCTTTTTAAATAATGAGAAGAATATTTTTGAAAACGGATTAGAATTTACAGATGTGCATCATGAATATGGATATGATTTGGATATTTTTGGTGAGAATTCATTATTCCAAAATTTAAATAGAACGCATACTTACATTGGTAAAAAAACATTAGCAAATGCATTATTAAATCAAGTTCCTAATGATGTTATAATTGACAACCAAGAAGCTATTAAAGAACTAGCCTCAAAAATTGAATGGAGACAAGATTTTATGGCTAATGCCAAAATGAGTAAAGACACCGAAAAACATTACAAACAGTTAATAGAATGGAGCAATTATAATAGTAAACCTTTTTCTAGATTAGCAGTAGTTCTGTCTTATGTTTTACCAATAGTATTTATTCCTCTTGCATTTGTTTATTATTTTAGTGATTCAAATAATTTGTTTTCTTATTTGGTTGCTTCCTTTTTATTGAATTTAGGTTTTGCCTCTAGATTTTTTAAGAGAATTAAACTAGAAAACGAATATTCTACTGCCATCGATAAAATAGTAAAGCAATACGGATTAATGATTGCTAATATTGAACAAGAGGAGTTTAAATCCAAGAAATTAATTGCTTTGCAAAACAATTTAAAAACAAAATCTATAAAAGCGAGTGTTTCATTGCAAAAGTTATCAAGGTTATTTTCTGTTTTAGATAGTGTTGCTAATCCCTTAGTAGCAATATTTTTAAACGGATTTTTTTTGTATCATATAATTAGTCTGAGAGCAATTATACATTGGAAAACTAATCATGCTAAGGATTTAGAGAATTGGCTTGCCGTTATAGGAGAATTTGAAGTTTTACAAAGTTTAGCTAATTTTTCCTATAACAATCCAGATTTTACTTTCCCAGTATTGAATGAAAATCATGAGATTTCTTTTACGAAAATGTCTCATCCTCTATTAAACGCTAAGAGTAGAGTAACTAATACGATTGATTTTCAACCTCAATCTTTTATGATACTAACAGGTTCTAATATGTCTGGTAAAAGTACGTTTTTAAGAAGTTTAGGTGTTAATATGGTTTTAGCAGCTATGGGAGCGCCAGTTTGTGCTACAAAAGCAAATGTGCATCCTATGCCAATTTTAGTGTCTATGAGGTTATCGGATTCGTTATCAGATAATGAATCTTATTTTTATGCTGAAATAAAACGATTAAAGAAAATAATGGATGCGTTGGAAAATGAGCGTTCGTTTGTGTTATTAGATGAAATATTAAGAGGAACAAATTCAGATGATAAACGATCTGGAACAGTTGATGTCATAAAAAAAATGATTGCTAAAAATGGAGTAGGAGCAATAGCAACACATGATATTGAAGTGTGTTTAATAGCAAGCGATTATCCGCAACAATTAGTAAATAAATGTTTTGAAGTAGAAATTAATCAGGATGATTTACACTTTGATTATAAGTTAAGAAATGGTATTTGTAAAAATAAAAGTGCTACTTTCTTGATGAAGAAAATAGGTGTTATATAAAAAAATAAGAAGGCAGTAACAATTTGTTACTGCCTTCTCTCATTTAGATAATTAAAACGCAAAATTTATGAAAAAAAGTCTTTTTATTTTAATGCAAAATATTCCTTCTGAATAAATTTCTTATGACTGTTTAAACTCCAGTTATAATCTAAAAATTCTATTGTAGCATTTTCTTTAATTTTTTTATCAGAGTATTTATTGATGTATTTTATTATAGAGGTATTATTCTTTAAAAAATCATCTGAAAACCAGTCAAATATTCGAGATAGTTTTACCTCTTTCCTAGAAATATTATTTTTAGTCATATTGTTAATAAAGCGTTTTGCTGATTTTTCTAATTGCTCATCAACAATATCACCGTAAAAAGGTTCTCTGTTAATATTCGGACAAGAGATAGATGCACAGTTTATAGCAAAATGTATTCTTTCATCTAATGTTTTACTTAAAATTTCTTTTTCAATATAGTTTAAAGAGATAAATCGTTTTTGATAAGGAATAAATTGTAAATCAAATGATTTATGAATGTCTTTTATACTGTTTATTGGGAAATGGTCTATAATTAGTTTAATTGAGTATACATTGTAAGTATTAATCCAGTGTGCTAGTTTTTGTGTTTTGCTCCATTTATCATCGGTTTCAATAGACTTAAATCGCTTAATAATCGCTTTTAATTCGTCTTTGTTTTCATGAATAGCATCATAATCAACATAGCCATCTTCAGAAACATATTTGTTTAAAAAATCTTCATAGAATTTATAATTAATATATTGACTGAAAGAGCTTAATTGTGAGAATAGAAGAAATAGTAATAGAATATTTTTTTTCATGACTTTAACTTTTTATACTTTTTTGAAGATCAATTTTAAATACTTACGATAAAGTAGTTGTATTGGTTTTCAAAATAAAATGTTAAAGTTTTTATTTGCTGTATGTTATAAAGTATAGACAATAAAAAAACCGCATTCACTTTTCAGTTTCTGCGGTTTTTTTGGGTTAAGGTTGGTTATAGTCATTTTAAGCATATAGAAAAAGGTTGTTTCTTTTTACTTATGCTCTTGTTTTTTATTAATTGCTTAACATAACTGGCATAACAAGCATTGTTACTGTTTCGCCATCATCTAAACCATCAACAGGAGTAAGTATTCCTGCTCTGTTTGGCATAGACATTTCTAATTGAATTTCGTCACTTGTAAGATTGTTTAACATTTCTGTTAAGAAACGAGAATTGAAACCAATTTGCATATCATCACCTTGGTAATCACAAGTTAAACGTTCGTCTGCTTTGTTAGAGTAATCAATATCTTCAGCAGAAATGTTTAATTCTGTTCCTGCAATTTTTAGACGTATTTGGTGCGTTGTTTTGTTAGCAAAAATAGCCACACGACGTACAGAGCTTAAAAACTGAACTCTATTGATTAATAATTTATTTGGATTTTCTTTTGGAATTACGGCTTCGTAGTTAGGATACTTTCCATCTATTAAACGACATGTTAGCACATAGTTTTCAAAAGAGAATGTAGCATTAGCATCATTATATTCTATTTTTACTTCTGCATCAGAAGCCGCTAAAATTCCTTTTAAGATGTTTAAAGGTTTTTTAGGCATAATAAAATCGGCTACTTGAGACGCTTTAACATCTGTACGAGCATATTTTACTAGTTTATGAGCATCTGTAGCAACAAATATTAATCCTTCTGGTGAAAATTGAAAGAAAACACCGCTCATTACAGGTCTTAAATCATCATTTCCAGCAGCAAAAATTGTTTTACTTACAGCAGTAGCAAGTACTTCGGCTGGTACAATTGTAGAAGATGGATCTTCTAGTGCAACCGCTTTTGGAAATTCTTCTCCAACTGCATAAGCAATAGCATATTTACCAGAATTAGAGCTTATTTCTACAGTACTGTTTTCTTCTACAGTAAAAGTTAAAGGTTGTTCTGGAAATGTTTTAAGTATATCTAATAATAGTTTTGCAGGTACTGCAATACTTCCTTGGCTTGTTGAATCTATTTCTAACGAGGCTGACATTGTTGTTTCTAAATCTGATGCAGAAACAGTTAGCTGATTATTGTTTAATTCAAATAAAAAGTTGTCTAAAATAGGTAACGTATTACTACTATTAATGACGCTTCCTAATACTTGTAGCTGTTTTAATAAATATGAACTCGATACTATAAACTTCATCTTCTTTTATTTTAAAATCTTTTATGATTTTATTTCACAAATATATTCTAATTATTAGCAAACACAAAAACATTTTATTAACATCTATTTGCTATAGGTTCTTTTTCTTAAATAAGTGAATAAAAAACCAAAAATTCCTAAAATAACTATTGGCAACCCGATAGTTATCATTTGTGCCCAAGTATAGTTTTGGTACACCTTTTCTTTATCTAATAATGGTAAATTAACATCTTTACTCCTAATGTTGATAAGTCCAGTATCATCTAATAGGTAATTTACACAATTCATTAAGAACTCTTTGTTACCATATAAATTATTTGTCCACTTATCAAAACCTAATTCTAATGGTGCGTTATTTTCAATTTGATTTTTTATAATATCGCCATCAGAAATTACAATCATTTTGTTTGCAACACCATCTGCTTTGTATGTATTGTCTTTAAATGGAAGTACTCTGTTTTTATACATAGATGGAAAAGATCCTTCTAATAGAACAGCAACAGGCATTAATCCTTTTCCTAAATATTCTTCTGGACTTGTTTCTTCTGAAACCATATCTAATGAAATTTGAGAAGGTGTTCCTATTGGTCTTGAATATTCGGAGCTACTTAATAGTACTGTTTTTTGGATATCATTTTTTAATAATTTAATAGGAGAGGCAAATTCAAACTTAATACCTTCCATGTTTTTTACTAATGGGTGATTTGTTGATGGATAGATAAAAGGGGAAAATTTCCAAAAATATTGTTCATATTGAGTTTGGCTTCCTTGCTTTCCTGTTGCTAATTTTATAGGTGTAGCTTGCTCGTCTTTAATTAGCAATGGATTAATCCTTAATCCATATTTAAAAAACATATCAGTAAGATTCAAATCATTTTGATGCGCTAAAATACTTCCTGTTTGGTTATATAAATCTTCATAATTAGCTACTACATTATCAACCATCCATAATGTTTTTCCTCCATTTACAATAAACTGATCTAGTACTTCTTTTTCTTCTTCTGTAAATTGTTCGGTTGGTTTTGCAATTATAGCTAAATCATATCTTTTTAAAGCTTCTAAAGATTCTTTAGGTTGTTTTGCTACAGAATCTAATGTAAAAGTACCAATGTAATAACTCTCACGTACTGATTTTATAAAATCGGCAATATATAAATCGTCTAGTTCTCCGTTTCCTTTTATAACGGCTATTTTTTTCTGCTTTTCTTTGCTTATTTTGTTGAATGCTTCTGCAAAAGCGAACTCTAAATGTTGTACGGAACTGATTACTTTTTGCTCAGTAGAAGCACCCATTAAATTTTTTAATAATGATACTTTAGCATTTTTTGTTCCATAACTGGCAACTGCCCAAGGAAATACGACTTCCTGGCTTTGTTTTCCTTTGTCTTCAACAGTTATGTTTAGAGGTTGTAACCCATTAGCATGAAAAGTTTGCATTACAGCAAATCGTTCTTCTTCTTTTTCAACAGGATTTTTAAATTCAAAAACTATATTTGGATTGTAAGCAGAAAATTCTTCTAATAGTTGTTTTGTTTCGTTTTGTAAACGTTTAAACTCTGGAGGAAAATTGCCTTCTAAAAATACTTCAATTTGCAATGGACTATCTATACTCTTAATAATATTTAATGATGTTTCAGAAAGAGTATATCGTTTATCTTGTGTTAAATCGAAGCGTTTGAAATAATAATTACTACCAAAATTAATAGCAATTAAAACAATTATTGTAATGAATAATGATTTTAGATTTTGTTTTTTAGCTGCTTTCATTATCCTTTTAATGTTTTAAGTTTATAAACAGTAATTGATAAAAATAGAATCGTTACACTTAAAAAATAAAGTACATCTCGTGTATCAATAACACCTCGACTCATACTTTTAAAATGATAATCCATTCCTAAAAAGGCAATGAACTTACTATTTTCTTTTAATAAATTTGAAATGCCTTCAAAACCAAAATAGAAGAAAAAACAGACAAATACTGCTAATATGAAAGCAACAATTTGATTTTCAGAAAGTGTAGAAGTATATATGCCTATTGCTGTATAAGCTGCAATTAAAAATAAAAGACCAAAATATGAACCCATTGTGCTTCCCATATCAATATTGCCTTCGGGATTTCCAAAATGAGAAATAATCCAAACATATACTAATGTTGGTATAATTGCTAAAACAATTAATACAAAAGCGCCTAAAAATTTTCCATTAACAATTTCCCACATTGATAATGGTTTTGTGAAAAGAAGTTCTATTGTACCTTGTTTTTTTTCATCTGAAAAAGTACGCATTGTTACGGCTGGAATAAGGAAAATTAAAATCCAAGGCGATAATTTAAAAAATGGACCTAAATCGGCAAAACCAGAATTTAAAATATTAAAATCGCCTTCAAAAACCCAAAGGAATAATCCATTAAGTAATAAGAAAATGGCAATAACAAGATACCCTATTGGTGATCCAAAGAAAGATTTTATTTCTCGTAGCAGTAATGCTTTCATTTATTTATGTTTAAAGTTTGACTCAAATGATTTTATCTCATTTTGATAATAACCTTGAATGCAAATTTATATTTTTTATTGTTTTATTTGTATAAAACTTTTTATTGTATCATTTTATGGTAAAGAAACTATTTTATCTACACTCCAAGCTTCTGGTTTATCGCTAAATAATGCTTTAGTGAAAGTCCAAACTTCATTAAATAGATCCGATTTTCTATAGTTTTCTAAATCTTTTTCAGTATTCCAATAACTATAAGTGAAAAAAATACGGTTGTCATTTTTATCTTGATATAGTTCAAGAAACTGATTCCCTTCAAAATGTCTAATATTTTCTTTTATTAAGTTGAATTTTTCTAAGAAAATATCAATTTTATCTTCTTGAAAACGCATTTTTACAATTCGTACAAACATTTATATATTTTTTATTCATTAAAAATAATACTTACTACATCTCTAAATTTTAACCCTAGAAGAGTAGAGGCAGAACCCACTGTTTTAGGATTGCTTTTATAAATAGCAATTTCCAAATAACCATCATCATTAAAAAGGCAAAGTGCATTTCCTTCAAACGATTTTAAAGAGTATTTATCGGTGTTTTTAAAATCAGAGTAAAAATCATGGATTCGCTCTAATTTTTTATTGTGAAATTTTATTGTAAAAGTTCTATTTCGGGCTGTTTCATTAAATATTTTTTTAGAAATATTCGTCACACAATTGCCAAATTCATCGATATGAATAATAGATCCTTTAATAGTAAGCATATCACTAGATATTTGAGCCGTTAATTCATTTATTGGTTTTAATTCATTTATTTCTTTCCCAATTACATTTAATAATCCTCCTCTTGCAATATGACAAGCAACAGCAACAAAAACATTCATATCTGTAGCATCATCTTGAAGACGATTGTGAATATTAATAGCAACTAGTTTTTGTGGAATCTTCTTTTGGATTAATGAGCTTAGAATACCATTATCGGCGCAAATAAAATAATGATCGTCCCATTGCATTGCAATATGTTGTGTAGTAGTAGTACGTTCACTATCAACACCTATTATATGGATAGTACCTTTTGGGAAATTTTTATATGCAGCAGCAATACAATAACTAGCTTCAAGTGTATTAAATAGATCTATATTATGAGAAATGTCAATAATAACAGGGTTTTCAAGTCCAGAAATTAGTTTCCCTTTTAAAGATCCAACAAAATGGTCTTTTAATCCAAAATCGGTAGTAAGGGTAATTATTGACATAAATTTGTTTATAACTTATTCTAAAAGCAAGCTTTGTTTTTCTTAAATTTGAATACAAAGCTACTATAATTTTAGTATAACAAAAACAATTTAAAAAGAAAGCCTTTGAACGAAAGAATAATTGAATTAGTAGAAATTACTCCAAAAGATTTTTGGGGTGCACAAGATGTTCATTTAGAAGCGGTTAAAAAGTATTATCCGAAATTGAAAATTGTTGCTAGAGGAACAACGCTTAAAGCTTATGGTGAAGAAGAGATTTTAGATGAATTTGAAACTAAGTTTAGAAGATTAATGCTTCATTTTACACGCTATAATACCATTGATGAGAATGTGATTCTTCGAATTTTAGAAAATGAAGCTCAGGAAACACAACACATGCATGATAGAGATAAAATATTAGTACATGGAGTAGGCGGAAAGCTGGTTAAAGCCATGACACCAAATCAACAAAAACTAGTAGACACTATAATGCGAAATGATATGGTATTTGCTATAGGACCAGCAGGAACAGGAAAAACCTACACTGGTGTTGCTATGGCAGTGAAGGCATTAAAAGAAAAACAAGTAAAACGTATTATTTTAACTAGACCAGCAGTAGAGGCAGGAGAGAATTTAGGGTTTTTACCTGGTGATATGAAAGAAAAGCTTGATCCTTATATGCAACCACTATATGATGCATTAAGAGATATGATTCCTTCAGAGAAATTGGAAGATTATATTTTAAAAGGAATTATTCAAATAGCACCTTTGGCTTTCATGAGAGGAAGAACACTAGACAATGCTTTTGTAATTCTTGATGAAGCACAAAATACTACTCATAGTCAAATGAAAATGTTTCTGACACGAATGGGAAAGAATGCTAAATTTATGATTACAGGCGATCCAGGTCAGGTAGATTTACCTAGAAGAACTATTTCGGGATTAAAGGAAGCAATTCTTATTTTAAAAGATGTAGATGGAGTAGGAATAATTTATCTTGATGATAAAGACATTGTAAGGCATAAATTAGTTAAAAAAATAATCGATGCTTATAAGAGTATTGAAAACCACGATTAATATAATTTGATAAGTTATTTAAGAGCCAATCACTTTGTGATTGGCTCTTTTGTTTATTATGTTTTGATAATCAAGGAATTGTTTTTTTTAAATACTTATTAACACGAAAACGTTTTCGTTAGTGTATTCGTAATTTTTATGTTATTTAATTGTTAAATATTAATTATTTTTAGATAAAATTAATTAACTATATAAAATATGAAAAATAATATAAACTTAAAAATACTGATTTCGTGTGTCTTTTTTTCATTACTATCATGTAGTGATGAAACAATTGACTATGAAGAAACAACAAAAGATTTTAAAACAATACAGGTTACAAATCATGATGGAAGACCATTTAGTACAACATCAACAAATGAAACAGCTAAATTTGTTTCTGGTGCAGGAGGCGGAGTAATGATGCAAGCTTTTTATTGGGATGTTCCTGCTGGCGGAACATGGTGGAATGTTGTTAAAGGAAAAGTTACAGATTGGGGAAATGCAGGAATTGAATCTATATGGTTGCCACCAGCATCAAAAGCGCAAAATGGTCCTTTTTCAATGGGATATGATCCTACAGATTATTATGATTTTGGAGATTATAATCAAAATGGAACAGTTGAAACAAGATTTGGATCAAAAACAGAACTTGTTAGCTTAATAACAGCAGCTCATAATGAAAACATAAAAGTATATGCTGATATTGTTATAAACCATAATAGTGGAGGGCAGTCTGAGTTTAATCCTTATACAAATTCAAATACTTATACACAGTTTAATGTAGCTTCAGGAAAATTTAATAGAAGTTACCATGATTTTTATAAGAACTCTTATGGAAACAATGATGAAGGAAGTTTTGGAGGTTTTCCAGATCTATGTCATGCTAATCCTTATGTACAAGATTGGTTATGGGGACGATCAGATGCAGTAGGGAAATATTATAAAAACACAATGAAGTTTGATGGATGGAGATTTGATTATGTAAAAGGATTTGGACCTTGGGTTGTGAATCAATGGAACGCAAATGTAGGAGGATTTTCAATAGGAGAATATTGGGATGCTAATGCAGCAACTTTAGAATGGTGGTGTGATAATGCAAATAGTTCTGCTTTTGATTTTGCATGTTATTATAGAATGGATGATGCTTTTGATGGAAATGATTTAACAAAATTGAGTACTGGTGATATGCTTTGGAAAAGAAGGCCTTTTAGAGCTGTTACTTTTGTTACGAATCATGATACAGACCAAATTTGGAAAAAAGATTTAGCATATGCTTATATTTTAACACATGAAGGATACCCAACAATTTTTTATAAAGATTATGAAGAATGGTTAGATAAAAATAAACTTAATAACTTAATTTGGATACATAATAATAAAGCAACGGGAAATACATCTATTCTTTATGCAGATAATGATGAGTACATAGCTAGACGAAATGGCTATAATGGAAATCCTGGATTGGTTGTGTATTTAAATAATTCAGGTTCATGGCAAGAAAGATGGATTCAAACAAATTGGTCAAATACTACAATAAAAGACTATACAGGAAATTCAACTTGGCAACCTGTAACTCAAGGAGATAAATGGGTTAAAATTCAATGTCCTCCAAATAGTTATTCTATTTGGTCAACATTATAAAGAAATATTTGAATTGGTTATGTTAAGGATACTACTTATTTTTTATTTAGTATCCTTTTTTGTTTTTTGAGTATAACTTTGTTATTTACTTTTAAAAAACCTTTATTTGTAAAATAAAAGTTAAAAAGATTGAATACTATATTAATAACAGGAGCTTCTGGAGGATTAGGTAGGTTAACATCAAAATATTTTGCAGATAAAGGATGGAATGTAATTGCTACTATGGTTAATTTAGATTTAGCAGGAGATTTAGTCAATTATAAGAAAATTAAATGCTACAAATTAGATGTTACTTCATCAGAATGTATAGAAGAAGCAAAACAAAACATTTTAAGAGACTATAAAGTAATAGATGTAATTATAAATAATGCGGGATTAGGTTATAGAAGTTTTGTAGAGCTTTCAGAAGATTCAAAAATTGATACAATTGTTAATGTTAACTGGCTAGGAGTTGTAAAAGTATGTAGGGCTTTTATACCCATATTTAGAAAACAAAACCATGGACAGTTTATAAATATAACATCTATTGCAGGATTAGTAAATTTGCCATTAGGTAATTTTTATCACTCTACTAAACAAGCTGTTGAAAGTTTTTCAGAATGTATGTCTTATGAATTATTAGATTTTAATGTAAGTGTTTGTACTGTACAGTTTGGAAATGCACCAACTAATTTCCAGAAAAATGTAACTAAGTGTAGACAATCAGATATTCCTTCTTATAATAATATGATGGAAACAATAGATCAAATTTTAAATAAGAAAAACAATAAGAATAAAGATTTAACAAACTCTATTATTAGTAAATTATATTCAATTTCTGAGAATCCATCAAAAAGATATAAAAAATATACTATTGGTTTTGATGCTAATTTAATGCGATACTTGAGGAAATTTTTAGGATATAGATTATTTAATTTTGTTATTAAACAAGCTGTTTTAAAAAGTTGAATCCTTTTAAAAGCTCAAGATTAAATAAAATAGATTGAATCTTTTATAAAGTATGAAAAGTTAGTTCCTTTTATTTATTTTTGCACAAACAACAACACAACAAATTGATGAATACAATTACTTCGACCAATTTTAATTTTCCAGGTCAAAAATCCGTTTATAACGGAAAAGTGAGAGAAGTTTATAATATTGAAGATGAACTTCTTGTGATGATAGCAACAGATAGACTTTCTGCTTTTGATGTAGTAATGCCAAAAGGGATTCCATATAAAGGTCAGATTTTGAATCAAATTGCTACAAAATTCATGGAATTAACACAGGATATTGTACCGAATTGGTTAATTGCTACTCCAGATCCAAATGTCGCAGTAGGACATTTATGTGAACCATTTAAAGTAGAAATGGTAATTAGAGGTTATTTGGCAGGCCATGCAGCAAGAGAATATGCTCTAGGAAAAAGAACCCTTTGTGGTGTTACGCTTCCTGAGGGATTAAAAGAAAACGATAAGTTTCCAACTCCAATAATTACACCTTCAACAAAAGCAGATAATGGAGAACATGATGAAGATATTTCTCGTGAAGCAATTTTAGCAAATAAGATTGTTTCTGAAGAAGATTATATAGTTTTAGAACAATATACAAGAGCTTTATATCAAAGAGGAACTGAAATTGCAGCTTCACGAGGCTTAATTCTAGTAGATACAAAGTATGAATTTGGAAAAACGAAAGAAGGAAAGATTGTTTTAATCGATGAAATTCATACACCAGATTCTTCACGATATTTTTATGCAGATGGATATCAAGATCGTCAAGATAGAGGTGAAGCTCAAAAGCAATTGTCAAAAGAATTTGTTCGTCAATGGTTAATTACTAATGGTTTTCAAGGAAAAGAAGGTCAACAAATACCTGAGATGACAAATGAATATATTGCATCAGTGTCTGAACGCTATATAGAATTATTTGAAAATATTTTAGGAGAATCATTTGTGAAGGCAGATATTTCTAACATAAATGCAAGAATTGAAGAAAATGTATTAGCTTTTTTAAAAACGAGATAAAATAACCTTATTTTAAAGATACATTAACCACGCTTTGCGTGGTTTTTTTGTTCTTTGTAGTGAAATAATAAAACACAATTAAGTATTTATTTTAAAAAAGACATTATGAAAAAAGTAATCGGGTTATTAAGTTTTGCTTTTATTTTATCTGTAAATGTATCCAAAGCATCTAATATTGAGATGGATTTTGGGAAGAATGTTATTGAAGTGTATGATGATGTAACTCCACTTTGTAAAGCTATAAGTGATGGAGATGTAAGTTTAGTTGAAAAAATAATAGAATACGGTATTGATTTAAATGGAACAACACATAGAGGAATGACTCCATTAATGTTTGCTGCAAGATATGATAATGTGGAAATTATTAAATTACTTGTTGAAAAAGGAGCAGATTTAAAAATAAAAGATAAAAATGGATTTGCAGCATTAGATCATGCTATAAGTAGTGGTGCTAAAAAAGCAGAACTTTTAATTCAAGAATTTTTAAAAAAATAAGAATTTAAAGTTATATTAAAGAAGGTTAGTTATAAAAAATAAATCCGAGTAGTACTCGGATTTATTTTTTATAATTCTATTCTATTATTCGTTAGAGTCTATTTTTCTCCTAAATAAATAAAAACATTAGTTACAAGGCTTAAACGAGTTGAGTTTACAGTTGTATTTCCACCGCCACTATTCACAGTTGCAGTATGATTGTGATTACCACCTGCATTTATGTCTAATGTGTGATTATGATTACCATCAGTTCCTGTTGTATATGAGCTACTTGTATCATCTGCAATTGTGCCAGAATCACCTCTATTGTCGTAATTTGCATTAACAGTACTATTGCCACGATCTGTGTAAGAATGGGAATGATTTCCATTAGAGCTTGTAGTTCCAGTATGGTTATGGTTACCTGTTGATGATGTAGTTCCTGTAAAATCGATATTTGGTAAATTAGCTTGACTTATTGAAATTGTATTTGATCCAACAGAACTAGTTATGGTTTCTGAAGGAGTCTTTCCTTTTAAAACTTTATCCAAAGTATTTGGTAAATTAGTGGTCATACCTAAACTCTGAGCTACCATTTTTGCATTATCAGGTAGTGATGTTATAGATCTTCCGTCTAATAAATACCAGCCTTCAAAATCAGTTGTTTTAAGACTATAAGTTACATCTCCATAATCATTCTTACAAGTCATGCAAATCCAGCTATCATTGTTGTTTGACCAATAATAAAATCCTTCTGGCTTTAAACCAGATAATCCATCATTATATATTAAGGTACTTTCAGCTAAAGAAGTTCCATCTGGATTCACAATTGTTGTCTTATCTCCTATTGATGTAAGTGAAGCTCTAGGAATAAAAAGAGTTCCGTATGTATCATTTTTAACATCTAATGCTGCTTCAGGATTATTAGTTCCTACACCTATTTGTGCGTAGAAAAAATTAGACATTAATACAATTCCTAAATAAATATATTTTTTCATAGTCTCATTTTTTAAATTATGTATAGTATTTATGGCATAATTTACTCTCCTAAGTAAATGAAAACATTAGTTACTAAACTAAGTGGAGTTGTATCAATTGCAGTATTAGTACCACCGCTATTTACAGTTACAGTATGATTATGAGATCCAGCTGAGTTAATATTTAAACTATGGCTATGGTTTCCGCTAGATCCTGTAGAATAAGATCCTGATGTATTATCAGCAACAGGGTTTATAGGTCCATATGAAGATGAATAAGCATTGGTGTTGTAAGTTGTGTTACCTCTGTCTGTATAACTATGTGAGTGGCTTCCATCAGTACTAGTAGTACCAGAGTGTGTGTGACTTCCACCTGTTGATGTAGTTCCTGTAAAATTTACATTTGGTAAATTAGATTGGCTTAATGTTACAGAATTTGCCCCAACAGTACTTGCTAAAGTTTCAGAAGTATTTTTTCCCTTAAGAACTTTATTAGTTGCGTCTGGTAAATTTGCTCCTAAACCTAATGCTGTTGCTATTGCTTGTGCATTCGTTGAAAGTGAAGATGTTGATCTTCCATCTAATAAATACCAACCGTTATGATCTGATGTTTTAAAACTATGTTTTAAGTTTCCATACTCTTTGCAGTTAATACAATTCCATTTATCATTTGACCAAAAATAAAATCCAGATGGTTTTAGACCAGACAACCCATCATTGTAAACAAGCGTGCTTTCTGCAATATTTCCTCCATTAGGATTGATAATAGTACTATTATCTGTATTTGAAGTTAAAGATGTTCGTACAATTAAAGTTCCATATATATTACTTGTTACATCCAATGCAGCTTTTGGAGTTGTGGTTCCTATACCTACTTGTGCAACAGAAATAGAGCACAAGGAAATAAATAGATAACAGTAAAATTTTTTCATAATTAAAACTTTTTTGGTTAATAAACAGTTTTATTTTTTAGACTTACTAATTAGGTAATATAATGAGTGGCACGTATAACAAAGATTTGGAAGATATAATTTATTGATACTTATAACGTTAGTGCAAAAATACATTTTTTTTAACAAAGATTACATTAAAACTGTATTTTTTGTTAAAATTTATATTTTTAACATTGTTTAATAAATTATTCAGTATCTTGACCCTATTACTTTGTCTAAACTTTATTAAACAAATGTATTGTTAAATAATATCTTATATTGTGCTTAATACATATATTCCGTGTAGAATTTTATCTACAAAAAATGTATTAAAATCTAAAAGCCGAAGCTATTTTATTTATAGATTTTAATGTTGTTGTTTATAAACTAAAAAAGTTTTAATTATGAAAAAATTATAATACTTTTTCTATTGAAAAATTGGTTGATAGTGATGTTCCAGTAGATCCGTAGTTTTGATATTTTAATCTAGCATCACGAGTTGTGTTATTTTCGTAATCTGAAAATATTCTAAAACCATAAGAGTGATTAGAATGTAATTGAACATAATTTGTTATTCCATAACTTTCGTTTCTACCAAGACCTATTGAATTATTACTTTTATGTTTAAAAGTTCTTCTTAAAACCCATTGATTTGTAGTGAAATCCCAAAGTCCAATAAGAATGTCTAAATCATTTGTAGTACTAGAATAGTCTCCAATATCGAAATCCATTGAAATTTTATAATAACCATCTATAACAGGAGAATATCTACCTGATGAAGTATTATATTCATTTGAGACATCAATTAACTCATTTGATAAAATGATATCTCTAAAACTAGAATCTGTATTTAAAGAAATATCAGATGATAAAAAGCCTACAAAGCGTATTCCAGGAGCATTGTTATTTGTTGATGTGGTTACTAAAGTTCCATCTGGAAGTGCAGAAACCTGTGTTGTTCTTCCAGAAGAGTTAGAAAGTCCTCTTATTCTAATGTTTCCATTAACATCTAATTCTTCTGTTGGGGAAGTTGTCCCGATACCTACTTGTGCTATTGTTAATAAAGGTAGTAATACTAAAATGATAAGTACATTTTTTGAATTCATTTCTAAAAATTATAAAAAATTAATAATTCTAAAATCAAAAAAATAGTGGTTAACTAGACAGTTTGATTTTTTGCTTGTTGGGCAAATTTTAAATTATTAAATTGATATATTGTAAAGAAATCGATTAAGTACAGATATAATCGTTATATTATCTTAAAATATTGATTTTGAGTATAGAAAAACTGTAAAATTTCATAAAAATAAATGCTTTTTTAAAAATAATAGCATTGAAAATTAGGCAGTATGTAAATAATTGGTTAAATTAAAGCCAGCTTTTTGTAAAATGTCTACTCCATTTTTATGTAAAGAAACGGAGTAGAATTATTATTAAGTGATAGATGTTTTAGGTCTGTGAAAGTAAAAATAGTATAATAATTACTTTAGATGATTTTATCTTTAAATTATATATAGTGAATAAGTTTTTTACTTAAAATATGAGAATGTTTCATTATTCTCAATTTTTAAAAGACTCTCGTAAATTAATTTAATAACATTTTCAACATCGTCTCTATGAACCATTTCTACGGTAGTATGCATATAACGAAGTGGTAAAGAAATTAAAGCGGAAGCAACACCACCATTACTATAAGCAAAAGCATCAGTATCAGTCCCTGTTACACGAGAAGAAGCATGTCTCTGAAATGGGATTTTATTAGCTTCAGCTGTTTCAACAATCATCTCTCGAAGATTATTTTGTGTTGCAGGAGCATAGGCAATAACTGGTCCTCGTCCCATTTTTAAATCTCCTTCGATCTTCTTATCAATCATTGGAGTAGTAGTGTCATGGCAAACATCAGTTACAATGGCTATATTTGGTTTTATAGTTTGTGTAATCATTTCTGCTCCGCGAAGACCTATTTCTTCTTGTACAGAATTAACAATATACAGACCAAAAGGTAGTTTTTTCTTATTTTCTTTTAATAAACGAGCAACTTCAGCAATCATAAAACCACCCATTCTATTATCAATTGCCCTACAAATAAATTTATTTTCATTTAATATTTCAAATGTATCAGGATAAGTAATAACACAACCTACATGGATTCCTAATTTTTCAACCTCTTCCTTTGTATCGCATCCGCAATCAATAAATATATTATCAATACGAGCAGGTTCTTCTTTCGATTTGTTGCGAGTATGAATTGCTGGCCAACCAAAGACTCCTTTTACAATCCCTTTTTTTGTATGAATATGAACTCTTTTAGATGGGGCAATCATATGATCACTACCACCATTTCTAATAACATAAATAAAACCATCATCTGAAATATAATTTACGTACCAAGCAATTTCATCTGCATGCCCTTCTATGACTACTTTGTATGGTGCTTCTGGATTAATTATTCCTACAGCAGTTCCGTATGTATCGGTAATAAAGGTATCAACATATGGTTTTAAATAATCCATCCATATTTTTTGACCTTCAGCTTCATATCCAGTAGGAGATGAATTATTTAAGTAATTTTCTAAAAAAGTTAAAGAACTTTCTTTTAATATTGATTTTGTACTCATTATAATATAATTATTTTTTGCTAAATTATAAAAATGCTTTAAGACTTATCTATTATTTATTTATTTTTGAGTAGATTTTTACACTATGAAAAAAAATATCATCTACATATTATTCTTTTGCAGTCTTTTTGTAAATGCACAAGTACAAGATACATTAAAAATGACAGAACAAGATTCTTCACTTCTTTATTCAATAGAATTAAAAGAAGTAGTAGTATCAAAAGATGATGTTTCTGGTGTTGATCTAGAGAAACAGAAATTACTTATATTAAAGAGAAGAGTATATAAAACATATCCATACGCAACAATGACATCTCAAAAATTAAAACAATTGAATGAGACTATGGATAAACTGAAAACAAATAAAGAAAAGAAAAAGTACTTTAAAATAGTAGAGAAATACCTTCAAGAAGAATTTGAGCCAAGATTAAAAAAACTATCAAGAAAAGATGGTCAGATTTTAGTAAAATTAATTTATAGACAAACAGGACAAACAACATTTGATTTAATAAAGGATTATAAAAGCGGATGGAAAGCATTTTGGTCAAATAATACAGCGAAACTTTTTGATATTAATATTAAGGAGGATTATAAACCATTTGATGAATTAGAGGATTTTTATATAGAAAGTATTTTGATTACAGCGTTTCGTAATGGTAGTTTGCAAAATCAGTCACCAGCAAATGAAGTTGACATAAAGCAATTAGCGAAAGTATGGAGGGAAAAGGTTGAAAAAATGAAAGCAGAACGTTTGGATAATAAATAATACAATATATATAGGTATAGATATTTTAAATAATTGAATAGCTTTTATTTTCTTTATATATATAGGAGATTAAGTTTGAGAATAATTTGTTTGTGTGTGTATGGTATTTGTGTGTGTTAGTATATTTTTAGAGGTTTGGTTGTTGTGTTTAGGGTTGATTATTTTATAAAGTTATGTAAAGGTTAAAAAAAGATTATTTGTAAGTAATTGATTTTTAGGGATGATTAAAAAAGATTTAAAAATAGTTTAAAAAAGTCTTGTGGGAATGAAAAAAGTGTCTACTTTTGCACCCGCAATCAAGGCAAGTTCATATAAAGATTTTGAGAATATAACGGTAGTTATTTAGCTGATAAAAAAAAGAAAAATTTTTTTCAAAAAAAGTTTGTCAGTTTCAAAAAAAAGAGTTACTTTTGCACCCGCAAACAATTTCACTGAAATGCTTTAGAGATAAGGGATGAGGTGATAAAGTTTAAGCGAAGTTCATGAGTGATTTTTTTGAAAGATAATGAAGGTTGTAAGTTGACAAAAAAAAGAAAATTTTTTTCAAAAAAAGTTTGTCAGTTTCAAAATAAAGAATTACCTTTGCAGCCCGCTAAACAAGCGAAGTTCTGATATATGTTGAGTAAGATTTTTTGGGGATTAATTTTAAGAAAAACTTTTAAAAAATATTTCAAAAAAAGCTTGCGAGATTAAAAAGAAGGTTGTAGTTTTGCAGCCGCTAAACGAGAGAATAGCGGAATAAAAAAGAATGACACGTTCATAGACATATTGGATTGACAGCATAACTTAAAGTGATTTAAGTTATAAAGTAAAAGAGAGTAAATTGAATTAGACTATACGTCAGCGATTATCGTACAAAATTAAAATATACGATGAAGAGTTTGATCCTGGCTCAGGATGAACGCTAGCGGCAGGCCTAACACATGCAAGTCGAGGGGTAGAGTTAGCTTGCTAACTTGAGACCGGCGCACGGGTGCGTAACGCGTATGCAATCTACCTTGTACAGAGGGATAGCCCAGAGAAATTTGGATTAATACCTCATAGTATTATCGGGAGGCATCTTCTGATTATTAAAGTTCCAACGGTACAAGATGAGCATGCGTCCCATTAGCTAGTTGGTATGGTAACGGCATACCAAGGCAATGATGGGTAGGGGTCCTGAGAGGGAGATCCCCCACACTGGTACTGAGACACGGACCAGACTCCTACGGGAGGCAGCAGTGAGGAATATTGGACAATGGGCGCAAGCCTGATCCAGCCATGCCGCGTGCAGGAAGACGGCCCTATGGGTTGTAAACTGCTTTTATACAGGAAGAAACACTGCTACGTGTAGCAGCTTGACGGTACTGTAGGAATAAGGATCGGCTAACTCCGTGCCAGCAGCCGCGGTAATACGGAGGATCCAAGCGTTATCCGGAATCATTGGGTTTAAAGGGTCCGTAGGCGGCCTTATAAGTCAGTGGTGAAATCTCCTAGCTCAACTAGGAAACTGCCATTGATACTGTAGGGCTTGAATGTTTAGGAAGTAACTAGAATATGTAGTGTAGCGGTGAAATGCTTAGATATTACATGGAATACCAATTGCGAAGGCAGGTTACTACTAAATGATTGACGCTGATGGACGAAAGCGTGGGTAGCGAACAGGATTAGATACCCTGGTAGTCCACGCCGTAAACGATGGATACTAGCTGTTCGGACTTCGGTTTGAGTGGCTAAGCGAAAGTGATAAGTATCCCACCTGGGGAGTACGCACGCAAGTGTGAAACTCAAAGGAATTGACGGGGGCCCGCACAAGCGGTGGAGCATGTGGTTTAATTCGATGATACGCGAGGAACCTTACCAGGGCTTAAATGGGAGACGACAGATTTGGAAACAGATTTTTCTTCGGACGTCTTTCAAGGTGCTGCATGGTTGTCGTCAGCTCGTGCCGTGAGGTGTCAGGTTAAGTCCTATAACGAGCGCAACCCCTGTCGTTAGTTGCCAGCGAGTAATGTCGGGAACTCTAACGAGACTGCCGGTGCAAACCGCGAGGAAGGTGGGGATGACGTCAAATCATCACGGCCCTTACGTCCTGGGCCACACACGTGCTACAATGGCCGGTACAGAGAGCAGCTACATGGTGACATGATGCGAATCTTCAAAACCGGTCTCAGTTCGGATCGGAGTCTGCAACTCGACTCCGTGAAGCTGGAATCGCTAGTAATCGGATATCAGCCATGATCCGGTGAATACGTTCCCGGGCCTTGTACACACCGCCCGTCAAGCCATGGAAGCTGGGGGTACCTGAAGTCGGTGACCGTAAGGAGCTGCCTAGGGTAAAACTGGTAACTGGGGCTAAGTCGTAACAAGGTAGCCGTACCGGAAGGTGCGGCTGGAACACCTCCTTTCTAGAGAAAAGATAAAGTTGTATGTATAAGAGATTGATTTTACTCTCGCTGTTAGTTCAAAAAACAATAAAAACTAAAGAAAACAGAGTCTCGTAGCTCAGCTGGTTAGAGTACTACACTGATAATGTAGGGGTCGGCAGTTCGAGTCTGCCCGGGACTACAATTTTCGAGTTTTTATAGGAAATTTTAGAGGTTGAGTAAGCCGTTTGAAGTCTGTTAACTGCAAACTGTTAACTATTGACTACTAAATGGGGGATTAGCTCAGCTGGCTAGAGCGCCTGCCTTGCACGCAGGAGGTCATCGGTTCGACTCCGATATTCTCCACGAATACTTTGTAAGAAAGTATAAAAGTTCATTGACATATTGAGAAAAGAAAATATAAAAATATAATAGAAAGCACAAATTTCGGGTGTTATATTCGTATAACATTTGAAAAACAAGTACAATAAGCAAAATAAGGGCGTATGGGGAATGCCTAGGCTCTCAGAGGCGATGAAGGACGTGATAAGCTGCGAAAAGCTACGGGGATTGGCACACACGAATTGATCCGTAGATATCCGAATGGGGCAACCCACTATGTTGAAGACATAGTACTCCGATAGGAGAGTAAACCCGCTGAACTGAAACATCTAAGTAGGCGGAGGAGAAGAAAACAAAAGTGATTCCGTAAGTAGTGGCGAGCGAACGCGGATTAGCCCAAACCAAAGTTGTTACGGCAATTTTGGGGTTGTAGGACTGCGACATTCTATGCGGATTGAATTAGAATAACCTGGAAAGGTTAACCAAAGAAGGTGATAGTCCTGTATAGGTAAGAGAAGATATAGATAGCAGTATCCTGAGTAGCGCGGGGCACGTGAAACCCTGTGTGAATCTGCCGGGACCATCCGGTAAGGCTAAATACTCCTGAGAGACCGATAGTGAACCAGTACCGTGAGGGAAAGGTGAAAAGAACCGTGAATAACGGAGTGAAATAGATCCTGAAACCATACGCTTACAAGCGGTCGGAGCCCTTTCGTGGGGTGACGGCGTGCCTTTTGCATAATGAGCCTACGAGTTACCGTTGCTGGCAAGGATAAGTACTTCAGGTATGGATCCGTAGCGAAAGCGAGTCTGAATAGGGCGCCATAGTCAGTAATGGTAGACGCGAAACCGTGTGATCTACCCATGGGCAGGATGAAGCTGTGGTAACACACAGTGGAGGTCCGAACCCGTTGACGTTGAAAAGTCTTGGGATGACCTGTGGGTAGGGGTGAAAGGCCAATCAAACTCGGAAATAGCTCGTACTCCCCGAAATGCATTTAGGTGCAGCGCTGAATTAGTTATATAGAGGTAGAGCTACTGATTGGATGCGGGGGTTTCACCACCTACCAATTCCTGACAAACTCCGAATGCTATATAATGATGCTCAGCAGTGAGGGCATGGGTGCTAAGGTCCATGTCCGAGAGGGAAAGAACCCAGACCATCAGCTAAGGTCCCCAAATGTATACTAAGTTGAAAAAACGCGGTTTGTCTGCTTAGACAGCTAGGATGTTGGCTTGGAAGCAGCCATTCATTTAAAGAGTGCGTAACAGCTCACTAGTCGAGCGGACGAGCATGGATAATAATCGGGCATAAGTATACTACCGAAGCTATGGACAGATTAATCTGTGGTAGGGGAGCATTCTAAACTGGGTTGAAGGTGATATGTGAGTATTGCTGGACTGTTTAGAAAAGAAAATGTAGGCATAAGTAACGATAATGCGGGCGAGAAACCCGCACACCGAAAAACTAAGGTTTCCTCAGCTATGCTAATCAGCTGAGGGTTAGTCGGGTCCTAAGGCGAACCCGAAAGGGACAGTCGATGGCCAACGGGTTAATATTCCCGTACTACTTATAATTGTGATGGAATGACGGAGTGATGAAAGCACCGCGAACTGACGGAATAGTTCGTTGAAGTACCTAACTATATTCTCTATAGGCAAATCCGTAGAGAATGGTGAAATACGATAGTACTCGGAGTCTTCGGACAAAGGGATAGTGTGCCTAAGGGCTTCCAAGAAAAGTTTCTAAACTTAGATTATAAGTACCCGTACCGTAAACCGACACAGGTAGTTGAGGAGAGAATCCTAAGGTGCTCGAGAGATTCATGGCTAAGGAATTAGGCAAAATAGACCTGTAACTTCGGGAGAAAGGTCGCCAGCAGCAATGCTGGCCGCAGTGAAAAG
The DNA here is from genome assembly GCF_000967805.1 of Flavobacterium sp. 316. Classification (NCBI taxonomy): domain Bacteria; kingdom Pseudomonadati; phylum Bacteroidota; class Flavobacteriia; order Flavobacteriales; family Flavobacteriaceae; genus Flavobacterium; species Flavobacterium sp. 316. Next base: position 334,537 of record NZ_JYGZ01000007.1, read on the forward strand.
GTCCAGGCGACTGTTTATCAAAAACACAGGGCTCTGCAAAATCGTAAGATGAAGTATAGGGCCTGACACCTGCCCGGTGCTGGAAGGTTAAGAGGAGATGTTATCTTCGGAGAAGCATTGAATTGAAGCCCCAGTAAACGGCGGCCGTAACTATAACGGTCCTAAGGTAGCGAAATTCCTTGTCGGGTAAGTTCCGACCTGCACGAATGGTGTAACGATCTGGACACTGTCTCAGCCATGAGCTCGGTGAAATTGTAGTATCGGTGAAGATGCCGATTACCCGCAGTGGGACGAAAAGACCCTGTGCACCTTTACTATAGCTTAATATTGACCTTGGACACGTGATGTGTAGGATAGGTGGGAGACTTTGAAGTGGCGTCGYTAGGCGTTGTGGAGTCATTGTTGAAATACCACCCTTTGCTTGTCTGAGGCCTAACCCCGCTTAAGTGGGGGACATTGTTTGGTGGGTAGTTTGACTGGGGTGGTCGCCTCCAAAAGAGTAACGGAGGCTTCTAAAGGTTCCCTCAGCACGCTTGGTAACCGTGCGTAGAGTGCAATGGTATAAGGGAGCTTGACTGAGAGACATACAGGTCGATCAGGTACGAAAGTAGAGCATAGTGATCCGGTGGTTCCGCATGGAAGGGCCATCGCTCAAAGGATAAAAGGTACGCCGGGGATAACAGGCTGATCTCCCCCAAGAGCTCATATCGACGGGGGGGTTTGGCACCTCGATGTCGGCTCGTCACATCCTGGGGCTGGAGAA
>NZ_JYGZ01000008.1:0-42567 GCF_000967805.1 Flavobacterium sp. 316
ACCAAAATATCGTGTTTTCTAATCTTTAATCAAATTAAAAAATCAATTTTTCCTGATGGATGTAAAATAAAATCTTTTCCCTCAAAAATGGCTTTTACATTACTCAAACTAATTCTTAGTTTCTGTGCTGTCGTATTAAAATCTAAAGATGATTCTTTTTTTAAATCTTTATCAGCTCCTCCTTGTGCATGATGCCGTAATTGAATTCTACCATCACTCTCAAATTGTGTTATTTTAAATAGCCTTTTATTTAAATCTTTTTTTAAAAGTTTCTTTAATTCTTCTGGTGAATTTTCATAAAATAATGCCATTTGATTTACACGTAAAACTTTTGACAATGGAATAAGAATAGTTTCTTTTTTACTCTCAATCTTAACATTTTTCTCGACTGGGATTTCTAATTTAGACTTTCCTTGATTGTATTTTGCTAAATCAAATGCTGAAATAGTCTTATGCTTTTGAATTCTTTTACCTTTATCATCAACTATTTCATAAATTGCCATTGCAAAAATATTTTCTAAAGTTGCATAGTAATATTCTTTGTGCTCTTTACGATTTCCTTGTGATTTATGGCTTTGAGATTTTATTTTTGGCAAATCACTATTTCTTGTTTTTACTCTAATTTTCTTAATTAGCATTTCTTTTATTTCATTACCTTTTTCGTCTTTTTCACATGGTAATTTAATAAACCCTTCTTCAGTTCGTATGTTTTTTAATCCGTATTTTAAAATTCTAGCTTTTATGCCTTCATCTACAATTTTATCAACATCAGCATCTGTAAAAGCAGCATTAACTGGTTTACGCAATACAAACCAAAACTCTTTTTCCTTGTTTTCATTTTCTCTTTCAATTTTTCCATAAAAAGTATCTTTATGTAATGAAGCTCTTATGCCTTGTCCTTTTCCATAAATTATATTTCCTAATTTATCGTATTGAATTTTATTACGTTTACGTAATTTTTTAACTGTTTGTTTTTCAATTATATCTTTGTGATCATGAACTACAATTATATCGCTTTTTAACTTATTTACATCTTCAGTAAATGTTTTCCAAGGTTTTTTAATTTTAAATTTATCTTGATAACGATTTTCTTCAGATTCTTTAAATGCTGTAGCTAATCCATCACGAATACTTTTGTCCATACAACTTAAAACTACTGCATCAATTGCATGATGGTAATGGAAATTCCTGTCTTTTTCTTCTAAACCCCATGATTTCCTAATATCTGCTACCATAGTTCCTTTTGCAGGAAAAACGCGTTGAAACAATGATTTTAAAAACAACTCAGAATATTTTGTAATTATACCTGTATCAACCAATTGGCTATTTTTGAAATTAGGTTTTATTTCTGTAGCAGTAAATCGATATAATTTTTGCTTCCAATAATCTAATTCTAATTTGAAATAATGTTTTTGTTGTATTGCTCTATTCTTTTGTTCAATTGTACTTGCAACCTTTGAAAAATATTTTTGTTGTTCTATTTTTTCTTCAAGTGCTTCAATATTTTCTCTCCAGTGTTTGGTATTATTAATAAAATTGAGCTTGTATTTGTCTTCTAACTCTTGTGGAATTCTATTGGCTTTTATTTGATTAAAAGATTTTTCAGCTAAAGTTTTATTAACGAGTGAATTATCAAAAGATTTACTTCTTGGAAATGTATGTTCTATATCAAACTTTGGGTTGGACCCCAAAAGTTCTTCTATATTGATAGCTAAATCGGTATATAAACACTTTTTATCCTGTTCAATCCACAATCTATACTTTACAATATCTGTTTCTGTAACAACAGAATGAGTGTCTTTTGCAAACTCTTCTAATAATGTTCTATATTTTTTATTTTCGTTTTCCCTTTCACGTTGCCATCTTTCAATTGCGAGTCGCTTATTCTTATCATTCAACTCTCTTGCTAGTTCAATAATAATTTCTGTATCAGGAGCAATTTTCTTTTCTTTTAATAAGCTGTTTACTAATTTTCGCAAATAAAACAAGGTTCGCATTGCCATTGGATTTTTTATAGAATTGGTAAAAGGTAAGCCTAAAAATCCGTCTTGACTTTGTGGATAAGCATCCATGGCTGAAGGATGGTATAATTTATCTGCTTGTTCTTTGGTGATTTTAAATTCTTGTATTAAAAAATCTTTAATTATTTCATCAATTCTTGGTTTTGACAAATAATAACTTCCTATTCTTCTTTTTTGAAGTTGCTCTTGAAAAATAATTTCAATTTCTTTTTGAATAGTTTCTTTTTCTGTATCAGACATTTTATCCCAAAGATATTTCCCATAAAAAACTTTTATTTTTTCTACAACATTCCTCTTATCCGTTTCGTCTAAAATATAATCATAATTTGAATTATCATATTCTTTAATAAAATCACCTACTAAACCATTTACAATATCAATTTTTAAAATTTCATCCTTATATCCTGAAATGATGTCAATAATAGTATCTTGAATAAATTGCTTATTTTCCTCCCATTTTTTCGGACCAATAATAGTATCAATATTGGCAAAAAACACGGCATAAGGATAAATAATTTTATCCTTTAAATAAGGAAGAATTTTTCCAATTGCTTTCTTACTTAAAGATGAATAACCTTGTTTTAAATTTGTTTTTTCATAATAACTAGCTTTTTCATCAGTAATAGCAAATCTCTCTTTTATAAAACTTATTACTTTATCAGAAGTTATATCATTTACAAAATCTCCTGCAAAAAATAAAGTATGCCAAAGCTCATCTATTAATTCATCAATCGTTTTAGTATCTTTTTTTATATATTTTAATTGGATTATGGTTTTACATTCTTCCCAATCGTGTGCATCAAAAACTTCAATAAATCTACTCATGATTGGACTTCCAACAATAGGATATTTATCGTTATAATTGAATTCAAAAAATAAATTATTCTTCTTTGCTACAGTATTTATACTTTTTGAAATATCCGAAAATTTAAAGTTTTTAGCACTTACTCTATAAAATTTATCTTCTGCAATTTTGTAGTATTCAGGATATTCAGAAAGAAAAATATACTGATCACTTTTCTTCTCTTTTACTTTGATTGAATTTAAATATTGATACATTCTAAATTCTTCAAACAATGGATGACTTATAGGGCAACGAGCTTTTGCTTTTTCCAAAGTACATTTCCCAACTGCTCCTTTTTGGGATTTTAAAGGTCTTTGAAAAAAGATAGCATCAAAAAAAGCATCAGATAATTCTTTGTTAATATTTTGACTTTTCATTAAAAAATTAAACTCTTCAACATAACTTATTCTTGAAGAATTTACTTCTTGGTCATCAGCATTAAATTTAGTTTTTCTAACTTTTTTGTCATTAAGCAATAAGTCATAATAATATTCACCAAGTGTCTTAAAGCCATTTTCCTCTAAAATTACTTGTTCCTTTTTATATTGTTCCAAATCCTTACCTGCATCAACATCTTTTCTACCGCTTTTAAATCCTCTCCTTTGACACATGTGATACAAAGCTCTTCCTAACTCTAATTTAGAAATAAAATTATGAACTGCTTTTGCTCTCACTTCATAAGGATTAATTTTTAACCATTCTGAAAATTCAAAATTCTCAGTTGGATATTTCATCTCTTGCCCTTTTTTGTAAACTGACCAAACAAGCAATTCATCATTTGTCAAAGGGCAAAAACCATTTTCTATTAATAACTTTAATAAATCAGTCTTTCTTTTCTTCCTTCTTTTATATAATTTTCTTGAAGCTCTATGTTTTGTTCTTTCTGATGCTAAAGAAAACTCCACTCCTTTTTCTTCACCAACACCTTGCGGAAACACAATAACATTAGTATCAATAATTTGATTACCCTCTTTATTTATATCTCTAATCGCCCAACCAATCGAGTTAGTCCCTAAATCTAATCCTAATATTTTTGTCATAATTCTACACTTTTAACAATTCCTAAAAATAAAGAAAAGAAAATTAACAACATTACGGAAAACCATAAACCAATTAAAAAAGTTTTTCTTTATATTTGTAACAGATTAAAATTTCTAATCTTTAATCTTATCACAATAATCCGCCACGGCGGAGTAGAGAAATCTTTAGCTTCGCCTCGGTGAAGCTTTTTTATTTTTATTAAAAAAAGAAAAAACTCAATTTATCATCCTACTTCATTTTTTTTCAGACATCCAAATTATTCAAATCAAAAAAAAAATATTTTTTATTCAAATTTAGAAATATTTTTCTACATTTGTATTATATAGTATTTATTTATGTAATACAGTTTATACATAATCCAAATATATAATATTTATGTATACCGTTTATGCAGTTGTGATTTGATTAAAAAACAGAAGCACCAAAAAAAGGTGCTTTGATTAAGTAAGATTATTTTAAATTAGTCTCATTAGCTAGTTCAAAATCCTAACATGGACACATCTTGCTTTTGTAATTTTAAGACCGTCAAACATATAACGTGTTGAAAAGAAGTAGCAATGTCTCATCAACATTTCACTACAAACTCAGAAATTACAATAAGATTGGAGGTGTTCACAGCACCTCCTTTTTTATATTTGCAAATATAAGAATATATATCTACATTTACAACAGATTAAAATTTCTAATCTTTAATCTTATCACAATAAGGCTATATGCCGTAGATGAAAATCTTTAGTCCTGCTTCGGTGGGACTTTTTTTGTATTTTTGCAAAAATTAAACAAATAATCGATGAACACTTCTTTTGGCAAACTATACTTAATTCCTTGTACATTGTCTAATCCTGGTGAAACAACTGTAGTTCCTGAGGATGTTTTACCTCATACTATAAAAAGAGCTATTGATTTTATTGATTATTATATTGTTGAAAATGAAAAAACAGCCCGTAGGTTTATAAAAAGTATTCATCCTGAGAAAAAACAACCAGAATTAAATATTTCTGTTTTGAATAAGCATACTGAAATAGCTGAGCACTATGATTTTATCAAACCTTTATTAAATGGTAAAAGCATCGGTTTATTAAGTGAGTCTGGATGTCCAGGTATTGCCGATCCTGGAGCAGTAATTGTAAAATTAGCCCATGAAAAAGGTATTCAAGTAGTACCATTAGTTGGCCCTAGTTCTATTTTGCTAGCCTTAATGGCAAGTGGCATGAATGGACAAAGTTTTGCTTTTAACGGATATTTACCTATTGATGCCCATGAGAAGAAGAATGAGCTTAAACATTTTGAGCGTTTATCACAAGAAAGAAATCAATCGCAATTATTTATAGAAACTCCTTATAGGAACAATAAATTACTAGAAGATTTAATTCAAATATTACAGCCTTCTACACATTTATGCATTGCTTGTGATATTACTTTACCTACAGAATATATTAAAACTAAAACTATAAAAGAGTGGAAAAAAGACAAGGTCGACTTACATAAGCGACCTTGCATTTTTATTATTCACAAAATGTAAAATATTAACTTAATTTAACTTTTGCATTTCTATTTGCTGGGATATGAGAAACGTCATATCCTCCAAATTTCTTAATGTAACTTCTTAATGAAGTTCCAAAACCATCTTTGAATCCGTTTCTTCCATTACTTCTCAGGTATTTTTTTACTGATCCTGCTCCACCTAAATGTGCAGCTGCTAATAATCCTGATTCTGTAATCTTTACTCCGTTAATTACTCTACCGCAATATTTTTCAATTTCCTTTCTTAACTCCCACTTATTTTTAGCTAATAAAGCTTTAAAAGCTTTATCTTGCCAATCAGCGTTTCTTAAAAATTCTTGAAAATCATAAATTCCAACAGAGCGCAATGTACTCTTTCCAAATTGGTATCTTCCCATGTATCCATAAGGATTAACCATTGTTAGAATACCTCGAGATTCTTTAAATGCTAGTGCTTGTTTAAAGCCTACAAAAGTTTTTCCCACATAAGGAACAGCAATCTCTTTATTTACTGTTTCAGTTTCGATTTCATCCTCATTTTCACTTCTTACGTGATAGGAAACTATTTCGTTTTCCCCTAGATGAAATCCTTCTACTTTTTCAGTTTCAAAAGAATTGAATCCTGATGAAACTAATACTACTAGGATGGTCAATCCTAAAAAATATGAACCTTTTCTTACCATAAATTACCATTTCTCAGGAACTGTCACTTCACTGAAATTTGCGAGGGCAAAGATACGTAAAATTTTATAATATTGATTTGCAAGGTGTTAAACTTTTCTAAAAACAATTTTCATCATGTTTCAGCCCTTTAAAATTAACCCTTTAGAAAAAATATAGTTCTAAAATTTTATATCTAATTAGGACATAAAATCACATAATATGTTTGAACATTATCTATTAATTCCAAGTTTATTTACCCATTCACTATATTTTCTTGCATTAACTTGATGTTGGGTATAATTTGATGCAAATGCATGATATCCTGGATTATCTGGACTAGCACAAAAATATAAATAATCGTGTTTTTCAGCGTTTAAAACAGCATCTATAGCTGAAATATCAGGCATTGCAATTGGTCCTGGTGGCAAACCTAAATTTATATAAGTATTATATGGAGATATTATTTTTAAATCATCATATAATACTCTTTTTATAACTTGATCAAAATCGCCTGTTTTACTTTTAATAGCATAAATAATAGTTGGATCTGCTTGTAATGGCATTCCTGTTGTTAATCTATTTAAATAAACACCTGCAACCCTTGGTCTTTCACTTACTTTAGCTGTTTCTTTATGTACAATTGAAGCCAAAACTGAAACTTCAATAGGTGTTAAATCATGGTTCAATGCTTTCAATTTTCTTTCATTATTCCAAAATTTTCTATACTCCTTTGCCATTTTATCTGCTACTTTTGTTGCTGATGTATTCCAATAAAATTCGTATGTATTAGGGATGAACATAGCCAAAATATTCTCTTCAGAAAATTCATTTTCAGCTAAAAAATCTGGATTCGTAAAAGCTTGTATAAAAGCGAGACTATCTGGTTCAGTTTGAGAAGCTAATCGTTGTGCCAATTTCCCAATACTTTCTTGATTATTAAAAGCTACTTTCACAGGAATATTATAACGTAACGCTCTTATAATATCAAAATTTGTCATTCCTTCTTTTAACAAAAATTTACCTGCTTTTATATTTTGAGCGTATTTTCTATTTGTTGCTACAAAATCGAAATTATTACTATCTTTTAAATATGGACTTAATAGTTCTTTAACCTCTTCATAATTAGCATTTGTAGGAATATAAACATATACTTCTTCTTCTGAAAATTTCGTATTTGGTACAAATGCTTTATTATAAACATAATATGATACTATTGCAGCAACTACTATTCCTATTATTGCTACAAAAGCAATGATTCTTTTTAAATTCAATTTTATCGATTTATTGATTATTAATTAACTGAAATATTAGCTCGTCGTGATAAATTCCATTCACTTTATTCCAGTCTTTTTTTATTCCTATTTTTTCAAACCCAAATTTAGAAAAAAGTTGCAGACTATGTTCATTTTCAATTCCAATATTTGCATAAAGCTGATGTAATTGCAATTGCTTAAATGAATAATCAATTAATAACGCTAATGCTTCAGTACCTATTCCTTTTGATCTGTTCTCAATATTCTGAATTAAAATTCCAATTCCTGCACGATTATTTTTGGGATCAAAATCAAATAAGTCAATTAATCCAATTGCACTAGTAGTATCGTTTAAACAAACTACCAAACGAAGTTGTTTTGCTTCATAAATATCTTGATGAGCATTTTCTAAATATTGTCGAATTAAAAAACGACTATAAGGCACTTGCGTATTACTAATTTCCCAGATAGATTCATCATTCTCTATTACATAGACAAACTCTAAATCTTCTGGTTCAAGAGCTCTTAAATGAATTGTATTTCCTTTTAATGTTACCAATTATTTTAACTTAAATTACATTTAAACTTCAATAGTTCCTTTAAAAACAAGAATAGCAGGTCCTATAAGAAATACGTTTGTAAATTTTCCATTCTCTTCTTTAAAACGAACCTCTAAATCTCCTCCTTCAACCTGAAGTTTTACATTATTAGAGTTGGTTTTTTGAGTTTTATACATTCCTATTGCTACAGCAGTTACACCTGTTCCGCATGATAAAGTTTCATCCTCTACTCCTCTTTCATAGGTACGAACTGCAAATTTGTCACTGTCAATTTGTTTCACAAAATTAATATTACTTCCCTCTTTACCATATAAATCAGAATAACGAATTTTAGCACCAATATTCTTAACATCAAAATTTTCTAGATTTTCAACCAATTCAACATGATGTGGAGAACCTGTATCTAAAAAAATATATCCTTCATTTAATGTCACATTTGACACATCTTTCATTTGTAATGATACTATATTATCACTACTAATTGTTGCATAATGGTAACCATCAATAGCTTCAAATGTTGCTTCATCTTTCACAATATCTAATTGTTTCGCAAATGCGACTAAACATCTACCACCATTACCACACATACTACTTTCATTCCCATCTGCATTATAATAGACCATTTTAAAATCATACTTATCATGATTCTCTAACAAAATAAGTCCGTCAGCACCTATGCCAAATTTTCTATCACATAATTTTGCAACAAGTTTGGTATTATTTTTGGGAAATGTACTTTGACGGTTATCAATCATAACAAAATCATTTCCTGTTCCTTGATATTTGTAAAATATAAGACTCATGTTCCTTTTTTTAATTAGAACAAAGATAAAATAAGATTATAAGATACAATTCTATAATCTTCAAAATATTTTAATTTTCCAGCTTCAATTATTAAAAAGATGTTAAACATTGTTAAGCGAGCGTTAAACTGATTTTTTGTTAATTTTTTGTATTTAACTTTACAATGAAAATAAATTATTAAATTATTATGAAAAGATTAGGAAGTATATTTTTAGTATCATTATTAAGTGGTGCCATTACATTAGGCGCATATAAATTTTTTATTGAACCTAAAAATGGATCAACAATAACTGTAGCGCCAAACTACGCAAGAAATGTTAGCCTAGGTTCTGAAAATATTAATTTTACTGATGCTGCGGAAAGCACCATTCATAGTGTTGTACACGTAAAAAACATGACAAATCAACGCATTTATAGAGATCCATTAGAGTTTATTTTCGGAATGAGAGGAGGAACTGAAAGACAAATGCAAGTAGGAACAGGCTCAGGAGTTATCATTTCCGAAGATGGCTATATTGTTACTAATAATCACGTAATTGATAATGCGAGCGAACTTGAAGTTACTTTAAATAACAACAAAAGCTACAAAGCAAAACTAATTGGTACCGATTCTAAAATGGATATTGCATTAATTAAAATTGATGCTGACGAAAAGTTACCTTATATTATATTTGGAGATTCCGAAAGTGTTAAAGTAGGCGAATGGGTTCTTGCTGTTGGTAATCCATATAATTTAACATCAACTGTAACAGCAGGAATCATATCTGCAAAAGCACGTGACTTAAGCAATGAAGGATTACAATCATTTATTCAAACTGATGCTGCTGTAAATCCTGGAAATAGTGGTGGTGCTTTAGTAAACACTCGTGGTGAGCTTATAGGAATTAACACTATGATTTCCTCTCCTACTGGAAGTTATACAGGATATTCTTTTGCTGTTCCTTCAAATATTACTAGAAAAATTATTGAAGATTTAATGCAGTTTGGTAATGTTCAAAGAGGTGTATTAGGTATAAATGGAGGTGATTTAAATACAAAAATAGCAGATGAACTAGGCATTAAATTCATACAAGGAGTACATGTAAATGAAGTTACTAAAAAATCTGGTGCTTACGAAGCTGGAATTAAAAAAGGTGATATTATAATCGAAATTGACAACATTAAGATAAAAAATTTCTCTGAATTAACGTCATATATCAATACAAAACGTCCAGACGAAGTTGTAAATGTAACCGTAATTAGAGATGGTAATGAAAAAACGATTCCTGTTAAACTTACAAAAAAAGAGCTTTTAATTTATGAATTTAACGGAGTTGAATTTGAAGATATTTCTTCAAACGATAAAAAACAATTCAAGATAGATTCAGGTGTTAAAATAAAATCGGTTAATAATGAAGAAATTATAGACTATGCAACAGAATTAGAAGGTAGTATTATTCTAAGTGTAGATGGAAGAAAAGTAGACGACATTGAAAAATTAACTCGCTACTTAAAAAGTAAAAAAAGTCCTAAATCTCAATATAGAATCATTACGAAAAAAGGACAACTCATTCAGGCTATTTTTTAATTTTAAAAATATAATACTAAACCAGTCTAAATACGGACTGGTTTTTTTATTCACAAAAATCACAAAAAATTTCACGAAAACGTTTGAAAACTATATTTTTGTATAAATTTTTCAAAACAACACAATTATATTTTTTACTTCATGAGTAATAACAATTTATACGAGAAAGAACTTGCTTTTCAAGCTGATAGAAGAAAAGCATGTGTAGAGTTCATTAAGATTATTAGTGATTTATGGTACGACAAGTCTATCGAGTTAGTTTTATTTAGAAATCAACTAATTGATAGAAATGTTAGCGACATCATAAACTTACATGAATATGCTGGTGAATTTGTTGGAAAACCAATTAATGTTTTTGATTCAGTAGAAATTGCTGAAGCCATTAATAGCTTAGATTTACCACCATCAAAAATTGATATTGGAAAACTTACTTATGAATATCATTTAGAAGATGACAAATATAATGATGCTAAAGCTTTTGTAATCGATAAATTAAAGAATGCAAAAGACTATCATGAAATTAAACCTAAAGATGTTGTTCTTTATGGTTTTGGTCGTATTGGCCGATTATTAGCTCGTGAAATGATGAGCAAAATAGGAAAAGGACAACAGTTACGATTAAGAGCAATTGTTACTCGTGATAAAAATGATGCAACTTTAATAGAAAAAAGAGCTTCATTATTACGCTATGACTCTGTTCATGGAGATTTCGAAGGTTCTGTTCAAGCTGACCCAGAAAATAGCGCTTTAATTGTTAACGGAACAACTGTTCATCTTATTACAGCAAACTCTCCAGAAGAAATTGATTATACACAATATGGTATTGAAGATGCTTTAGTGATCGACAATACAGGTGCTTTCACAACAGAAGAAGCACTACAACGTCATTTAGTTTCTAAAGGAGTTAAGAAAGTATTATTAACTGCTCCAGGAAAAGGAGTTCCAAATATTGTTTATGGAGTAAATCATAAAGAATTTAATCCTGACGAAACTAATATTTACTCTGCAGCTTCTTGTACTACAAATGCTATTACTCCTATTTTAAAAGTGGTTGAAGATACTTTAGGAGTTGTTAAAGGACATATTGAAACAATACACGCATATACTAATGACCAAAATTTGGTTGATAATATGCACAAAAAATATAGAAGAGGTCGTTCAGCAGCTTTAAACATGGTAATCACAGAAACTGGAGCTGGAAGCGCAGTTGCAAAAGCACTACCTAATTTAGCTGGAAAACTAACTTCAAATGCTATCCGTGTTCCTGTTCCAAATGGATCATTAGTAGTTTTAAACTTAGAAGTTAACAAAGAAACTTCTGTTGATGAGTTAAATAATATTATGAAAAAATATGCTCTTGAAGGAAATCTTGTTGAGCAAATTAAATATTCATTAAATAATGAATTAGTTTCTTCTGATATAGTAGGCACACCTGCTCCATCAATTTATGATAGCAATGCTACAATTGTTTCCGCAGATGGAAAAAACATTGTTATGTATGTATGGTATGACAATGAATATGGTTATAGTCACCAAGTAATAAGATTAGCTAAATATATTTCTAAAGTAAGAAGATATACTTACTATTAGTAGATACAAATATTTAAATCAAAAGCGCGCTCAATAGATTATTGAGCGCGCTTTTTTTATAGTTAATAATCGGTTAATTTTCTACTACTTTTAAAAATGTTAAGTGTTTGATAACTAAAATTTTCAACATAGTAAATGTCAAGTTCTGCTATTATAAACTATTCATTTATTAATCAAATATTAAAACAAACTTATAATTATTCTTTTCAAGACAATGTTAGATGACTAACATTTCTTTCTTTTTAATAGTTTTACTTTACAAATAGTATTTTCACTTTTAAAATCTAACTAAAAATGGAGAAGAATAACAAATTAAAAATTGCAATAGCACAAATTTCACCTGTTTGGTTAAACAAGCAAAAAACTATTGAAAAAATTAAAAATACAATAGAAGAAGCAGGTAAAAACAAATGTGAACTAATTGTTTTTGGAGAATCTTTTTTACCTGGCTATCCTTTTTGGCTCTCCATTACAAATGGGTCTACTTTTAATGATTCTCAACAAAAAGAGATTTATGCACATTATGTAAAAAACTCAATTCAAATAGAAACTGGAGAATTAGATGATATATGCGAATTAGCCAAAAAACACAAAATCGCAATTTATCTAGGTTTAATGGAGCGTGCAAAAAATCGTGGAGGTCATAGCATTTATTGTTCATTAGTATACATTAATTCTTTGGGAAAAATAAAATCTATACACCGAAAATTACAACCTACATTTGAAGAACGATTAACTTGGGCAATGGGTGACGGTAATGGACTACAAGTACATGAATTAAAAAACTTTACTGTTGGCGGACTGAATTGCTGGGAAAATTGGATGCCATTAGCTAGAACTGCTTTGTATGGAATGGGAGAAAATCTTCATATTGCTGTTTGGCCAGGATCAGAGAACAACACGGCTGATATTACAAAATTCATTGCAAAAGAATCTCGTTCTTTTGTTGTTTCTGTATCTGGTTTAATGAAAAAAGAAAACTTTCCCGAAGATACTCCTCATTTAAACAAAATACTTGAAAATTGTCCTGACGTATTAGCAAATGGCGGCTCTTGTATCGCCGGACCAGATGGAGAATGGATTATTGCTCCTGTTATCAATAAAGAAGGATTAATAATTGCCGATATAGATTTTCAAAAAGTATTAGAGGAAAGACAAAATTTTGATTGTGTTGGACATTATTCCAGACCTGATGTAACAAAACTAATTATAAATAGAGAACGACAATCGATTATTCAAATTATAGATTAAAAAATAGTAAGGATTTCTTGAAACTTTTATTTTTAGTCTAACTACTTCTTAGAATAATTTCCTTTCTATTAAAATTTAAATATTCTTCTTCTTTTAATTCATTAAGTAAAATATTTAATGTAGGTCTAGAAGTACCTATTAATGCTGCAATTTCTTTTTGAGTATAAGGATGTTTTATCACAATATCCCCAGAAACTTGATTTTTATACCCAAAATCTTCTGCCATTTCTTTTACATATTCTTTAAGCCTAGTTTTTGTGTCTTTAAAAAGCAACAATTGTAGTCTTCTTTCTAGTTTTTTAAACCTAAAACCAATAAACTTATATATCTTCAAACTGAATTCTCTATTTTCTCTTAATAACTCTATCATTAAATCAGATGTAATAGGACAAACAGTAGTGTTATCTTCAATTGCTTGTGCAAATTCATTTCTTTTATCTTCACCTAAGATTGCTTTCTCTCCAAAAATTTCTCCTCTAGACAAAATAGCTAAAATAATTTCATCCCCTTCTTCTGTTACGTAACCTATCTTGATTTTTCCTGAACTAATTAAATAAATCTTATCCGCACTGTCATCTTCAAAATAAACATAATCATTTTTATTGAAATCATTAAACTGATGAGTCTTTTTATACTCTTTAAAATTATGTGGGCACAATATTCCGAATAGATTAACATCTTCAAAAAACCAAAGTGAATTCATATTTAATTTATTTATTCAAAGTTAAACATTTTAATAAAACAATCATAAATAACAATATCTCAATACTTTAACAAAATACACATTATAGTTGTAAAATATTAACTATAACAGTAATTATCTTTGATAATAAACTCAAAAACAAACAATTATAATTTTAAAAAACAAACAACTTTATGAAAAAAAAAATACTACTCATTTTAATCCTTACCTACTTTCCTTTACTAGCTCAAGTAGGAATAGGAACATCATCACCTACAAAAGAATTAGATGTAAATGGAGAATTTAGAGTCAGAACAATCCCATTAACAACTAACGAACCAGCAGCAAAAGATTCTGTCTTAGTGGTAGACAATTTAGGAAACCTCAAAAGAATATCTTCCCAAAATATTGTTAATAGTTACCTTAAATCTGCTATAAAAGGCTCTTTTTCTACTAGTTCTACAGTAAGTTTAAATCTTATATCTAACAAAGTAAAAATCCCTTTTGACAATGCCGAATTTGATGTAAACTCTGAGTTCAATACCACTACAAATAGTTTTGTTGCTAAACAAAATGGAATTTATTCTATCAAAGTACAAATAAAATCAACTTCAGCAGTAGGTGCGGCTACAAACTTTGGTGTTGCTATTGTAAAAAACGGAACTGTAGTTTCTCAAAACAGTTATGCAAATCTTAGCGTATTAAGTATTAATGTAACACCACCTATTAGAAGTTCAGAAACACTTGTTTCATTGACTGCTGGAGACGACATTACATTTAATATTGTAAGCGATTTACTTAATGTCAGCATTCTAGGAACAAGTGAAGATTGCTATTTTACTATTCAACAAATTAGATAAATTATTAATTCTTTATTTCAACAAAAAAGCGCTCAATTGAGCGCTTTCATATTTATTATTTATTATAAATAAGCTTTTCCAGCAGCTATTAAGTTTAATGCAGAACCTGCTTTAAACCATTCTATCTGCCCTTCATTATATGTATGATTAGCCAAAATTACATCTTTAGATCCATCAGCATGAACAAATTCTAATGTTAAAGGTTTCCCTGGTGCAAAAGAAGTTAAGTCTAAAAAGTTAACTGTATCATCTTCTTGAATTCTATCATAATCTGCTTCGTTAGCAAATGTTAATCCTAACATACCTTGTTTTTTAAGGTTTGTTTCATGAATACGTGCAAATGATTTTACCAAAACAGCAGTAACTCCTAAGAAACGAGGCTCCATTGCTGCATGCTCACGAGAAGAACCTTCTCCGTAATTATGATCTCCTACAACAATTGAATCAACACCAGCAGCTTTATATGCTCTTGCAACAGCAGGAACTGCATCATAATCGCCTGTTAGTTGATTCTTAACTTTATTTGTTTGTTGATTGAATGCATTTACTGCTCCAATCAACATATTATTTGAAATATTATCTAAATGTCCACGGAAACGTAACCATGGCCCTGCCATAGAAATATGATCTGTTGTACATTTACCAAATGCTTTTATTAACAATTTAGCCCCTGTAATATTTTCACCATTCCATGGTTTAAAAGGCTCCAACAACTGTAGTCTTTCCGACGTAGGAGAAACTACAACTTCTACAGATGACCCATCGGCTGCTGGTGCTTGAAAACCTGCATCTTCTACATCAAATCCTTTGTTTGGTAACTCATCTCCTTTTGGAGGATTTAACCTAACTTCTTCTCCTTTATCATTTAACAAAGCGTCTGTTAAAGGATTAAAATCTAATCTTCCTGAAATTGCTAAAGCAGCAACCATTTCTGGTGATGTCACAAAAGCATGTGTATTTGGGTTACCATCTGCACGTTTAGAGAAGTTTCTATTAAACGAGTGAACAATAGTATTTTTTTCTTCTTTATCAGCTCCTTCTCTATCCCACTGTCCAATACATGGCCCACAAGCATTTGTAAATACTTTAGTTCCCATTTTTTCGAAAGTAGCAATAATTCCATCTCTTTCAATTGTATAGCGAATTTGCTCTGAACCTGGGTTAATTCCAAATTCAGCTTTTGGAGAAATTCCATGAGCAACTGCTTGTTCTACAATTGAAGCTGCACGAGACATATCTTCATAAGATGAGTTTGTACAAGATCCTATTAATCCCCATTCCACTTTTACTGGCCAACCATTAGCAGCTGCTTCCTCTTTCATTTTTGAAACTGGAGTACCTCTATCTGGTGTAAAAGGACCATTGATATGTGGTTCTAATTCCGATAAATTGATTTCAATTAATTGATCAAAATACTGTTCTGGATTAGCATATACTTCTTTGTCTGCTGTTAAATATTCAGCTACTTTATCTGCTGCATTTACTACATCTTGACGATCTGTTGCTGCTAAGTATCTACGCATTGAATCATCGTATCCAAAAGTTGAAGTTGTAGCTCCAATTTCTGCTCCCATGTTACAAATTGTTCCTTTTCCAGTACATGACATTGATTCTGCACCTTCTCCAAAATATTCAACAATAGCTCCAGTTCCACCTTTTACAGTAAGAATATCAGCTACTTTTAAGATAACGTCTTTAGGAGCAGTCCATCCATTTAATTTACCTGTTAATTTAACTCCGATTAATTTTGGAAACTTTAATTCCCAAGACATTCCAGACATTACATCAACAGCATCAGCACCACCAACACCAATAGCTAACATTCCTAATCCTCCTGCATTAACTGTATGAGAATCGGTACCAATCATCATTCCACCTGGAAAGGCATAATTTTCTAAAACAATTTGATGAATAATTCCTGAACCTGGCTTCCAAAATCCAATCCCATATTTATTAGAAACTGAAGATAAAAAATCGAAAACTTCACTTGATTGTGACTTTGCGCGTGTTAAATCTGCATCTGCTCCTACTTTTGCTTGGATCAAGTGATCACAATGCACTGTTGTAGGCACAGCTACAGTTTTTTTACCTGCATGCATAAACTGTAATAACGCCATTTGAGCTGTTGCATCTTGACACGCTACTCTATCTGGAGCAAAATCCACATAGTCTTTTCCTCTTGTAAATGCTTGTGAAGGTGTTTTCTCCCACAAATGCGAATATAAAATCTTTTCAGACAATGTAAGTGGACGACCTACTAACTCACGTGCTTTATCAACACGTTCCGCCATAGTTGCATACACTTTTTCAATCATTTCTATATCGAAAGCCATACTATTATAATTTATTTTGTGATTAGTTTTAAAGTGGTACAAATTTAAGTAATCTTAACGAGATTTAAAAATTTTTAATAAAAGCATGTTTTCTGAGAAATATTATTTAAAAACATTCTATTTTACTGAAAATTATTCATTAAAACAGTCTTTTAGCTCCTTTTATTAAACAATTCTTAATTTAGAAATTAAATTTTATCAAATTCTCAAATTTTAAAGAAAAAGACTAAAAAGATAAAAACTAAAAAATAAGTTAAATTTTATTTTCCCTTAGATTTATCATTGGTTTTTCATAGAATTTATACAATAAAAAGCTTGCTGTTATGGTTACTAATAAATAAACTATTGTAAACATATGAAGTTGTATATTAGAAAAAGAAGAGGTATCAATCCAATGTTTCATTAATTGCATAATAATACAATAATGAATTAAATATATTGAATATGATATTAGGCTAATAAACTGAACTGGTTTTACATATATACTTTTTGATATTTTCCATTGGGACAAAACAGGTAAAAACATTGCAAAACATATTGAATTTAATGGTAAATAGAATATGTTCCAAAAATATGGATTTGTATCTATTAAAATTCTTAACGTTCCTATTCCAAGAAAAATAAATCCCATTAAAGCACATCCTATTAAGAAGAATAATTTATTATGTTTTTCCCAAAAAGACTTATAATTATACGATATCCAAAACATTAAGAAACCTATCAAAATCGCATCTATTCTATATATAACAACCGATTTTAAAGAAAGATTCCATTGTGTCATACTTGAATTATCTGTTGTTACTGCATATACTATTTTTGTTATTAAGAAGAATAGTATTAGTATTATAATTACAGATAGAAATCGAATTGACTTGTTTTTTACTTTAATTTTCAACGAATAAAAAAGCACAATTGGCACAAGTAAATAAGTAAATTCTTCTACAGACAAACTCCATGACTCTGGAAAAAAAGGTAACATCGTAGAGCTAAAATTCTGTAAAAAAAAGAAATATCGCCACAAAGATTCCATTTCATAACCAATATAAGTAGCAACAACAATATTAATTATTAAAACTAGGTAATAATTTGGCAACGTTCTAAACCATCTTCTCTTTAAAAATATAAAAACTTCATCTATACTAAAGTTAGTGCTTGTGTATGTTTTATAAAGAATTCCTCCAATTAAAAATCCACTTAATACAAAAAAGATTTCTACACCCCAAAGTCCAAACATTTCAAATATATTAGAAATAAATCTGTTTTTTGAAGGATATATCCAAAGTATATGTGAACATAAAACCATTGTTATTGCAATGGCTCTCATTAAGTCTAATCCAAAAATTCTTTGTTTACTATTATCATTCATTATATAATTTGCTATTTTTGTTTATGATGAAAATATAATTAATGAGAAAATCAAAGATATATAAAAATTTAGGAGTTATTTTCCTAATTATTACTTTTAGTTCAGGAATTGGATACTATCAGTTATCCAAAAAGAAAAAAGCAGCAGTAAAGACTACATTACTTCACAAGCTTGGATTAGTTAGTAATGAATGGGAAATAAACAATACTTCGCAAGATTATAAGATGCTTTCTCCAACGTTTTTAGTTGATGACATTTATAAATCTATGGAAGGACCTAGTGCATCTCGTTATATACAATTAAGCCAAGAGAATGATTTAATTTGGATTACAGGTTTTGATATAAAAGCTATTGATGCAAAATCAAATGAAAAGATATCAAATGATTTTATTTGCCACATGAATGTTAATTTAAATGATGCTAACTATTACTCTCACTGGAACTTAGAAGATCGTATTGGTAAACAATATCCAAGATTAATTTCTTTATCAAATGGTTTTATTCATTCTAATTTTCCAAAGGGTTATGGCATTCCTATAATGGGAAACGATTTCTTACATATTACTTCCCAAGCTTTAAATCATAATTATAAATCTATTTTTAAGAAAATAAAACATGAAGTTTCTATTACTCATGAAAAATACGATGGTACTCAAAAGCCTTTAATGAGTAGAACTGTTTACATTCAACTACCTTATAATAAAGAAACACCTTATAAAACATTAACTTCTGGAAGCAATCAATGTATTCCTGTGGATCCAAAATACCATAGTTATACTGACAATATGGGAAACATGTTATCAGGTCATTGGATTATTCCTAAAGGAAAAAACACATATAGAAGTTCTATTAATGAACAGTTACAACTAAAGGATAGCTTACGATTGCATTATTCTGCTATTCATGTTCATCCTTTCGCAACATCTATTGCTTTGCATGATAAAACTTTGAATAAGAACATTTTTAAGAGTGAAATAACCAATTATAAAAATAAAATTGGATTACAAAATGTAGAACCATTTAGTTCAATCGAAGGTGTTTGGTTATATAATAACCATGATTATGAATTGGTTTTAGATGTAGACAATACTTCAATTACCGACGAAGACATGATGGGAAGTATGTTTTTGTTTTTTTACGACAAAGAGCTAGAAAATAAAATTAAGTAGGTGTTTTTAAACTATTTATTAAACCAAAGCTAGGTGTTTTTAAGTATAGAACATAAACAACATGTTTTTGGAATAAAATAAGATTGCGGATAATTGCTGTTTTTACTAATTGTTTCTAATAAAACCTATCATTTTCGCATTTATGAGTTTCCCAACGCTTTTTAAGAAAATCATATAGAGTACTTTCCTTTTTTAAATTATCACTTGGTTCAAATTCTCCTCCATAGTGCTCTTTACTTTTACACATAAGCATGGTTGTTCCTCTCAAAGCATATTTTACATTATCTTCATACATTATAATTTTCATTTCTCCTGGATCCATTCCACCTCGACAAATTAAAACATAAGGTAAAGTAATTTCAGATATTCCATCTTTATCAATATCCGTAATTGTTGTTGCTTTTGGAATAAAACCTGTAAACCAATCTACTCCGTAACATTTATTGTAATCATATAGTTTCCAAACTCGACTGAATTCATTTTCTGATCTTTTTTTTCGAAATAGATATGCAAAAAGTTCGGATTTGTCTTGTAACATAAAATCTGTTAAATTCTCATCATAATCTTTCCAATTAAAATGACCTGTTACTGTTTGAATGAGTATATTTTCTCCTAAAGCATCATTCCATCTTAATGCTTCCACAACTGTTCCTCTAAATTCTAGATATTTTGGAATTTCATCGTAAAAAAGTGTGTCAATTTTAATGGATTTATCTGAATTTTCTTTATCCCAAATATTTAACCAAACATCTGGTTCAAGAGTTTTAAATTTTTCTGAATGATTTTTATTTTGTCCAAAAAACAAGCCAAATGTAAATACTAAAAATAATACTAGATTTTTTTTCATAAAATTATTTATAAAGCTAAACAGATGATGTGAAATTTACTATTGACAACAGTAAACAATTAAAATTTTTCTGGAGTAATACATGAAATCAACTTTCCTTTTTCAGTCGCCCCAATATAACCTAATCCTTTTTGATAATAAAATTTATAAATGAATAAATTCTAACCATCTCTTTAAAAGCATACTAAAACAGAAAAATTAGAAAAGCGAACTTATTCATCATTTAATTAAAACAATTTTTTAATAATTTCTTCTTCACTTATTCCTTCTGCATCTGCTTTGTAATTTTTTACAATACGATGAAGTAAAATACCTGTTGCTACTGATTGAACATCTTCTATATCTGGTGAAAACTTCCCTTTTAGGGCAGCTTGTGTTTTTGCTGCTAAAATAAGGTTTTGAGACGCTCTTGGTCCTGCTCCCCAATCGATATAAGTTTTAACAAAGTCGTTTGTTAATGGATTATCTGGTCTGGTTTTACTAACTAAGGTTACGGCATATTCTATAACATTATCTGCTACTGGAATTTTACGAATTACGTTTTGAAAATCGGTAATTTCTTGTGCCGTGAATAATGAATTTACTACAGGTTTAAAATCGGAAGTAGTTGCTTTTACAACATCTACTTCTTCTTGAAAAGAAGGATATTCTAATTTTATTGCGAACATAAAACGATCTAACTGCGCTTCTGGCAAAGGATATGTTCCTTCTTGTTCAATAGGGTTTTGTGTTGCTAAAACGAAATACGGTAATTCTAATTTGTAATTATGTCCTGCTACGGTTACTGATCTTTCTTGCATTGCTTCTAGCAAAGCAGCCTGTGTTTTAGGTGGTGTTCTGTTTATTTCATCTGCCAAGATAATATTTGAGAAGACAGGTCCTTTTATGAATTTAAATTGACGATTTTCATCTAAAATCTCACTTCCTAATATATCTGATGGCATTAAATCGGGTGTAAACTGAATGCGTTTAAAGTTTAGTCCTAATGCTTTTGAAATGGTATTTACCATTAATGTTTTTGCCAATCCTGGAACTCCTATTAACAATGCATGTCCGCCAGCAAAAACACTTAACACAATTTGATTTATTACTTCATCTTGTCCTACAATAACTTTTGCAATTTCTTGTTTTAATGCTTTTTGTTTTTGTACCAATTGCTGAATAGCTGCTACATCTGACATATTTATTTTTGTGTTTTTAAGTTTAATTTTACAAGTTACTAAAGTAATAAAAAATACTTACAAAAAAGAAAGACAATAACTATTTAGCCCTGACAGTAGTGATATCCTTTTATTTTGAAGAAATAAAAGATAAAAGCGAATGGCAGGAAATACATTTAAGAATTTACCTAAGCCATTCGCTTTTAATTATTGTTTAAAAAAAAGATTACTTTTTTAACCAGTTATTAGTAAAATCGCAGTCTCTGTAATCGTCTCCTATTTTAATATATGTTTCTTCTATTTTCTCTTCTGCCCATTTTGCAATAGCTTTAATTTGCTTATCACGAAGTGCTAATTCTTTAATTTTTAAATAATCTTGGGCAAAATCTGCTTTGTGTTCGCCTATTCTATTGTTTACTGTAATTAATTTATAGAATTTACCTATTCCTCTTTCTTCTGAAAGTATTGGTAGAGAAACTTCTCCATCTTTTAATTCTGAAACTTGTCCGTACAATGATGGGTCCATTTTTGTCAATTCAAAACGTGGTTCTAATGTTCTTGGGTTTAACAAAACACCACCGTTATTTTTTGTTTCTTTTTCATCAGAGAAGGTCTTTGCCGCTTCTTGAAATGTTATAGTTCCGCTTGTTATTTTAGAACGTATTAATTCCACTTTTTCTTTTGCTTCTTTTAACGCTTCTGGAGTAACTTTTGGACTCATTAATATGTGCCTTAGCTCTATATCTTGTCCTTTTATTTTTTCAACCATAATAATATGATATCCAAAAATAGTTTCAAATGGTTCTGAAATTTCTCCTTCTCCTAGTGTAAATGCTACGTCTTTGAATTCTTTTACAAATGATGTTTTACGGTTTATTTTATAAAAACCACCATTTGAACTAGATGCTACGTCTTCTGTATACAAAACTGCTCTACTAAAAAAGCTGCTTTCTCCATCTAATACTTCTTGACGAAGTTTTTTTAGTCTGTCAATTACTTTTTGTTTTTCTTCTTCTGAAACTACTGGTTTAACAACGATTTGTGATACTTCTACTTCTGCACCAAAAAGTGGAATTTCGTCTTCTGGAATTTCTTTAAAGAAATTGCGAACTTCTTCTGGTGTAATTTCGATACCATCAATGATTTTCTTTCTCATTTGGTCTGTTAGCTTATTGTTTTTGATTATATCAAAAAAGTAAGCTCTAAACTCATCTAAATTTTTCTTTCTATAGAATTTAAGTACTTTATCTATTGATCCTACTTGTTCTACCATTGCATCCATTTGCTCATTCATGAATCCGTTTACTTCTTCATCTGACACAATAATACTGTCTTGAATGGCTTGATGTGCGTACAACTTGTCTTCTAATTGTTTTCCAAATAATTCGCAACGGGTAATTTCTTTTATATCTACTCCTTGCGCTTTTAATTGAATGTATTCTAAATCTATGTCTGAATCAAGAATAACATAATCTCCCACAACACCAACTACTCCATCAACCTTTTCTTTTTTTGCTTGTGCCATTATTACTGTTCCTGAAAGCAAAAAAAGTGCTAGTATTGATTTTTTATTTATAAATCTCATATTTATTATTTTTGATAGCATCATTTGTAATTTCCTTTTCTATTGTATTTATTAATTCTAGTTTTCTATTGTTTATTATAACTTGTTTTATTGTTGGTCTTAAAAATTGTAATGGTGCTGTACTATTTTTTGGCAGTACTTGTTTTACTTTTACCAACCATACTGTTGACGAATCTGGATATTGATAATTAATTCCATCTGATAAATATTGTTGTTTATTTTCAAGATTTATGAATGGTAATTTCTCATATATTTGATTAACATCTACCCAAACAGAATCATTAAAGGCATAACTTTTAAATTGTATTGATAATTCTTCTAGCTCTTTTTTATCTTTGGAAGCAAAGGAAGTAAACTTTGCTTTAATTTTTTCAAATTTTGGATTTTCTTTAACTAAATTAATATAGCGAAGTTTCACTAACTCTGATGAATTTTTAAAAAAATCTTTATTCTTTTCATAGTATTGTTTTATCTCTTCTTCTGTAATTATAGTATCTATTTTTCTAATTACTAATTCTTCAATATATGCTTTTGTGTATAAGTCTACTTTATATTGCTGAATTAAAGCATCAAATTCTACTGTTTTATCTTTACTTAAATTAATTTCAGCTCCTTTATATAATAGTTTTTGTGTTGCCCATCTATCTATATAAGCTTTAATAATAGCAATACTATCGTTTTTAGATGTTTCTTTTGGTATTAAATTTAAGATATCTTCCTTATACAAATAATCATTTCCAACTCTGGCTATTGCTTCGGGTTCTTTTGGCGTTTTAAAATATTCGCAAGAAGTGGTTAGTACAACTAATATGATTATTTGAAATAGTTTCATTATTTTTCTAATTGTCCTTTTATATTATTAAATACATCTTGATTTACTTGAACGGAAAATTCTTTCTTTAATTCATTAACCCAATTACTCTCTAAATATTGTTGATAATCGCCTATTAATTTTCCTTTACATTCATTAAATTCTTTTGGCTGAGGCTCTTTTACTTCTTTTACATTCGCCACAAAGTAATAACCATCTTTTGAAACAACTGAAGTTATTCCTTTAGATTTTACATTAAATGCTGATAAAACATCGTAATCTTCTTCAAATTCTCCCGATTTCACCATTACATTTACTTTTTCCTCTGTATTCAATTTTTCTTTAATGTATTCTAATGTTTTTCCTTTTTTCAAATAAGATTTTGCTTTTTTGATTATTTTTTCATCTGTAGAAGACAATAAATCTACATCTAATCTTTTCTTCCACATATAATCTTTTTCATGTTCTTTATGGAACTTAAATAATCCTGTTGTATCCGTTTTTGCTTTCGTCCATATTTCTTTTTCCATTAAATCAAATAGCAACAGACCGTCTCTATATTCGTCCATAACATATTTAAATTCTACAAATTCTTTTTCTAAGTTATTATCGTAATACTCTATCAATTTTTCATCCATCCATTTTTCAAAAAGTTCATCTATTAATTTTGAAATTGGTTTTGTTTTAATTCCATTTTTTTGTTGATTAAGAATATATTTCACAAAATCTGGAGTATATAATTTTCCATCACCATTTATAACAGCTATTTCTCCTTCAATTCCTTTTTTATCTTGTGGAATTTCCCATTTTTCATTGTAGTAATCGTTTGTTATAATTGATTTTATTGCAGTTAAAACATTATCGTTTTTCTCAAATGAATATTTAGCTCTAACTTTTTTTGCTAATGAATTTGTAATTAATAATGAACGTTCATCTCTTTTTACTTTATTTTCTAACTCATATCGCATTTCTTCCAATGATTGCACTGGATGTTTTTCTATTAGTTTAACGATATGCCATCCGAATTGTGATTGAAATGGTTCAGAAATTTGATTCTTATCTTTTAGTCCAAAGGCTATATTTTCAAATTCAATTGAGGTTAATTGTCCTGTTCCAAATCGTTGTAAAAGACCTCCTTTTGCTGCACTAGATTTATCTTCTGAGAATTGATTTGCCAAGCTCTCAAAACTTTCCCCTTGTTTAATTTTTTTATAGATATCTTCTATTGTTTGTTTTGCTTTCAATTCTAATTCAGCATTAGGCGTAGCTGGTTTCATAATCATTATATGAGACACTGTAACTTCTCCTCTATTCTCTCTTTTATCAGTTACTTTTAAAATATGATATCCAAAACGAGTTCTAAATGGATTTGATGTTTTTCCTACTGAGGTTTTATATGCTGCTACTTCAAACGGATATACCATTCTAAATGCTGAAAAATATCCTAAATCTCCTTTATTTTCTTTTGCAGAAGGATCTTCAGAAAAACGTGAGGCTAAATCATCAAAATTTTCTCCTTTATCTATACGTTTTTTTATATCTACTATTTTATTATATGCTTTTAAAGTATCTTCTGCTTTAGCATTTTCATCTACCATTACTAAAATATGCGACGCTCTAACTTCTTTTTTTATTCTATCATATGCTTCTTCAACTAACGCATTAGT
This sequence comes from Flavobacterium sp. 316, assembly GCF_000967805.1. Taxonomy (NCBI): domain Bacteria; kingdom Pseudomonadati; phylum Bacteroidota; class Flavobacteriia; order Flavobacteriales; family Flavobacteriaceae; genus Flavobacterium; species Flavobacterium sp. 316. The sequence goes on from NZ_JYGZ01000008.1 coordinate 25,578, forward strand.
TACTTTAGAATCATTTAAATAGTTTTTAGCTAATTGAGTTCTATATGAATTTAATTCATTTTGATATTTTGTATTGTTTTGTAAACCTAATTTATAAGCTTTTTCTACTTTTAATTTATATCCTAAAAAAAGTTCTAAATATTTATCTAAATCTTTTTGAGAATCATCTTTAACTAAATCTAAGTTTTTATTATAAACTCTTAAAAATTCGCTTGTATAGTATGGATGATTATCTATTGTAAATAATATTTCTTTTTCTTGAGCAGATAAAAAGAATGACGAATAAAAGCATATTACTATGAATACAAAATTTTTCATACAAAATTTATTTATTTTATTTCTAACCAACAAAAATAATAATTCAAATGTATAAACCAACTATATGTTGTACTATTAATAAAAAAATTAAGTAAATAAAAAAGCATCAATTTCTTGACGCTTTTATGACTTTAAAAATATAGTCTCATTTTTACAATAATAAATTTATTATAGTTCATTTCTCAATTCTTTTTTCTCTAAGTACTTGCTATCTTGCTTTTATCAATTTTGATTCTCACACACCTTCTCTATTAATCAATCCGTTAGTAGTAGCTCTATTTTCAACCATCCATGCTATAATAGATTTAGCTTTTTTATTAGAAAGCTCTTCATTATAATAGTTATAAAATTTTAACCAAATTACTTTCATCTTTTTTATTGGATTTATTTTCTGTACCACTATAAAGTGGATAAAAGACAGAAAGACTATCAGTAAAAAAAATCTGTTTCTCATAACTCTGTTTTAGTTTAGTTATACCATAAAATATACTTTTAACATCTATTACATCTTATTATAAATAATATTTATACAAACACATTTAAAACTATTGTAAAAATAAACCGATCTCTTTATCTAAAAATGAGTATAAATACCTGTTTTGAATTCTTTAAAAGAAAGAATGAGCTAATTTCTTTAATATCCTTTATAGATAAGGTTTCTATAATTTCATTATTTTTTTGTTAATAAGTGACAATCAAATAGTGATAAAGACTTTTTTTTATAATGTAATAAGTGTAAAAACTTATATTTGCAAAAAATATTTTGATGAGCTTTAAAGACGAAATAAAAAGAAGAAGAACGTTTGGGATTATATCACACCCTGATGCTGGTAAAACAACTTTAACAGAAAAATTACTTTTATTTGGTGGTGCTATACAAGAAGCGGGTGCAGTAAAAAGTAATAAAATAAAAAAAGGAGCCACTTCAGATTTTATGGAAATTGAACGTCAAAGGGGAATTTCTGTAGCTACATCTGTATTAGCATTTAATTATAAAAACAAAAAGATTAATATCTTAGATACTCCTGGACATAAGGATTTTGCCGAAGATACTTTTAGAACACTGACTGCTGTTGATAGTGTAATTGTTGTAATTGACGTAGCAAAAGGTGTTGAGGAACAAACAGAAAAATTAGTAGAAGTTTGTAGAATGCGTAATATTCCTATGATTGTTTTTATTAACAAATTAGATAGAGAAGGAAAAGATGCTTTCGACTTACTGGATGAAGTAGAACAAAAATTAAAATTAACAGTTTGTCCTTTAAGTTTCCCTATAGGAATGGGGTATGATTTTAAAGGAATTTATAATATTTGGGAGAAAAACATCAATTTATTTAGTGGTGACAGTAGAAAAGACATAGAAGATACTATTTCATTTACTGATATTCTTAATCCTGAATTAGATACAATTATAGGTCAAAAACATGCTGACAAACTAAGAGAAGAACTAGAGTTAGTTAATGAAATATATCCTGAATTTGACAAAGAAGCTTATTTAAATGGAACTTTGCAACCTGTTTTCTTTGGTTCAGCCTTAAACAACTTTGGTGTTAGAGAATTATTAGATTGCTTTATTGATATTGCTCCAACTCCAAGAGCAAAAGAATCAGACACAAGACTTATTCAACCTGACGAAGATAAATTTAGTGGTTTTGTTTTTAAAATCCATGCCAATATGGATCCTAAACACAGAGACAGATTAGCTTTTGTTAAAATTGTTTCTGGTACGTTTGAAAAAAACAAACCTTATTTACACGTAAGACAAGGTAAAAAAGTAAAATTCTCTAGTCCGAATGCTTTTTTTGCTGAGAAAAAAGAAATTGTAGATATTTCTTATGCTGGTGATATTGTAGGACTTCATGATACTGGAAACTTTAAAATTGGAGATACGTTAACTGAGGGAGAAAATATGATTTTTAAAGGCATTCCTAGTTTTTCACCTGAGCATTTTAGGTACATAAACAATGCTGATCCTTTAAAATCTAAACAATTAGAAAAAGGAATAGATCAATTGATGGATGAAGGTGTTGCTCAGTTATTTACTCTTGAAATGAATGGAAGAAAGGTAATTGGAACTGTAGGAGCATTACAATATGAAGTGATTCAATATCGTTTAGAACACGAATATGGTGCGAAATGTAACTATGAAAATTTTCCAGCTCATAAGGCTTGTTGGGTTAAACCTAAAGATCCGAAAAGCGAAGAGTTTATGGAGTTTAAAAGAGTAAAACAAAAATTCTTAGGCCATGACAAATATGGTCAACTTGTTTTCTTAGCCGATAGTGAATTTTCAATTCAAATGACACAACAGAAATACCCGAGTGTTGAATTATTTTTCACTTCTGATTTTAGAACGATATAATACTAAACAAAAGAGCTGCAATGAATTGCAGCTCTTTTGTTTTATAGAAATTAAAATATTATTTATTCTTTTTTTGCTCTCTTGCCAATAATGTATTTTTTAAAAGCATTGCAATAGTCATAGGTCCTACTCCACCTGGAACTGGTGTTATATATGACGCTTTTTTAGACACAAACTCAAAATCCACATCTCCTGTAATTTTATATCCTTTTTCTGAGTTTTCATCAGGAACACGTGTAATACCAACATCAATAATTACAGCATCATCTTTAATCATTTCTGCTTTAAGGTAATTTGGAACTCCTAATGCAGTGATAATAATATCTGCTTGCGATGTTATTTGATTAATATTTTTAGTATGACTATGTGTTAATGTAACTGTTGAGTTTCCTGGAAATCCTTTTCTTCCCATTAAGATACTCATTGGCCTTCCTACAATATGACTTCTTCCTATAACTACAGTATGTTTTCCTTTTGTTTCAACATTATATCGTTCTAACAATTCTAAAATTCCAAATGGTGTTGCAGGAATAAATGTTGTCATGTCTAATGCCATTTTTCCAAAGTTTTCCGGATGAAATCCGTCAACGTCTTTACTAGGATCTATTGCCATAATAATTTTTTGAGTATCTATTTGCTCTGGCAATGGTAATTGAACTATAAATCCATCTATATTATCATCCTGATTTAGTTCTTTTATTTTTTTTAGCAATTCTGTTTCTGAAGTTGTACTTGGCATTTTAACTAAAGTTGACTCAAATCCAACTCTTTCACAAGATTTCACTTTACTTCCTACATAAGTTAAACTTGCCCCATCATTTCCTACAATAATTGCAGCTAAATGAGGTACTTTCTCGCCATTTGCTTTCATCTTTGCGACCTCAGCAGCAATTTCATTTTTAATTTCTTCCGAAACTTTTTTACCGTCTAATAAGTTCATTGTGTTGTGTTGTTGTTTACTAATTATCCTTTGAAAACTATAAAAAATTGTTATAAAAAAGACGCGAATTTTCGCGTCTCATTTTTTTATCTCATTCCTTTCATTCCGCCCATCATCTTCATAAGATTTTTTCCTGCTCCTCCTTGCATCATTTTCATCATCTTACTCATCTGATCAAATTGCTTCATTAATTGGTTTACTTCTTCTACTTTTCGTCCTGCTCCTTTTGCAATTCTTGCTTTTCGTTTTACATCTATTAATGATGGTTTACTTCTCTCTGCCGGTGTCATCGATTGAATAATAGCTTCTATATGTTTAAAAGCGTCATCTTCAATTTCTACATCTTTTAGGGCTTTTCCAGCTCCAGGTATCATTCCAACAAGGTCTTTCATGTTACCCATTTTCTTAATTTGCTGTATTTGCGATAAGAAATCATCAAAACCAAACTCGTTTTTAGCAATTTTCTTTTGTAACTTTCTTGCTTCTTCCTCATTATATTGTTCCTGAGCTCTTTCTACTAAAGAAACAACATCTCCCATTCCTAAAATTCTTTCGGCCATACGTGATGGATAGAAAACATCAATTGCTTCCATCTTTTCACCTGTACCAATAAATTTAATAGGTTTATTTACTACTGATTTAATAGAAATTGCTGCTCCACCACGCGTATCTCCATCTAATTTTGTAAGGATAACTCCATCAAAATTTAAACGATCATTAAATGCTTTTGCAGTATTTACCGCATCTTGCCCAGTCATAGCATCCACTACAAACAATGTTTCTTGTGGTTGAATTGCTCTATGAACGTTTGCAATTTCGGTCATCATTTCTTCGTCTACTGCTAAACGACCAGCAGTATCGACAATAACAACATTGAATCCGTTTGCTTTTGCATGCTTTATTGCATTTTGAGCAATTTCAACTGGATTTTTATTTTCTGGTTCTGAATATACTTCAACTCCTATTTGATCTCCTACAACATGCAACTGATTAATAGCGGCTGGACGATAAATATCACAAGCAACTAATAATGGTTTTTTATTTTTTTTAGTCTTTAAAAAGTTGGCTAATTTCCCTGAAAAAGTTGTTTTACCAGAACCTTGTAGACCAGACATTAATATTACAGATGGATTTCCAGATAAATTAATTCCTTCTACATCTCCTCCCATTAATTGAGTTAATTCGTCTTTAACGATTTTAACCATTAATTGTCCTGGTTGAAGTGTAGTTAGAACGTTTTCTCCTAATGCTTTTTCTTTTACTCTTGTTGTAAAATCTTTTGCTATTTTAAAGTTAACATCGGCATCTAATAATGCACGACGCACTTCTTTTAAAGTATCGGCAACATTTACATCTGTAATTTTACCGTGTCCTTTTAATATATGAAACGCTTTATCTAGTTTATCGCTTAAATTATCAAACATATTTGTATGTGATTTTAATAAGTTGCAAAGATAGTATAAACTGTAAAAGTTTCAAAGTTAGAACATAGTAAAATTATTTTTTTAATGCTATTACTTATACACTTAAATATTGTTAGAAATAAAATACATTATGATTTAACAAACTTTTTTTAATGCTCACCATAACCTACATCATCCATTTTTCCTTTAAATACTCTATATTGTATTACGAAATAAACAATTACTAATAATATTGCAATAACAAACCAATAAACACCAACAGAAAGTCCATAATTATCAGCCGCTACATTATAAAGTGTTAAAGATGGATTTACTTTATTTGTTGATGGTAATAAATTTGGAAAAATAGAAGCAACTGTTGATGCTAATCCACCAACCAAGAAGAGCGTTGAAAACATAAAACCTTGTCCATCTTTCTTGAATGTTTTTACTTTAAACAAACCAAACAGCCCTATGAGCATAATTATAGGCAACAACCAAAGAAATGGATATTTAAAATAATTATGAAACGGTTTTGGTTCTATAATATGCCAAACGAATAAAGAAACAATTACTAATGCTAAAAGCACAAAATTCAATTTAAAGATTACATTTTTTAATTTAGTATTAATATCGGAATTCGTTTTAAAAATAATCCAATTGGCTCCATGAATTGTCAAAGCTATTACACTTATAACACCTAACAACAAGGTAAACCAATCTATAATACCTAAATGATTTGCTTGTGGACTAAAAGTAGGATTCCATAAGGGTAGGAAAAAATAATGTGGTTCTACTGTAGAAACTCCATTTTCAACCATTCCTAAATTTACTCCTCTTACTACATTGCCAAGTGCAACGCCAAAAAACAGCGCTAAAAGTAAACTAGCTATTCCAAAAGCTTTATCCCAAATAACTTCCCACATAGGATGATGAATTTGCCCTCTTAATTCTAATCCGATAGCTCTAAAAATAAGCAACCATAAAATCATAATTAAAGGCAAATAAAATCCACTAAAAGAAGAAGCGTACAAAGTAGGAAAAGCAAAAAACAAAACACCTCCTGTAGCTATAAGCCAAACCTCATTTGCATCCCAAAACGGACCAATAGCATTAGTAATTGCTTTTTTATCCTTTTCATTTTTTGCAAAAAAGAAATGTACAATACCTGCTCCAAAGTCATAACCATCTAGCACTATATAAGTAGCTAACATAATTATTAAAATGATATACCAAAAAAATTCCATAGTTTAATGTGTTTGTGGTCCTTTTCTAATGATTTTACCTACTAATAATAGGAACAATAAGCCTAATAAAAGATATAAACCAATAAATCCTAATAAAGTAAACAAAGTATTTCCAGAGGAAACTGTTGGAGAAGCTCCTGCTGATGTTCTTAATAAATTATATACTAACCAAGGTTGCCTTCCTAGTTCTGCTGTGTACCAACCTGTTGTATTAGCTATATATGGAAATGGAATTATAAATACTAATGCCCATAAAATCCATTTTGTAGTATAGAGCTTTTTCCGAATTAATTGAAAAACAGCAAAAGCCATTAAGCCTATAAAGATAGTTCCCAACCCAACCATAATATGATAAGCATAATACAACCCTGAAATATTCGTTGGATGTACTTCCTCTGGATATTCTTCTAACCCTTTTATTTCTTGTTCCCAATTCCCATAAGTTAAAAAACTTAAAATATTAGGCACTGCAATTTTATTATCTAGTTTTTTATTTTTCACATCAGGCTGTCCTATCAAAATAATTTCCGAACCTCCTTTTTCAGTATGAAAAATCCCTTCCATTGCTGCAAACGTTACGGGTTGATATTTTACTACATTTTTAGCTAACATATCACCTGTAGGCATGGCTACAATTAAAGAAGATATTAAACCAAAAATAACCCCTGTTTTTAAAAATAGTTTTCCAAATTCTATATTTTTTTTGTTTAAAATATAGAATGCTCCTACTCCTGCAACTACAAAAGAGCTAGTCACTAAAGAAGCTGCTTGATTATGTAAATAAGAAGGCCAAAGCCAAGGATTAGTAAATAATGCACTAAAATTATTTAAAACAAATTTACCATTGGTTAAAATTTCATATCCTACAGGGTTTTGCATCCATGAATGAGTAGCAATAATCAGAAATCCACTTGCCCAAGATCCCAAAAAGACCAGAAAACCTGTGAGAAAGTGCATTTTTTGTCCGAGTAATTTTTCTCCAAATAAAAAAAGTCCTAAAAAGGACGATTCTAAGAAAAAGGAAAACATACCTTCCATTGCTAAAGTTTGTCCGATAATACCTCCTGTTAACTCTGAAAATTTTGCCCAATTGGTTCCAAATTGAAATTCCATTGGAATACCAGTAACAACCCCCATAGCAAAATTAAGTGCAAAAATACGCATCCAGAATTTGGCTGCATCATTATAGTGTTCTAATTGTGTTTTGATAAATTTCCACTTGAAATAGACTATCATTAAAGAAAGTCCCATGGTTAATTGTGGAAATAAGTAATGAAACGTGATAGTAAATGCAAATTGCATTCTATCGTAGAATAACATTTCTTCCATTGTAGTTGTATTTTTACAAATTTACGGAACAATGACTAGAATGTAAGTAACATTTGTTATCTATTTTTCAAAAAAAAATCCATCAAATTTTGATGGATTTCTATTACTATAAAATAATTATTAGTCTTCTTTTTTTGCTTCTGCTTTCGTTTTTTTAGAACAACAAGATTCTTTAGCTTCTGTTCCACAAGACTTTTTTTCTTCTTTAGAGCATTCTGCTTTTTTCTCTGTTTTCGCTTTCTCTTTTTTAGTTGTCTTTTTCTCTTGAGCACTCACTCCTACAGAAAACAACAATGACAACGCAACAATTGATACAATTTTCTTCATGATAATTTTATATTAAAGTGTCTATTTTTTTATTGTTTCTCAAATATATATAAAATTATTTAATCATACCCTATAAATTAACCACCAATAAACTCAATTATAAATTCCGAGTCGTTTAATTCTGAAATTCATATTAATATTTTAAATTTAGAACAGTGTTTCAAATTACTGGCAACGGTTCGGATATTTATGAAAGACGGAAAATCCAGTTTTGTACTATCGCTTGATAGAAATACAAATATTGAATTTATAACTCTTAGCTTGCTTTTCATAAATACCGTGTTGTGCGTTCGTTTATTATTCAATTTTATTCAAAGTCCAAATGATTGCTTTTTCTTTTGTAGCTCTAAAAATGGTCGTGTGTTTTTCTTTAGGCTCGTCAGAATATTTCCACATTAAATTTGGTACAGTTTCAGTTTTAAAAATGTCGGCTAATTGTTTAGTATAAGGTGAAACGTCAGTAGCATCAGAACCTGCAAACCAAAGTCGCTTTTTCGGTGTTGGAAATTTTGCCAAATGTTCTTTTGCTGTTCTAACTAAATAATGATTATTCCACCATAACGATGGGTCAAAAGCAATATAACTGTCAAACATTTCAGGTGTTAAAAAGAAAGTTTCCATTACAAAAAGTCCTGATGCAGATTCTCCAATGATACTTTTTTCAGTCATTGTTCTGTATCTTTTATCAATTTCTGAAAAAAGCTCGTCTTTTATAAATGCTCTAAACTTTTCTGAACCACCAACAACAGGTGTAATTTCTTTGTCTTTTTCCACTTCGGTATAACCCGTATTATATACTTAACTGTTCAGTTTAAAAAATACTTAAATGAAATGAAAAACGGTTCAAGTTACCACTTAAACCGCTATTATTTATGCACATTGTTGAGCGTTCGTTCTTTTTTAATTTGGAGAATGAAGTCCCATTTTGTTTCCTTCCGAGTCATGGAAAATGGCAAAAAATCCACTCTCGTCAGCATGAGGTGTTTTAGGTATAATGATTTTCCCACCGTTACCTCCTACTTTATCAAGAATGGTCTGTAAATTATCTCCACCGTTCAAATAAATAGTAACTCCTTTAGCAGAAGGTTCGTAACCTTCTCCTTTTATAATAACTCCTGTAACCATCTGGTCTTGATATGAAAACAAACCCATTTCCATACCTGGAAATTCTATTTTTTCAATATCCACTCCTAAAATTTCCTTATAAAAATTGATTGCTCGTGAAATATCCGTTGCTGGGATTTCAAAAATTGAGATGTAACTGTTCATATTCTTTACGTTTTTTGTATTTGTTTCTTTAGTTTGGCTTTGTTCAGAAGTTGAAGAATCTTTGTTCTTACAAGACACAATACATAATGTCATGGCAATAATTACAATAAATATTTTTTCTTTCATTTCTAGTTTGTTATTGATAGAACAAAATTAGCAATAGAAAGTCGTGTTAAATTGTAAAAATGCGACACCTTTAAACTATTTATAAAAAAGGGCAGAAAGAGCCAAACTTTCGTGAGCAAGAAACTCTTTGGGGTTTATTCCCGTAAATTCTCTAAAATCTTTTATGAAGTGGGCTTGGTCAAAATATTCACTTTTATAGGCAATATCGGTCAGATTTTCCGACTTTTGGTTAAGCAACATTTTTAAAGCGGTTTGTAGGCGAATTAGCTTTCCCAATTGTTTAGGACTTACACCAATTTGTTTTCTGAAGTTTCTTTCAAGTTGTCTTCGTTTTGTGGGTTCATCTTTAAAAATTGAAGTTATTGAAGCACTTCCGTTTGTAGATAGAAGGGAATCAATGGTGTTTTTTACAATTGTATTAATTGTCTTTTCCTCATTGAGCCTGTCCAAAAGAAATTTTTCGATAATGCTTATCCGTTGTTCCGTGTTTTCCGCTTTAATTATTTTTTGTTCCAAATCATCTACGGTTTCTATTCCAAAAAGCTGATTTATAGGTGTTTCTTTATTCACTAAATTTTTAATTGGCTCAGAAACAAAGTTGGCAAATCCATAAGGATAAAATCGGATAGCAAATGTTTTGACAAAACCTGTTGGTTCAATGTAAAAAGGCTCAATTGTTTGTCCGAGTACCATTGAACGAGGTTGAAGTATAAATTCATTTTCGGAAGTGTACCGTTTTATGTCATCTCCAAGAATAAATGCCATTTCAATGCAACCGTCTGGTACGATTCGTTGCTTTTGTGGTTCGGTTTGTATTGGTACTTCCAAAGTCCAATAACAGCTAATAAGCGATTTTAAGTCTGTATGTGGTTCGTATGTTTGATAGTCCATATATTTTTGGAAGTTTTTCAGCGTGACGCACAACGGTTTGCCTTGCTTGAGGCAGTTACGTAAATTTAAGACAAAAGTTTACAAGTACAAAACTCCTCGTGAAATTTTTGAAGATTCGAGCACTTTGTACGAACTGGTGCAACAAAATTTAGAGTATCAAATTCAAAAGTTGTCACTGCGTATTCTTTATTCAGAAGTTCTTCATTTTTAATTCGGTCAATTTCATTCCTAAAATTATTATCAGAATTATTGTTTTTTCACTTGAATATGTTTTAATTATAGCTAACGTCAGTTTGTCTAAAAACCTTCATATGTATTACGTTTTATTTAAAATAAAAATAGCTGATTTAAGCTATTCTATTTTTATTAATTATTTTAAAAAGTTAGTTTTTAGCAGAGTTGTGCAACAGCTACCTGTGTTAGGCAACGTTTTTTATTCCGAACTGTTCTTTTTTATCAAGTCAAGAGTAAAATTCATTTGTGTGTCTTTTTGGTTTAAATAATCCTCAAAATTTTGATTCACGTTAAAATCAGGAATAATTCCTCGGTTGTAAACTTGGTTTTCTTCTTTCGGAACATCTTGTTCTAAATTTACGATAGAAAATGATGTTGAAATTTTAGATTTCGGAAGGATATAAGTAAAAGGTGTATGTCCGTTGTGTCCATAGTAGCCTCCCATTGTTTCCTCTCCAATTACAGTAGTATTACTATTCCCTGCGACCATAGAAGCAAATAAGCTTCCTGCTGAAGCAATTCTTGGGCTTATGAGCAAATATATTTTTCCTTTAAATGCTTGTTTGTTCGGTGTTCTTATTTTGTGATCTTCGCTTAAAGGACCTTGATAAAAGCGATTTTCTTTTTCTATGTAAAATTCTTTTTGAAACCATTTGTTGTATTTCCCAACGCCTAGAAATCTCAAAAATGAAGGTATTTTACTTTCTATATATTTTAAATGAGGGATTTTTTTAAAACTTATCCAAGCTTGCTTATTTTCAGAAAAATTTCGGTCGGTCAAATATGAGTATGTTACTAAATCATTAGGGTCTGTTCCACCACCATTATAACGAACATCTACAATTAAATTTTTTATATCATTCTTTTTTATAGCTGTAAAAACACTATCTAAAAATGAAACATATTTTAGATGTCTGGAGTCTTCTTCGTTTCCCATAGAAAAACTATTTATAGTTAAAACACCTGTTTCTTTGCCAATTGATTTATAAATGTAGATTTCATTATCCTTCCAATCTTTATAATTCACATCATCGTAAGGTTTTGAAAATCTATTTTTTACATTTACATAGTAGTTTTTATAACCAATGCTTTTAATAGTTATTTCGTTTATTTTACTTGATTTATTTTTCTTATATTTTACTAAAAATGTATCTGTTAATCCATAATTTAAACGATAATACTTACTAAAACTATAATTTATTCCTATTTGCTTTCCTGTTTTATTTATTCCGTCTGTAGTATAGTATTTATAGAGTTTTTTTATAATATCTTCAATTTTTTCATTGTTGATTGATATGATTTCGGAGCCTAAAGGAATTTCTCCTTTTTCAAAATTAATAATCCATTCGCCTTCAATCCATTTTATTGGATATGGGAAATAACCCTTTTTTTCAGCTCTTAAAGATTGATTTAATTTCTCTCGAATAGATGTATTATTATGCACACTGCCTTCAAAATCTGTTAGCTGTAAAATGATATTATAAAAATCTCTGTAGGTAGAAGATTTATCGATTTGCTTATTTGCCCAATTGTATATGCTATCGATTTGTTGTGTTGTTCGGTATTTGTAAAGTCCAGAATTTGTCTTTAATCGGATTTCTTTAAACACTTCTAAATCTTTTCGCATTTTCTCTTGTGAAAAAGCATCGTCTATGGATTGTGCAAATAATAGGCTGGGAAGTATGGAAAAGAGAATTAGGAAATAAGCCGTTTTTGTCATTTGGTTTTAATTTTTTTCCAAATGTAATGCTCTTACAATACTACCATTTGTATAATGTTGGCAATTATTGTTTTCTGATAATACTTTGTTGGTAATTCTTAGGTGAGATTCCAACAAAACGCTTGAAGGTTTTAGAAAAATGTGCCAAGTCTGTAAAATTGTATTGATATGCTATTGTTGTAAGTTCTGTATTAGGTTTAATTGACATTTTACTTGAAAATACTTTTTTCATCAAAATGTAGTTAATTGGTGTCATCCCTGTTGATGCTTTAAATTTTTTCGCAAATCCATATTTATTAATATTCGCAATTTTCGCTAATTCATGTAAACTAAACTTGTCGTAAATATGATTTTCAATATAGTGGTTAATCTCCTTAAAATTATTTAAGTTTAATCCAGCATATTCTTTTTCGTTTTCTTGCGAGTAAGGTTTTAAGCTACTCATAAACTGACGTAGATAAAACTCGATGTTTTGAGTTTCTCGCTTGTCAATAGCGTTTTTAAGTTCTACAAACAGTTTGTTGGCATTTTTATTCTTTATTTTTCTGTTAGTAAATTTAATATTCTTTCCATTTAATATACTTTTCATCAATTGACTAGAGATGTAAATAGTATCAAATTTCAATTGCGTTTTTTTGTCAAATAACGGATTAGAATGTATTTCGTAAGGATTAGTTATTGAAATACTACCAGCTTCACTAAAAAGGCTTTGATTTTCAAAATCAATTTGTTCAATTCCTTTATGGATTAGTGAAATACAAAACGTTTCGTGAAAGTGCTTTGGAAATTCGGTGGTTTGGTTTTCAATAGTTATATATTCTAAATCATCTAAAATCATTCTTGTTTTCTCGATGTTTTTTTTATGTTGCTTAACGTCAGTTTGTCTAAAAACCTTCGTATATATTACATTTTATTTTAAATAATTAAAGTAAAAATAGCTGATTTAAGCTNTTATTTTAAATAATTAAAGTAAAAATAGCTGATTTAAGCTACACACAAAAACAAATCTCGCTTAAAAACCAATTAAATAAGGGTGTTTTTTTATAGGTTTTAAAATTGTTTTTGAAAATCCAAGGTTGTGCAACAGTTACTTGTGTTCTGTGCTATTTTTATTTTTCGGTTATTTTTTTTATTGCATTTTCAGTTGAATTTACATTATCAAAATATGTATTAATAATCAATTCTACTTTTTTATCATTCTTTAATGTATTCTTTAAAGTTGAAACTAAAAATTCATAATTAGTAAACTCTACTTTTGTTTCTAAAATATTTCGCAACCATTCCCACATTTTCTTTTTACCAATTTCTTTTTCAATAGCTATAAAAATTATTGGAGCATAATCATAAACATAAGTTTGTCTATCAGCAATGTCTGTTATAGATTTAACAATTGAAAAAGAATTAGGCTTAAAATCTTTTAAGTTTTCATATTTTGTAACTAATATATCTTGATATGCTTTTTCTCCTTGAATTTCTTCGGTCAATTTTAACGCCATATATTCTGTAAAACCTTCAGACATCATATCGCCTAATTCTGAATTAAATACCTTAACAGTTCCAAAATAATAATGACCTAATTCATGTGCTATCATTGGCTTGTAAAATTTTTGAGATTTTTCTTCAAATATTCCTGCTAATCCATATTCTCCCCAACCAATTCCCATAATTGTAGGATAGGATACAAAAAGCCAAGCATTTTTTATTGAAGTAGGAGTAGTGTTTATAAAAGTAGGAGTTTGATTAAATCTTATATTTAATTTTTGCTCGTAATATTTTTTATAACTAGAAACAAGATTTGAAAACTGGTCAATCTTATCTTGAGGAAATTTAGGATTTAAAATAACAATATTTCCATCATCTACAAAATCATATTTTCCACAATACAAAGCTACTTCTTTCGGTTCGTTACTAATTAGATGTGCTGAATTGGAACTTACTGGTTTATTTCCATTTGCGTAAATTGTAGAACAATCAATGCAATTTAATTCAATATCATAAACTACTCTGTCATAAGCAATATCTTTTTTTGCGTCATATATAATAGGATACCAAGCACTTTGACTTCCATCACTCCTTACTGACATACCATTAAACGCAATATTGCCTTTCCAATCTTGTCTTGAATAATTTTCAATTGTATCAATTGCTACAGGAAATTTACCAACATATCTAAATTGTAATTCTTCTGGCAAAAATTTACTTTTTCTATTATTATTAGGAAAATAATAAGCTAATGATTCTCCTGTTGAAGTTGAGTCTTTATCTGATTTATCATAAACAAGTACAAAATCTTCTGGTTTTTTACTTCTAATATGTAATAAATTCATACCTGAATTTAAACGAATTAAATAATCTTGAATTCTAGGAATATTACTTAATGTTAAGTCGCATTCAAAAGTTCCTTCTTTTATTGAAATATTGACTTTACCTTTCAAATGTGGTGCATTTTCTTGAGAAAATATTTTTGAAGAAAATGATAATAATATAAAACACGTTAATATTCTAAAATTCATTTTTATTTATTTTATAGATTGTATTCGTTTTTTAAGTTTCGGCAGCAAAATTACCGCCAACGTCAGTTTGTCTAAAAACCTTCGTATATATTACATTTTATTTTAAATAATTAAAGTAAAAATAGCTGATTTAAGCTACACACAAAAACAAATCTCGCTTAAAAACCAATTAAATAAGGGTGTTTTTTATACGTTTTTAAATTGTATTTAAAAATCCTAGGTTGTACAACAGTTACGGCTGTTGGCGGTAGTTATTGTTTTTCACAAGACTCTTTTTTAATTTGTAAAATTTCGTCTTTATTACTATTATAATAATTCATCGAAATTGAGTCAGCTCTTGTTTTTTCTGGGTCAATTTTAATATTTGAAAATAATTTTTCAGCTTCTATTATATATTCACAAGAACTGTTTTTATCATTAATTTTGGAATATATTTTTGCAGCTATTAAAAAGCCCTCAAAATAGCCTTTGCCAAACTCGGTTTTTAAATATTCATCAATTTTATTTTTAGCTTTATATATTTCATTTTTAAATAAATAAATTGTTGCATAATGTCTTAATTCATCATCTAGTCTTACTTCGTTCTTATTAGACAATAATACTTTTAATGCTTCATCATATTTTTTTATTGAAATATAAGTATTAGCAAGGTTTGAATAACCAATAGGTTCTTCAGGAAATTTTTTAATTTGCAGCTTTAATATTTCAATAGATTTATCTATTTGATTATCATATTTGTATAGCAAACTTAATCTATTTAAAATAGCATTTTCCTTAGAAGAATCTAACAAAAGTAATTCATTATAGCCGTTAATTGCTTTATCATAAATTCCATTTTCCTCAAAGGAAACAACTGATAATGATAGAATAATTGGATAAATTTTAGATTTTTTATTTGTGTTATTTAAAGTAGAATCAATATACTTTAAATATTTTTCAGAATTAGTAATGTCCTTTTTTTTAAAAAGTTCTATCACTGTTTTTTTCTCATTATTGTCTAATTCTTCAAAAATATTAGCAATTTCTGATGTTTGACTAAATGAAAAAAGAGAAATTAGTAAAAATGTAATTTGTATAATATTCTTCATGATTTTTTTATAATTACTACTAACGGCAGTCTATCTCAAAACCACCTTTAAATTTCATTAAATATACATAATTTAATGCATTTGGTAAATTGAATTATAATTAATTCTCATTTCCCTAAACAATAAGGTTTCGGTTAAAATTTGCTTTTAGTTCTTTTATTTGCTCTAAAAAGAAGTTTAAAAACATTTATTAGCCATTTTAGTCTGTTTTTAGGTATCCATTCCCAAATTCATCAGCCTTTTAAATTATATACTAATGCTATAAAGCCAAAGTCAGCACTAGCCGAAGGAATTCATTTTTTAATAATAATATGGTCAAATTGGCTATGAGTATTCGCTTAGGGTTAAAGATAATAAATAAGATAATAAGAATTTTGTGAACACTCTTTAGAAACTATAAAGTAAAATGACTTATTGACATTGTTATAACATGTTGTTTAGTAATAAATTAATTTTCTTGTTTCAGTTATTACATTTTTACCTTGATGAGAATAACTTCTTTTAATCCAGTTTCCATTTTTATCAAATTTATATTCAAAATACTTTGAAATTCTACTAGATTTAACTGGTTTAAAAATAGTCCAAATTGTCTCAATCAAAACTCCATCTTTGAATTTCGATTGATATTGTTGGACAGTATCTCTTTTAGGGTTTAAAGTTGTAATTAATTCCTTTTCACAACTACCAAAATACTCGAAAATCTGAATAGTCCCATCAGAACCTTCTATTTTGGTTGGTCGTCCATCTTTATGGTGATCCAAGACGAATACTGTATCTACAACGATATTTGCGTTTTTAATCAATGATTCTAACTCGCTTTTAGAATAAAAGTCTGGTATTTTTTTACGAGTTGTTATTATCAATTGTAGTTCATTATTCTTATATTCTCTTTTGTTTTCTTCTCCACCATTTTTAGTGTTTCTAATAACTAAAGGCTGACCATTTTTATTAAATTCAATCTCTCGTGACTCAACAATTTTCTTAATTTCAGATGAATTTTTCGTTTTAATTTCACCAGTAATTATTGCTGTTTTTATTCCTTTATCAGGAAAACACTCTTGATTAGAGTTAAATTCATTAACAGAAGTTAAAATCAATAATAATGTTATTATTAATATATATTTCATATTTTTTTATGTTGCTTAACGTCAGTTTGTCTAAAAACCTTCGTATATATTACATTTTATTTTAAATAATTAAAGTAAAAATAGCTGATTTAAGCT
>NZ_JYGZ01000008.1:42632-201404 GCF_000967805.1 Flavobacterium sp. 316
TTTTTTATACGTTTTTAAATTGTATTTAAAAATCCTAGGTTGTACAACAGTTACGGCTGTTGGCGGTAGTATTTTTATCGTTCGTTATGTCCTTTTCCGTCAAAAATTTTTGGTCTCGCTTTTTCAATTCTAGAAACTCTTGTTTTGGACTGTTTTGCATCTGAAAAGTGAAGTAAATAACCTCTTTGTCTCCCTGGTGTCAGGTTGTAAAATGCAGTTTTAAAATCAGAGTCGTTCTCAAATTCTTGTTCAAGTTCTCTGGATATTTCATATTCCGAAGTCTTTTTCATTTTCACTTCCAAACCTGTCTTTTCCACTTCTATTGCTTCAAAAATATAGGCTTTGATAACTGTTTTTAGGTCATTGATTTGTCCTTTATCGGTAAACCGTATTTGACGAGCCGATTGTACATTCTCTGTCTGTTGAACCAAAATGTTTTCGGTATCTTTTAGTAATGCTCCTTTATGAAAAAGTAAAGCACAATATTCCTTAAAACCATGAATGAGGACTGTGTTTTTTCCTTGAAAAGTATAGCAAGGGTGCATCCATTTAAAATCTTCATCAAGTCCACATTCCAAGCAGATTGCTCTCAATAAAATGGTTTCATCTTTCCAACTCGTTATTTTATCTATATATCTGTCAACCTTTTCCATATTTAGTTTTGTTTTTGTAGTTCAATGATTTTTCGGTTGTTTGGCCTGAAATACCAAGAAATAACCGTTACCAAAAGCAATATAATGGAAGGTAAGGCTTCTATTATTGGCTGCCCAACTGCTATATGTGAAATGGTTGCTCCGGACATTGCAAAGAAAAAACCTGCGTAAGCCCATTCTTTTAACAAAGGTCTTTTAGAAATTAAAATGGCAAATACTCCTAAAACTTTCCAAGTTCCAAGAATTGAAAGCAAATAGAGTGGATAACCAAGTTGGGTAACTATTTCATTGTATCCACCAATTTGAAACATTTGCTGTATTCCGCCTGCCAACATTCCAAATGAAAGGAAAATTGTTGAAGCCCAATAGATTATTTTATTTGTTTTTGTCATTTTGTAATTATTTTGATTTGGTGAATATTTCTTCCAATCTGTTATGAGCCCAATTGATACCTTGCTTGAATGGAAGTTTTAGATTTTGGTCTCTATGGTTTACGGATTGATAGATTACTTGCTGTTTTAGGTTGCTTGTGGTTTCGGTTAATTTCTCGAATTCATATATTTCTAGTTGAACACCAAAAGGCATACTTTCCATTTCAAAAGTCCGTATAATTCTTTGATTTGTTTTAAAGTCGTGTATTGTGCCATTAAAACCGATTTCGTTGCCTTTTTGGTCGGTAGTTGAAAACTGGTAGCTTCCGTGTTTTTGGAAGTTAAATTTTAACACCTTTGTTCCCATCCATTGCTCGATTAATTCTGGTTCGGTGTATGCTTTAAACAAAAGTTCTACTGGCAAATCAAAGGTTCGTGTTATGAGTATTTCCTGTTTGCCGTTTTCAGCTATGACGTTCGTTTTTTGTTCCATATTTTATTTCTTTGATTGATAGTTTTTCATTACCGATTCCAATTTGTTAAATCGATCATCCCATAGTTTTCTGAAAGGCTCGATAAATTCCGCTATTTCTTTCATTCCGTTTGGGTTTAGATTATAGTAAATTTCTCGTCCTTTTTGTTTTTGCTCCAAAATTTCACATTCGGTAAGGATTTGAATGTGCTTTGAAATCGTTTGCCTTGAATAGTCAAAATTTTCGGCAATTGCTGTTGGTGTCATTGCTTGTAGTGCAACCAAAGAAATGATTGTTCTTCGAGTTGGATCGGCAATGGCTTGGAAAACATCTCGTCTTAATTTCATTATGCAGTTATTTGACTGCAAATATATGCGCAATTATTTAACTGCACAAATTTTTCATTTCAAATTTTTAGAATTTGTTTGGTTTTCGGTTTCTCTTATATTCCTACCAACGATTCGGCTATAATTTTGTTCCGTATTTAAGCACCTAATTTAGTAAATACAAACCGAATAGAAAATCCGTGAGGATTTTTGTAAGTAGTCTAGAACAAGCAATTAACTATACATAGCTTGTACACCGTTTTTTATTCCGTAAACAATTTTTTAGGCACTTGATAACTAGCCGAATACATTAAATTCTTTTCACGATTTTTAAATTCCGAAAACGCTTTTCTATACCATTTTGGGTCATTCGCACGAGTTTTATAATCTTCGAAATTCGAAACATCATAAAAATCTCCATTTAGCCAAGGTTCAATTCCGAAGATAGCGATTCCGTTTTTTTCTACTCGATCAAGTACGATTTCAAAGTCAGATTCAGAGAAATAGTAAATCGATTTTGAGTCAAATCCGTCATTTAGGTTTTGAAGTCCGTTAAACACGTTATCTTTCAGGTATTCAAATTCTTTTTTTCGTTCTTCTTCACTGTAATCTTTTAATTCCATTTCCGTTTCCTCAAAAATTTTTGTTTTAGTTCTATTTTTGTTGTTACAACTCAATAATAAAAATCCGATAAGTACTATTTGAAGCAATTTTTTCATATTGTGAGCAACGTCAGTTTATCTAAAAACCTTCGTATATATTAAATATTATTTTAAATGATTAAAGTAAAAATAGCTGATTTAAGCCACACAAAAAAACTTTTTTGTAATGTTTTGTCTTTTCAAAAAACGCAATTACTATGAGTTAAAAACAGCCTTTTTAAAACTATCTTATTTTTATAAAATTACATTTAACTCAAAAAAACTCTTTTAAATCACTTTAAACGAGGTGATTTTTTATAAATTATTTTAAAAAGTTAGTTTTTTAGAAAGGTTATACAACAGCTACCATTATTACCACCTGTTTTTTTAGAATGGTAAATCATCAGTTCCGTCATATAAACTTTCGTCCGTATCTTCAAAATAACTTCCTCTTAGTGTTCTTTTTTATTTTTCATTCCGAAATTGAATTCCAATAGATTTATCGTCTTGGTCTAAAAAGTAATCTTGGTTAAATGAATAAATATCAATTGATTCATCAAAAATAACGTGTAAATGATTTTCATAATTCATTGACCTTGGATATACTCTCCAACGAGTAATTGGCCCAGGGATTGTTATAATTTGATTATCGCTTAAAATAATTATTAATGCATTTTCGCATTCAACAATATTTCCAAAATATGCAGTTCCTCCATTTGTTACTTTACCTTTCCAAGCGTGTCGGTTGCGTGAATGATTTTTTGCTCCAACTCATTGGCTGTGGTTTATCCGAAAGTTCAGCGATTAGTGTTTCTTTGTTTTCTAAATTTTTAAGCGGTGTTTTTATGAAATTCGCAACTCCAACCCATAAGGATAAAAACGAGTTGCAAAACAGTGGACATAATCGACAGGCTGAATAGTAAACGGCTCTGTAATTTGTCTCACAACTATTGATCTGGGCTAAATGATAAATTTGTTTTCAGAAGCCCAATATGAATATCAATTTCATACAACCGTCATGAACAACCCTTTGTTTTTCTGAGCTGTATTCGACAGGAACTTCCAATATCGAATAA
Organism: Flavobacterium sp. 316; assembly: GCF_000967805.1. Classification (NCBI taxonomy): domain Bacteria; kingdom Pseudomonadati; phylum Bacteroidota; class Flavobacteriia; order Flavobacteriales; family Flavobacteriaceae; genus Flavobacterium; species Flavobacterium sp. 316. Next base: position 46,173 of record NZ_JYGZ01000008.1, read on the forward strand.
CACATAATCAGTGAATTTAAGTCACTATTTGGTTGGAATATGATAGCTCATTTGTCGGATTGTGCTTATTTAGATTGCCATATAACGCTTTCGCTATTAACAGTCCGGGAATAGAAAATCAGATACTTTTAATTTAGCACGAGGCAAAACATTTTGCTTGCTTTTATCTTTTTTTGTTCAAAAGTCAAATCAAAATATTTTGACGAACTTAGTAAATATAAACTAAACTTTAAGTTAAACACTAAACCTTTATTGTTTATAGCTTTTGTTAACATTTTGTTTTTTAAACATAGAAATATTTTCCAAACCAAATACTTTCACAATTAGTCAAACATATATCTTTTAATTCAAATATTGCGGTTTGATTTTCTTGTTTAGGTTTATAAATTCCGGTTTTGATATATTCATAGAATTCATTTTTGTTTTCTCTAAACCAATTTATTTTGGTAAAGCCTTTCACAGATAAAAATAATTTTAAAAAAGTCTTATCATTTTGAACTTGTTCTTTAAGTATTTCTTCAAAATCTAAATTATCATTTTCATCATCTATGAGTTTGTTGGTTTTCAAGGTTTCTATTCCATTTGAAGTAGGAAAATCATATTTTGATTCTAAGTTAATTGTTAAATCTATCAGTCCAAGTTTAGCAATTTGCCCCATACTAATATTAAATGATAAATCAAGTTTTAGGTTATCATAAACAAATTTCTGCATGGCTTTATTAATCTCGTCTGAATTATCCAATATTAATTCTATTTCAGAGTTTATAAGCTCAGGAAATTCTTGATATTTTATATTATCTATTATGTATTCAAAATCAATTGTCATATTTTATGATTATTTTTTGAATGAATGCTAACGTGTTGCCGCTTGTTACAGTTGCATAAATTTATGACAAAAGATTACAAGTACAAAACTCTTCATGGAATTTTCAGAGACTCGAGCACTTTGTGCAAACTGATGTAACAAATTCCCGACCAAGCAATTGCCACAAACGGCTGTTAGCACTCGTTTTTAATTTGTTTATGCTGTTCCACAGATATTTTGAACAACTGGTTCCAGTGCAGCACCAATTAAATAACCAATAATCCCAGCTAATATTAATAACCAAGGAGTTTCTTTTATTAATGCAATACAGCCAGGTAAAGTTAATCCATAAATATATTTACGTTTTATATTTACTTTAAGTTCATCATTTTCAACTCTGTGAATTATACTTGCAAGGATGTCAACTTTTTTCAAGGTTGACATGTGCAATTTTAAATATTCCTTATTATCAAAAGCAGCAGCCTCATCAGCACCTGTCATTGCATTTTGAGTAGTGATAAAATTTCTTTCGGCAAGATTTAAAAATCTTCCTTTCGGTTGGTTTTTTTCATAACCATAAGTATAAATATGTCCAAGAATTATTGGAAAATCGTATTTAAAATCATCTGCAATTTCAAAAGTTTGCCCATTTAATATTCGTATTCGATTATTTATTGCTTCAAAACCATAATTTGAATCCCTCATGTTCCAATGAATCCATCTATGTGCAGGATATGATCTAACAAACGCAGAAAATTCATTTAACATAACTTTTTCAAGAGAATCATATTCAGTATCAGTGAGATTATTAAAATCTAATCCATTTAGTTGAGCTTGTAAATGAATTGAAAATGATTTTGTTTGAGCCGTCTTTAAATTACGCATGCAAATAGACGTAACGCGTGGAGTTCTTCCATGATTTGTGATAAAAGATTCGCAAGAATAATGTATAATATAGCATTTCACTTTATCCTTTAGTAATTCGTTTAGCATGTCGAAACCTTCTTTTCTTTCACGTAATCTTGGAGAGTTGAATATCTGCATAGGTTTTTATAAAATTACTGGTAACTAGTTCATATATATAACGCTGTCATACATATACGTACTAAAATGGTTGTATAGATATGATAAGTATCCTGTTTTTATATTCTCAAATATATAAAATAATCCCTACTAATAATTAAAAGGTTTTTAATTTGCTGTAGATTTTAGGAGGCGTCATACTACACTGTACACTATTTTTCGTTGCATAGTAGATTACTACAATAATGGATATTTTACAAGAGAAACACAGAAAATCTAAAACCATCACCTATCAGTATTTTTTCCTCATTATTAAAAACGAAACTGTTTTCTCTGCTGTTCTTCTAGTCTCAATATGGTTTTGTTCAAACATGCTTCGAAAAAGGGGTACCACAACCCCGAACAAAACCCGAACAAAACCCTAACAAAACTCGAACGAAACTAAAATCAAATAAAAACGCACGAATGCCTATTGTAATTTCATTTTACTGTAAAAGAAAATGATGTTTTTTCTTGATCTAAAATAAAGCAAGGAAAATCATTTTTATCAGTTTTCACTTCATCAAACGATTCTGATAATTGCCCGAATATTATAATTTGGTAAAAATCGGGTGTAATTTCTTAATCTTATTTTTGTTTTCTAATCGTTATGTTTGTCGTTTAACAGGGTTACTTAAGTGTGTCGTAAATTATAACATACATAGTTATTATTTTGTAGTAAAAGCTACAAATAAGTTGTATTAAAACTGAAAATAAATAAAAGGTTGTGCTCCTTCTGATGCTGTTGCAAAAACAATCCAAAAGACAAAACCTAATATAATGGCTTGTATCCAAAATGGCAATTTTCCAAAAAGTTTTTCATTGAACGTTGTAATTCTTTCTGGTAAAAAATGCCATATAAAACCAAAGGCTAACACAATAAAAACATTACTATAACCTAAAATAATAGTTTGCCATTGCTCAATATTAAAGGTTAATTTTCCTATGTTTTCGGTTATTTGAAAAGCTGTTTCAAAATCTTTTGCTCTAAAGAATAACCAACAAAAAACTACGAAATGAAAAGTTAGCAAAATTTTAATTGTTTTTACAATTCCATTTTTAGGTAATTTTATTCTTGAATCAAAGAATCTTTCAAATGCCAATGCTAATCCGTGAAGAACTCCCCAAAAAACGAACTTCCAATTTGCACCATGCCACAATCCACCTAGCAACATAGTCATAAATAAATTAAAATAGGTTCGGATTTTACCTTTACGGTTTCCTCCCATTGAAATATATAAATAATCACGTAACCATGACGATAATGATATATGCCATCTTCTCCAAAATTCTGTAATTGAAGCGGATTTATAAGGGGTTCTAAAGTTTGGTGGCAATGTGAATCCCATTAACAGAGCTAAACCAATTGCCATATCGGAATATCCTGAAAAATCGCAATAAATTTGAATTGCATAGCCATAAGAAGCCATTAAGTTTTCAAATGCTGTATAAGAATTTGGAGCGTCGAAAACACGATCAACAAAGTTTGATGAAATATAATCTGAAATTACTGCTTTTTTTATCAAACCACCTATAATTAGGTATAAGGCTTTATTAAAATCTTCTTTTGTAAGGTTTAACTTTTGATAAATTTGAGGAATAAAATCGCTTGCTCTTACAATTGGTCCTGCTACTAATTGTGGAAAGAAAGAAACGAAAAACAAGAAATCCATAAAGCTTTTCGTTGGTTCTAAATCTTTTCGATAAACGTCTATTGTATAACTAAGGGTTTGAAAAGTATAAAATGATATTCCTACTGGTAAAATAATATCTGAAAAGGTAACATTGCCTTCAAAAAGCATATTAAAATTGGCTACCAAAAAATGAGTATATTTAAAATATACTAACATTCCTAGGTTAATAAACAAACTTAAAATTAAATAAAACTTCCTGTAGAATTTAACTGTTTCTGTATAAATTAATCGTGATAAGCTATAGTCTACTACTGAGGAGAAAATTAGCAACCAAAAGTATATTCCACTAGATTTATAATAGAAAAATAATGAAAATAGAACCACATAAGTAATTCTAAAATAATGTGTTTTTCTACTTAATATATAAATAAAATAGAATACTGAAAAGAATCCTAAAAACAATCCACTATTAAATAACAATGGTTCTTTAGGATTAAAAATAAACCAGCTCTGAATTGTTTCTGCATTCAGATTTGCTATAATATTTTGTAACCACGTTTGTATAAAAAATAAGGCTTTCACTTTATTTTACAGCTTTAAATTGTTCGTAATTCATCATTAAAGCTTCAAAAAATAGCTTTCCTTGTAATTCATATCCTGCTTTTGAATAATGTACTTTGTCTTTTGACATTAGTCCTTTTTTATAATTTTCATCTACACTAAATAATCCTCCTAAGGCTTGAAACATATCCCAAACTGCAACATTATTTTCAACTGCTGTTTCTAGCACTTTTTTGGCATAATCTGCTACAATTGTATTAGGATATTTTCGTTTAAAATAAGAAGGTGGTGAAGTCGTTAACAAAATTTCAACTCCTGGATTTTTTGCTTTAATATTTTGAATCATTACTTGTAATTCCTCAAAATAAATTGCGGTTTCTTTTTTATCAAAACTTTCATTGGTTCCTAATGAAATAACAACTAAATCGCTTTCTAATGCTTTCAGTTGATTATAAAACATAGGGAATTTATTATAATCAGATGCTTTTGCTCCGTTAACACCAATAGCACTATAAACTATTCCTGGATCATTATTTTCTAAAACTAATCCGTTTAATGCAAAAGGTGATGAGGCCTTTTCGTTTGGAACCAGAAAAATAGTTTCTAAAGGTTCTTGACTATAATAGTTTTGGGAAGCAATATCTTCAAATAATGTTAATGGAATGAATTCTGTTTTAATGGTATTCTTAAATTGCATATCATTTGTTGGAATTCTTAATGTTTTTCCTGCCTGAATAGTATTAGAACGTAATCCATTTGCTTTTTTTATTGCCGCAACACTAACTTTGTATTTATCTGCAATAATGGAAAGCGCTTCTCCTGATCTAATTTTATGTGTTATTGTTTTTGGGGTAGATGATTCAATAGTAATATCTTTTGATGCTGTTGCTAAATTGAAACTTCTTTCATTGTTTGGTGTTACTAATTTTACTGAATTGAATTTGTATGCTTTATTTCTTACCGAAACTTGAACAACAAAATCATTACTTTTAGTATATAATGCTATTCCACTTAATCCAACAGGTTGTGTTGTGTCGGGATAAATATTTCGATAGCTTTCAAAAGAAGTATTTGCTGAGTATTTAATAGCATAGCTCCCATTTGTTTTGGCTAAATTATGAGGAAATGAGAAACCTAATCCTCCATTTCCATATTTTTCTTGCAATAAGCTACGCATTTTTCCTGAAAATAAATCAGCTTGAATGTGTGAATCTCCAATGTGTACAATTCTTAGTTTGCAATCCTTTTTTTGTTCTAGTTGTAATAATTTTTCATAAAAGTTTTTAATGACACCAGCATTTACAATCTCGTTTCTATAAAATGAAATATTTGTAGAATCGACAGCCATTGTATCAATAACAACTTCATCTATTTCAAAATCGGTTGAATCTATTACTTGGGCAAAAAGTGTTTGCCCTAATAAAAGGAGAAATAACGAAACTTTATTGAGCATTTAAACTGTCTTTTATTTTATGAATACTATCTTTCTTAATCTTTACTTTTGGCATTACTTTTCCTTTTAATCGCAATGTTTTATAGGTTGTATATCCTTCATTAATTTGTTTATACAACAATTTTGCTACTTCATTTGCTCCTCTAAAATTAAAATGAGTATAGTCTTTATTTGCTTTTGCTGGTTCTTCTTCAACCCATTTCACCATACTTCCATCGCCACCCATTAAAGTATATAGATTAACGAATCCTGATTCTGAAGCAATTGCATAGCGTTTTTGCGCTGTTGATAATGGTACTACTGCTGAGTCTGTTTTCATTTCTAATCCATATTTTGTGGATTTATCTGCTGTTGATACAACTAGTATTGTTACATCTGGAAAACATTCTTTCAAATGTGCAACAACTCGTTCCATTTTTCTTTCATACCAAGAATAATTTAACGAACCGTAGTTTAAAACATTTGTTCCATAATGTAGAATAATCAAATCATAGCCTAATTGCTCTTGAAATTGATTCATCATGTTTTTTGAAAAAATTGACAATGGTAATCCCGAGTTTCCTCTACTTGAAAAATTATCAACATGAATTCCTTTTCCATCATCAAAATTAAATCCGTAAATAGGAATGCTATCTGCGTCTTTAAAAAACACTTTTAAAGATGAAATATTTCCTTCAGACAACTTCATTGTATTTAACCTTTTTGAGGGTAATAACTTTTTAGTAATTGTATCTCCGTTTGAAATATAAAACACTTCTCCATCTTTGTTTTCAGATTGTCCATAAAACAAGGTTGGTTTGTTTAATTCCATTGCAAAACGTGTTTTATTTGCTTTATAGCGAACCCAAGGTGCGTTTAATGTATCATTTGCATAAAAAACATGTCCGTTTACTCCAAAAGGATATGATGGTTTTTTGCCTTTTAAATAGGATTGATATTTCCAATTAGATGAAAATTCATGTACTAATGAGCTTCTTGAACTTGCTGATTCTGATGTGATACTAACGAAACCTACTCCATTTCCACCAAATTTTTCTTGAAGATAGGTTCTAAAATCTTTAACAATCATATCGCCATCGGTCATAGAATCTCCGTAATAAGCAATACGTACATTTCCTTTCTTTTCGCTTTCTAACTGAAATAATTTTTCATAAAACGAGATTAAATATTGATTGCCTTTAAAATCATTATATTTTTCTGTTGGGAAAGCAACTCCATTTTTCTTTTTTAGAATAACTTTCTTTTTCTGTTGTATTTTTTTATTTTCTTTGATTTTAGTATTTGCTATTGTATCATTAGCTTCAGAAATAGCATCTAATAGTAAGCTATCAACTACAACATTTTTTGTAATTGTTTTATTTTCTGGAAATAGCTTCTTTGACAACATTTCTTTAAAAAAAAGAAAGGCTGCCGTAGCAAGTATTAAAGCAAAAAATGTCCTGAAAAAATAAGACGTTGATTTCAATTTGTTTAGTATAAAATTACATTCTTTCTGGAACTTGAATTCCCAGTAATTGAAGTGCGTTCTTTATTGTATTTCCTACTGTTTTAGATAATTGTACTCTAAAAACTTTCTTATTCATATCTTGTTCTGGTAAAATAGGCACGTTTTGATAAAACGAGTTAAATTCTTTTACCAAATCATAAGTATAATTTGCTATTAGTGCTGGACTGTGATTGTCTGCTGCATTTTGAATAATATCTGGAAATAATTGCACTAATTTTATTAATTCTTTTTCCTTTTCATGTATCTCAATTGTACTTGGAACTGTTTGTTCATATTCAAAATTAGATTTTCTTAAGATTGACTGAATACGAGCATACGTGTATTGAATAAATGGTCCTGTATTTCCATTAAAATCTACCGATTCTTCAGGATTAAATAGCATTTGCTTTTTAGGATCTACTTTCAACATATAGTATTTTAAAGCGCCTAGACCTATAATTTCATATAAAGAAGCTTTTTCTTCATTAGTATAACCGTCTAATTTCCCCAATTCTTCTGAAATCTTTTTTGCCGTTATTGTCATTTCTTCCATTAAATCATCGGCATCTACAACTGTTCCTTCACGTGATTTCATTTTTCCAGAAGGTAGTTCTACCATTCCGTAACTTAAATGATATAAATTTTGAGCCCAATCAAATCCTAATTTTTTTAAGATTAAGAATAGTACTTTAAAGTGATAATCTTGTTCGTTACCAACTGTGTAAACCATTCCGCCTACATCTGGATAATCTTTTACACGTTGTATAGCTGTTCCAATATCTTGTGTCATATACACAGAAGTTCCATCAGCACGCAATACAATCTTTCTGTCTAAACCGTCTTCGGTTAAATCAATCCAAACAGAACCATCTGGATCTTTTTCGAAAATTCCTTTTTCTAATCCTAGTTGTACTACTTCTTTTCCTAAAAGATACGTATTGCTTTCATAGTAATTTGGAATATCAAAACTAACTCCTAAGTTTTTATAAGTTTGTTCAAAACCATCATATACCCATTGGTTCATTGTTTTCCAAAGCATTACTGTTTCTTCATCACCAGCTTCCCATTTACGAAGCATTTCTTGTGCTTCTAAAATTGAAGGTGCTACTTTTTTTGCTTCTTCTTCTGTTTTTCCTTGAGTTATTAATTCTTTTATTTCAGTTTTATATTGCTTATCAAATTCAACATAAAAATTCCCTACAAATTTATCTCCTTTTAATCCCGTAGATTCTGGAGTTTTTCCTTCTCCATATTTTTGCCAAGCCAACATTGACTTACAAATATGGATTCCTCTATCATTGATAATTTGGGTTTTATATACTTTTTTACCTGAAGCTTTGATGATTTCGGCTACTGAATATCCTAATAAATTATTACGAATATGACCTAAATGCAAAGGTTTATTGGTGTTTGGTGAAGAATATTCTACCATTACCGATTTTTCACTTTCTTTTGGTGTTACAAAACCAAACGTATCATTATTTTTAATTGAATTGAAGAAGTTTACATAAAAAGCATCTGAAATTACAATGTTTAAAAAACCTGCAACTACATTAAATTTTTCAACTTCTTCTACATTCTCAACTAAGTAATTTCCTATTTGATTTCCTATCTCAACAGGGTTACCTTTTAAAGCTTTTACCAAAGGAAAAACAACCATTGTTATGTCACCTTCAAAATCTTTCCTAGTAGACTGAAATTCAACTTTATCAATGGTTAAATCGAATATGGATTGAACGGCTTTCTGGATGTGTGTTGTTAGTGTTTCTTGTAATGTCATTTTTCTTTGATTTTTAAAGGTGCAAAGGTAATAATTTAGAATTTAGAAATAGAATTTAGATTTCAGAATTTAAAGGGTGTCAAAATGTTAAAAAAAACACAAAAAAGTAAACCCTTGTAACAAAAACACAAATTAAATGTCTTGTAATAAATCATCAATCAATCAACGTTAAACAGTTTTTAAAATGAAATTAAAATTAGTATTTGTACTTCTTTTGAGCAATGTTATTAGTTTATTTGCTCAAAACTCTGGATCAATATCTGGAAAAGTAGTCGACAAAAAAACGAATGAACCACTTCCTTATGTAACTATTGTTGTTAAAGAAAACGAAAACATTATTACAGGAGGCATTACTTCTGAATCGGGAGAATTTAATATTGAGAAGCTTATACCAAAAAAATATATTGTTGAAATTCAATTTATTGGTTACAAAACTATCGTTAAAGATATTGACTTAACTAATGATAAAAAAATAAATATTGGTATTATTTCTATTGTAGAAGATGTAGCTCAACTTGAAGGTGTGGAATTAGTTAAAGAACGTTCTATAATGGAACAAAAAATTGACAGAAAGGTAATCAATGTAGGTAAAGATTTGATAAGTGCCGGTGCTTCTGCTGGAGAAATCATGAACAATATTCCTTCTGTGTCTGTAGATCCACAAACCAATCAGATTAGTTTGAGAGGAAATTCTAATGTTAGAATTTTAATTGATGGAAAACCTACAAACATTTCTCCTGAGCAATTATTAAAACAAATTCCTTCTGCATCGATCAAACAAATTGAATTGATTACTAATCCTTCTGCAAAGTACAATCCTGAAGGAATGAGCGGAATTATCAATATTGTATTGCACAAAAATGCAAATGATGGTTTTAATGGTTCTGTAAACTCTGGAGTTACCTTTGGAAAAACACCAAAAGTAAATTCTTCTTTAGATTTAAATTATAAGACAGGAAAAGTAAATTTCTATGGTAATTATGGTTTTAATCATGGAAAAAATGCAAATGATGGATACATTAATAGCTTTGAAACTAATAATGAGAATAATCAAAATTTTCAATTCAAGAACAAAAATACTTCGCACTTGTTCAAAGTAGGAATGGATTATTTTATCAATGACAGCAATACAATATCATTTTATACTACACAGAATCTTTTTGATGGAAATGGAACAGGAAAAACGGCTGTAGATTATGATAATATGACTACGGCTGATATTTTACAACTTTTCAATTCTAACAATGAAAGCAATTCACAAGCTTACAATTTTGATTATAAACACAACTTTAAAAAAGAAGGAGAAAATATAGAACTTGAAGTAAATTATAATAAAAACAAGAGTCCAGAAAAAACCTCTTATGATTATCCTTTAATTCCTGATTATTCTTTAAACACTGTTGATAATACAAACGACAATCTTATTATCAATATAGATTATGTGAATCCTTTAAGCGAATCTACAAAACTTGAAGTAGGATTAGAGACAAGATTAGAAGGAACTGATAATTTGTTAGCAATTGATCATAATTATGATTCTAGTTTTAATTATGAAAGACGTATTTATTCTGCTTATACTACTTATGGAAAACAATGGGAAAAATGGAGTGCACAAGCTGGCGTTAGATTAGAGAAATTTGAAGCTGAAGCCGATTTTAAACAAGCAAATGGAAATAATTCAAAATTTTCAGATAGTTTTACTACTATTTATCCATCAGGGTTTGTGAGTTATAATCCAAATGATAAAAACTCATTTAATTTTAGTGTATCTAGAAGAGTTGACAGAGCAAGTATTCAACAAATAAGTCCAATTAGAGAGTGGACAACTCCTACAATAGATTCAAAAGGGAATCCTGATTTAGATCCACAGTTTACAAATTCTTTTGAATTGAACTATACAAAGAGAACAAAAATTGGCTCAATTACTTCTGGGGTTTTTTACAGAAAAATATATGATGAAATTAACAGGTATATTTATGAGCATCCTACTGATCCAAACAAAAACATATTAACGTATGATAATTTCAAGGATAATGATGCTTATGGTTTAGAGGTTTCAGGAAATTTAAATTTCACAAAATGGTGGAGTGCTAATTTTGGAGTTGATGCATATTTTAAGAAAATAAGAGGAGTTGTTGCTACTGATTTTGTAGAGGCTAATACTACTATTTTTAATGCTAGAGTGAATAATAGTTTTAAAGCAACAAAAGATTTGCGTTTTCAACTTTTTGGAATGTATAGAGGAAAAGATATCAACTTACAATTTGTAAGAAAACCAATGTGGAGAACCGATGTAGGAGCGAGTTATACTGTATTAAAAGGTAAAGGAACGTTTAGCGCTCGTTTTAGTGATATGTTTAAGGCTATGAAGTTTAGTTTTGATGGTGATTTACCATATAAACAAGTTGGTGCTTTTCATTGGGAAAGTCAAACGGTTTATTTAGGTTTCAACTATCGTTTTGGAGGTGGAAAAAACAAAGCACTACAACGCAAAGCACGTGATAATAATGAAACTCAAAAAAATGGTGGAATTTTATAATAACAAAAGAGCGATTCAAAATATTGAATCGCTCTTTTGTTTTATGTTGATTGATCTATCCATGTTTTTAGTTTCCATATTCCATTTTCCTTTTTAAAGATATAATCAATCATTATTCCGTTTCCAATTCCTCTATTTTCAACGATTGCTTCATTATCATTAATTACGAAATTCTGTTTATAATCTAAATATTCAGCAGGTTTCATGAAATTCAAATAAGAATAATCTTCTTTTTTAATTTCTAATTCAACTAATTCAAAATCTCCATTTGTATCTAAATATTGAATTGTTATTGGAAAATTGACTCTTTCTTCTTGAAACAAATGATTCTTACTAAATTTTTCTAAGAAGTGTAAAAAATCTTCTTCTACTTTTTCAACTTCTTCAACTTGTTTAGTATTTACTACTTCAATAGTATCTTTCTCTACTTCAATTACCTCTATTTCTTCTTTTTGATTCTCGTTCTTGCAGCTCATTGAAAAAAAACAAAGACAACAACTTACTCCAAAAAGAAACTGCTTTATCGCATTTGACAAAACAGTTCCGTTTTTATTTTTATTTATCATATATTACCAACGAATAATAACACTTCCCCAAGTAAATCCACTACCAAAAGCAGCTAAAACTACTAAATCTCCTTCTTTTATTTTTCCTTTTTCCCAAGCTTCAGTTAAAGCAATAGGAATGGAAGCAGCAGTTGTGTTTCCATATTTTTGAATATTATTATATACTTGATCGTCATTCAATTTAAACTTTTGTTGAATAAACTGAGAGATTCTTAAATTAGCCTGATGAGGAACTAGCATATTAATATCTGAAATCTCTAAATTATTAGCTTGTAAACCTTCATTTATAATCTCACTAAAACGAACTACTGCGTTTTTAAATACAAATTGTCCATTCATATAAGGGTAATAGCTTTCGTCATTTGGATCATTATCTGCAATAATATCAGTAACCCAACGTTTCCCCATTCCTGGTGCAATTAATGATAGTTCTTCTGCGTGTTGCCCTTCAGAATGTAAATGTGTTGACAAGATTCCTTTTGATAAATCTTCTTCTCTACTTAAAATAGCGGCTCCTGCTCCGTCTCCAAAAATTACAGAAACCCCTCTTCCACGAGTTGTCATATCTAATCCTGTAGAATGTAATTCAGATCCAATAACTAAAACATTTTTATACATTCCTGTTTTAATATATTGATCTGCAATTGAAATAGCATAAACAAATCCTGAGCATTGATTTCGAACATCTAGTGCTCCTACAGTTTTTAATCCTAAATCGCGTTGTACTAAAACCCCTGGTCCTGGGAAATAATAATCTGGACTCAAAGTAGCAAAAATAACGAAATCAATATCTTCTTTTGCTATTCCTGCACGTTCAATTGCAACTTTTGCGGCTTTAACACCCATTGAAGTTGTGGTATCTTCTCCACGAATAACGTGTCTTCTTTCTTGAATTCCTGTTCGTTCCTGAATCCATTCATCATTAGTTTCCATTACTTTAGACAAGTCTTCATTTGTAACTACATTCTCTGGAACATAATATCCTAATCCTTTTATTTTTGAATGATACATTTTTTCTTATTTATATTTTAAGGGAGGCAAATTTAATAATTTATCAATTTTGTTCCTCTACAATGTCTTTTATTTTCATTACTCTCAAAATTAAACATTTTTAGATTACATTTTAACAAAATTTACAGAATTTAAATTTATTAATTCTATATTTTTGGTAACCAAATAATTTATTACGTCCAAAAATGAAAAAAATTTTTACTTGTCTGGCATTATTTTTTTTGAGTATTGGTTTACATGCTCAGGAAAATTTAGATTACCAAAAACCTCCTAAAGAAATTTTAGATTTAGCTGATTATGAAAGAGCTCCTAGTGTTTCTATGGATACCAAAAAGGAATACATGCTCTTAAGCTATAGAAATACTTACAAAAACCTTGATGATTTAAATCAGGAAGAAATGCGTTTAGGTGGTTTACGTATTAATCCTATCACTAATATTTCTAGTACTGTAACGTATTTAAATAACTTAAAGGTTAGAAAAATTAACGCTAAAAATGAGATTCAAGTTGCTGGATTACCCAAAAACCCTAAAATAAGTAATATTTCATGGTCTCCAAATGAACAGTATATTTCATTTACAAATACTACAAAATCTGGTGTTGAGTTATGGTATTTAGAGTTAGCAACTGCAAAAGCTACTAAATTAACTGATGATAACTTAAATGCAAATTTAGGTAATCCTGTTAGCTGGTTTAAAGATAGTCAGTCATTATTGATTAAAACATTACCTAGCAAAAGAGCTGCATTAATTGATGATAAAAAAGACATTCCTACTGGACCAACTGTTTCTGAAAGCGAAGGAAAAGTTTCTCAAAATAGAACCTATCAAGATCTATTAAAAAACAAAACTGATGAAGCTAATTTTGAATCTTTAGTAACGTCAGAGCTTTATACTGTTACCCTAAGCGGAAGTAAAAAAATATTCAAAGAAGCTGCTATATATGCAGGCGAAACTTTTTCTCCAGATGGTAATTATGTTATGATTACAACTCTTGAAAAACCGTTTTCATATATTGTGCCATTAAATCGTTTTCCACAATCAACTATTATATATGATGCTACTGGAAAAGAGGTTAAAAAAGTCAATGAGGTTCCATTAAACGAGATAATGCCAAAAGGGTTTATGTCTACAAGAACTGGTAAAAGAAATATGTCTTGGAGAAATGATGCACCTGCTACATTATATTTTGTAGAAGCGTTAGATGGTGGAGATCAAGCAAATGAAGTTCCGTTTAGAGATGAAGTTTTTTTATGGGAAGCACCTTTTAATTCATCACCAAAATCATTAGTAAAAACAAAACAACGTTTTGCTGGTATTCGTTGGGGAAATGCAACAACTGCTATTTTAATGGACAGATGGTATGATACTCGAAACATGAAAACGTATCTAATAAATCCATCAGTAGAAGGCGCTAATCCTAAAATAATTTGGGATAGAAACTATCAAGATCAATATAATGATCCAGGGAATTTTGAAATGAAGAAAAACGACTTAGGAAGTTATGTTTTAGCTATTGAAAAGGGTAAAATGTACTTATTAGGTGATGGTTTTACAAAAGAAGGTCAATTTCCTTTCATTGATGAATTAGACATTAAAACTTTAAAAACAAAACGTTTATATGAGTCTAAATTAGAAAATAAAAAAGAAGATTTATTGTCTATCGAAGACTTGAAAAAAGGAGAGGTTTTAGTTATGATTCAATCTAAAAATGAATATCCTAACTATTATTTTAGAAATTTAAAAACTAAAAAATTAACTGCAATAACTTCATTTGAAAATCCATTTGAAAATTTAAACAATGTTTACAAAGAAGTAATTACCTATAAAAGAAGTGATGGTGTTACTTTGTCTGGAACTTTATATTTACCAGCTGGTTATGATAGAGTGAAAAAAGATAAAAAATTACCTTTATTAATTTGGGCATATCCTAGAGAATTCAAAGACAAAAATAGTGCTGGCCAAACTACTCAAAACCCAAATGAATTTACTTTCCCTTATTATGGTTCATTCGTTTATTGGGTTACAAGAGGTTATGCTGTTTTAGATGATGCTTCATTCCCTATTATTGGTGAAGGTACTACGGAACCAAATGATACTTTTATTCCTCAATTAGTTGATAATGCTAAAGCAGCAATTGATGCTGTTGATAATTTAGGCTATATTAATAGAAGTAAAGTTGGTGTAGGTGGTCACTCTTATGGAGCGTTTATGACTGCTAATTTACTAACACATTCTAATTTATTTGCTTGTGGAATTGCAAGAAGTGGTGCTTACAATAGAACTTTAACTCCTTTTGGATTCCAAAGTGAACAAAGAAATTATTGGGATGTTCCTGAAATTTATAATACAATGTCTCCATTTATGAATGCTTCAAAAATGAAAACGCCATTATTATTAGTTCATGGAGAAGCTGATAATAACCCTGGTACATTTACATTACAAACAGAACGCTATTTCCAAGCTTTAAAAGGATTAGGTGCTCCTGTAAGAATGGTACTTTTACCAAAAGAAAGTCATGGTTATGTAGCAGAAGAAAACATTCTTCATCTATTATGGGAACAAGATCAATTCTTGGAAAAACATTTAAAGAACTAATTTTTTATATAAGAAAGACCTGTTATTACAGGTCTTTCTTTATTTTTATACCAACCTTATTTCGTGATTGTATAGCATGCTTACTTTCAAAAAAGATAATTTGATTATTAAAGCTGGCTTCTATTAAATAGTGACTTCCTCTAAAATAAGACTGTCTAACTTCAACTTTAAAATCTTCGTTATCAAAGACAACTTCTAATTGATAAGGATACAAAAAATGTACTTTATTTTCTATTTGAATCTGATTGACTTCTCCAAATAAAGAAGCAACATAAAAAGAATTTGGATTATTGTATATTGAATTTGTTTTTCCTTTTTCTAGAATTTGACCATTTTTCATTACTATTACCTCATCACTAAATGATAATACATCCTGAACATCATGTGTTGCAACGATACATGTAATATTTTTTGCCTTTAAATACCTAAACATTCTTCTTCTTAAACTATTTTTTCTAAAATTGTCTATATGACTAAAGGGTTCATCTAGCAATAAAAGTTCTGGTTCTTTTGCTAAAACTTTTGCTATTGCTACACGTTGCATTTGTCCACCACTTAGAAAATTAGCTTTCACATTTGCAAATTCTGTCATTTCAACAACTTCCAATAGTTCTTGTATTCTCTGTTTTTTTTCTTCTGGAAAAAAGTTAGACAAATATTTCCCTACATTTTCAGCAACCGTTATATAAGGCATTAAATCAAAATCTTGTGCCAAGTATTTCATATACGGCATTCCTGGAACAAGATGGTGTTTTGGTCCTAAAACTTGATTATTATTCCATTGAATTTCTCCTTTATCTAAATCATACAATCCATATATTAGCTTTAAAAGTGTACTTTTTCCACAACCACTCTCTCCTATTAACGCTAAATTTTCACCTTTATTCAAAGTGAAATTTATTTCTTTTACCGTAATTGTTTTATCGTATGAGAAATTTATATTAGAAACTATAAGCATTATTCTAGATTAAAAAAATTAAACCAAATAGATACTATTTGGTTATTAAACGTTAAAAAAAAGACTGTATACTATACAGCCTTTTTCTATACAGAAAATATATTTTTATTTTCCTGCTTCTTTTTGAGCGTCTTCAATCATTTTTTCATTTGCTACAATTGCAAATTCAACGCGTCTGTTTTTACTTCTTCCTGCATCTGTTTCATTATCAGCTATTGGATCTGCTTCTCCCATTCCAACTGTAACAAAGCGACCTGATACAAGCCCTTTTCCTACTAAATATGATTTTACTGCTGCTGCTCTTTGATTTGATAAATTTAAATTAAACTCATCTGCTCCTTTGCTATCAGTATATCCATATATTTTAATATCTGTATCTGGATAATCGTTAAATACTGGAACTAGCTTATCTAAATTTTGTTTAGCTTTAGCTGTTAAAGTTGCTTTACTAAACTCAAAATTAACTGAGTTTTCACCTAAAACTAAGTGAATTCCTTCTCCTACTCTTTCTACTTCAGCACCTGGCAATGCTTCTTCAATCTGCCTTGCTTGTTTATCCATTTTATTTCCAATGGCTCCACCAGCAACTCCACCAACAACTCCACCGATAACTGCTCCTAATGCTCCATTACCACCTTTGCCTATATTATTTCCTAAAATTCCTCCAATTAATGCTCCTCCAACAGCTCCGATAGCTGCTCCTCTTTGTGTTTTATTAGTATTTTTTACTGCTTTACAACTACTTAAGGTTATCATTAGAAAAAAGGACATAACCATTAAACCTGAAATTATCTTTTTCATATTATTAAGTCTTAATTATTTCTTACAAATTGATACACTACTTTTGTGCTATTTCCTCCAACATTAACATAATCTACCAATTCGAAAGATGTTTCTGTTATATTGTTTACTGTTAACACATATCCTTGGTTCACATTTTTAGCTTTTGCGCCTTCTAAAAATTTCATGACAAGTTTTCCTTCTTTATTTATATACCATGTAATTGGACTACTATATCCACTACATCCATTTTTTGTCAATTTCATTTCTCCTTTATTATTATTAGAAATAAAATTCCATTCGCTTCCAACAAAACACTGAGAATCTTCAATATTAAACGAAGTTACTTTAATATATTCTGAGCTTGGATATGTAACAGATGTTATTACCCAATTTCCTTTTAATGCTACTTCTTTTTTCATGTCTAGTTTTGTTCCCGTGACTGGAACTGATTTTGATTTACAACCAAAAATTACGAAGCTTAGAAATAATAAGATTATACTTTTTTTCATATCGTTTTAATTTTATTTTACAAAGTTACTGGATTTTGCAATTACTTTATTTCATAATATTGTGAATCTTTTATATAATTTAAAGGTGAATAAAAAACGTCAATTTGTCAGTTTTGAAACATTGGTACTTGTTTTGACATTAAGTAAAAAAATGTATAACCAAAAAAATAGTTTTAAAATATGTCAAGTGGAAAAATTAATGTATCAGTAGAAAACATCTTTCCTTTAATTAAAAAGTTTTTATACAGCGATCACGAAATTTTCCTTCGTGAGTTAATCTCAAACGCAACAGATGCTACCTTAAAACTAAAACATTTAACAAGCATAGGTGAAGCATCAGTAGAATATGGTAATCCTAAAATTGAAATAAAGATTGATAAAGAAGGTAAAAAACTTCATATCATTGATCAAGGATTAGGAATGACTAGTGATGAAGTAGAAAAATATATTAATCAAATTGCTTTTTCTGGAGCGGAAGAGTTTTTAGAAAAATATAAAGATTCTGCAAAAGATTCTGGAGTAATTGGTCATTTTGGTTTAGGCTTTTATTCTGCTTTTATGGTAGCTTCAAAAGTTGAAATTATTACTAAATCTTTCAAAGATGAACCATCTGCTCATTGGACATGTGATGGAAGTCCTGAGTTTACTTTAGTTCCTCATGATAAAACAGAAAGAGGTACGGAAATTGTTTTACATATTGCTGAG
Organism: Flavobacterium sp. 316; assembly: GCF_000967805.1. NCBI lineage: Bacteria > Pseudomonadati > Bacteroidota > Flavobacteriia > Flavobacteriales > Flavobacteriaceae > Flavobacterium > Flavobacterium sp. 316. The sequence continues at coordinate 64,622 of NZ_JYGZ01000008.1, forward strand.
GATTCTTTAGATTTCCTTGAAGAAAGTAAAATAAATGGTTTATTATCTAAGTATAATAAGTTTATGCCAATTCCAATTAAGTTTGGAACAAAACAAGAAGCGCTACCAAAGCCAGAAGATGCAGGTGATGACTACAAAACCGAATATAAAGAAGTAGACAATATTATTAATAATCCAAATCCAGCTTGGACAAAGCAACCAGCAGATTTAAAAGAAGAGGATTACAAAAGTTTCTATCGTGAATTGTATCCAATGCAATTTGAAGAGCCTTTATTTAATATTCATTTAAATGTAGATTACCCATTTAACTTAACAGGTATTTTATATTTCCCAAAATTAGCTTCTGATTTACAAATTCAAAAAGACAAAATACAACTTTATCAAAATCAAGTTTTTGTAACAGATAATGTAGAAGGTATTGTTCCTGAATTTTTAACCATGTTAAAAGGTGTTATTGATTCTCCAGATATTCCTTTAAATGTATCTCGTTCTTACTTACAAGCTGATGGAAATGTAAAGAAAATTTCTAACTACATTACACGTAAGGTTTCTGATAAATTAAAATCATTATTTAATGAAAGTCGTGAAGATTTTGAAAAAAAATGGAATGATATTAAGATTGTATTAGAATATGGAATGCTTTCTGAAGCTAAGTTTTATGAAAAAGCTGGAGATTTTGTATTATACCCAACTACGGAAGGTAAATATTACACTTTAGCTGAATTAAAAGAAGCGTTAGCTACAAATCAAACAGATAAAGATGGAAAATTAGTTGTCCTTTATGCTTCAAACAAAGATGCACAACATAGTTACATTGATATTGCAAAAGAAAAAGGATATGAAGTATTATTGTTAGACTCTCCTATTGTTTCTCATTTAATTCAAAAATTAGAATCGGATAATGAGAATTTAACTTTTGCTCGTGTAGATGCAGATCATATAGACAAATTAATATCGAAAGAAGAAACACAAATTTCAAAACTTTCTGATGAGGAAAAAGAAAAACTTAAAGGTGTTTTAGAAACGATTGTTCCTAAAGAAACATACACTGTACAATTAGAGGCAATGGATAGCAAATCAGCTCCATTTATGATTACGCAACCAGAATTCATGAGACGAATGAAAGAAATGAGCCAATCTGGTGGTGGTGGAATGTTTGGAATGGGTAACTTACCTGAAATGTACAACTTAGTTGTAAACACAAACTCTGAATTAGCTACTTCAATTTTAAATACTGAAGCCGAAGATGCAAAAGCAAGTTTAATAAAACAAGCTTTAGATCTTGCTAAGCTTTCACAAGGTTTATTAAAAGGTGAAGAATTAACATCATTTGTAAAACGTAATTTCGAAACCTTGAAATAAGAAGATAGTACAAAGAAAATAGAGAAAACCTGCAAGTGAAAATTTGCAGGTTTTTTTATAAAACAACGTTATAAAATCATATATATTCATAATAGAAAAATAATCTAAAAAAATAAATTAAATAAAAAAATATACTATAAAACATTATTTAATTACACTATTTTAGATAATTTAACATAAAATGAGGTTTTTCTGTAAATGAGTATTGTTTTTAAATTATATTTTTACAGCATCAAACAAATAACTATTTATTATGAAAAAAATGAATTTAAGAAAATTAGCACTACTTGTAATTTTCGCTTTAGGTTTCACAGCGTGTGAAAAAAATGAAGTTAATAATGACTCATTAAATGATAACAATGATTTTACAGATGAAATCTATAATGCAAAATCCACTGGGAATGTGATTGATGCTGTTTATAGAGGAAATCTGGTTCAATTACTAGAAATTGAAGATGATAAATATCTTTATGATGGTGATGTTGTATTAGAAAGAAGTGATTTTTTATTACCAAATGAAACAGCTACTGAAAAAGGAGTATATGGTGGTGGAACATGGCCAAACAGAACTGTAAGATGGAAATATGCTAGTGGTGTTTCTTCAAGTTTAAAAAGCAAATGGGTTTCTGCGAAAAACACGTGGACAAACGAATTAGGATTTACTTTTGTTGAAATTACAGGAACTTCTGGAGATTATATCTTAGTACAACAAAACAACAGTGGATCTGCTTATAGTACAAGTATTGGAAGAAGAGGCGGACAACAAATCATTAGTGTAGACCCTGCTTCTTTTAGTACAGGAAGTGTTATTCACGAAATAGGTCATGCTGTTGGTTTAATTCATGAGCAAAAAAGACCTGATAGAGACACTTATATCACTGTAAATTATTCAAATATTAGACCTAATTGGCGTTCACAATATGATAAATGTTCAGGTTGTACATCTAATGGTACGTTTGATTTTAATTCCATTATGTTATATGGGGCAAGAGCAAGTAGTTCGGTAGTATACAACACTAGTATTCCTGCAATGACGAAGAAAGATGGTTCAACTTGGACTTCACAACGTTCTTATTTATCTACAGGTGATAAAGCAGCAATTAATGCTAAATACTAACAAATAGTAAATACAAACAACACACAAATAAACAAACATGAGAAGAGTCGTTTAGAAGAAATTCTAAACGATTCTTTTTTTATCTTAATTTAGAATAGTATCACTATCTTCTTTCTTGTTTTTATTCAACAGATTTGGATCTTCTTTTGCTAGTTTATTCTTAGTTGGAATTTTATAATTCAGTGTAAATCCAAATCTTCTTGTATCTGATTTACTCTGGAGTAATAAATCTGTGCCTGAAGAACCAAATCCTTGTTTATTTGTATTCAATATATCATCAAAATTCAACGAAACTGACAACTTATCATTTAAGAATTTCTTAGAAAATGTAATATCTAAACTATGACTAAAAGATTCTTCTGCTACAAAATAATAGTAATTTCCTCCTGTTGTACTATAATTGTAATTTGTAATAAACTTTACGTCTTTTGGTAAGACTATTTGGGACATCAAATTAATAATCCAAAAGCCTTTTGTATTCAAATTTGGTATTTGGTGCATTTGATACCCTGCATACGCATATAAAAAATTAATTTTATCTGGATTAAAATCAAACTTCATCGTTTCTTTTAGTCCTTTCGTAAACAACATATAAGGGATTGGTAAACCTATATTTATATTATGTATTTTTAATTCTGGAACATTTATAGAAGTATTTGAAACTACATTTCCATTTTCTAAAACTCTATTTATTACCTGATTTTTTGCTCTACTAATGCTGTAACCAATAAAAGCGTAATCGAATGCGCTAATTTTTACTTCATAATTATCAAAAATTGTAGGTTGTAATTGTGGATTTCCTGAATAATTAATGTTTGGGTTTTGATAATTAGTATTATTTGGATTTAAAGAAGAAGTACTGGGTAATCTTATTTTTTTATTATAGTTTAAATTAAAATAAATTTGCGGTGCAAAGTTATACTGAACGCTTGCATTTGGAAAGAAGCGAAATTGATTAAAAGGTGTCAAATCATTTGTATCTGTTTTCCCTTTTATTGCATAATCTTCTGCTCTTCCACCAAGAATAAAGTCGAAATTTTTATAGGATGATTGTAGTTCTAAATAGGTGGCCGCTGTTCTTCTTGTATAATTTAAATTGGTTATTCCTGCTTGCTTTGTTTCAAACAATAAATTATCATACAAAGTACCAATGCTTATTTTCCCTTCATCTAATAATTTAATTTCTTCTGAATAATCAGCTTTAAAATTAAAATAATCTTGCAATGATGAATTTCCCAACACATTTGTATTCATCAATCTTGAATCTAGATTAAAATCATTTTCATTTCTTATAAAATTAAATTTAAAATCTAGTTTTTTATCAATGGCATCAAATCTTTTTTGATAAGTAGCTACTGCATCTTGACGAATATTTTTATTCTTACTAAAATCATTTGTTTGAAAACCTAAACCAGAGCCTAATACATAAGAATCATTATTATTATAATTTACATCGTAGTTAAGTAATAATCTGTCCATTTTAAAATCGATAGTCATTGCCGATTTAGCAAAAGTACTTCTTCCTATTCTATCTGCTTCTGTATCAGACAATATAATATTTTCATTATTTGTTCTATTCGTAATAGTAGACCAAAGTGCACTTTCTCTATAATTTTGTCCTACGTTTAATTGCCATCCAAAGTATTTGTTTTTTGAACTCAACAGTAAACTATTGTTAAATCGGGTTCTAAACTTGTTATAATTTGTAAAATTAGCTCCAGAAGAATAAGTTGCACTCAAATAACTTTTAGCTTTTCTACTTGTAACAATATTTATAATTGCGCCTCCAGAAGTTGCAGGAAATTCGGCTCCAGGTTGAGTTATTACTTCTACTTTTTCAATACTATTTGCAGGCATTCCTTCTAAAAAAGCATTTAAATCGTTAGAAGAAATATTTAAAGGTCTCCCATCTAAAAAAACGTCTAATTGTTTTCCTTGATACATCATTCCTGCTACATCTGAAACGATTAATCCTGGTAACTTTTTTAATCCTTCTAACACAGAACCCGAGTTTAAATGAGCTTGCGATTCGAAATCAAAAATTGTTCTGTCTGGTTTTTGCTCAATGGCTTTTTTCTTTTTTACGAGGATGACTTCTTTTAAATCAACCTCTTTTTCTTTTATCTCTTCTTTTTGTTGAGCGAACATGATAGTTACACCATGAAGTAAAAGAACAAATAATAAAATTACGTTTCTCACAATTGTTAATCTTTTCATAATTAGTATGAAATTCTTACAAATCGTTACATTTCCTACTCAAATAATTTATTATATTTGAAATGAACATTATGAAGTTTAAAATGAAAAGAAAGACAATTTTTATTACATCACTTTTTCTATTTACAATATCATTATTTAGTCAAACAAAAGAATCCTTTTCAATAGGAGAACGCATTTCTCTTAATTCAAAAATACTTTCTCAAGACAGAATATTAAATGTTTTTTTACCCGAAGGATATGAAAAAAATGATTCAATACCATATCCTGTTATTTATCTTTTAGATGGTTCTTCTCACGAAGATTTTATTCATGTTTGTGGGTTAGTTCAGTTTTTCAATTTACAAATGCACATGCCCAAAACAATTGTTGTAGGTATTTCAAATATTGATAGAAAACATGATTTTACATTTCCTACAGAAATTAAAGACTTAAAAAAAGATTTTCCTACAACTGGTGGTTCAGAAAAATTTATCGCTTTTATTGAGAAAGAAGTGCAACCCTATATTGATACGAACTATAAGGTTTCAACTAAAAAATATCTTATTGGTCAATCCCTTGGAGGACTATTAGCTACTGAAATTTTGTTTAAAAAACCAGAATTATTTACGAACTACATCATCACAAGTCCGAGTTTATGGTGGGATGATCAATCCTTATTAAAAGAAGCGTCTACATATTTGAAAAACATAAAAGAAAAAGTTTATGTTTATGTGGCTGTTGGTGAAGAACATAAAATAATGATTAAAGATGCTAAAGCATTAGCTGAAGAATTAAAGAAATTTCCAAAAAGCATCAGCATTGACTTTCAGTTTTTTCCAAAAGAAAATCATGCAACTATATTACATAATAGCTTATACGCTGCATTTTTATTAGAATTTCCATATAAAAACTAAAATACAAATAATGTATAAACAATTATTATTCATCAGTATTATAACGCTAAATAGTTTATTTGTTTCTTCTCAAAATGAAGTAAAACCTACTAATGCTTTTGATTTTTTATCAAAATATCAAAATGTAAGAGATATTTCTATTTCTAAAAATCACAATGAGGTTTATTTTACTATTCAAAGTAATGATGAACAAGTTTCGAAAATTGCATTTGTAACGAAGAAGAATAAAAAATGGAGCAAACCAAAATTAGTTTCATTTTCTAGTGCTCATAGAGATATTGAACCTTTTTTGTCTGGCGATGGCTTGCGTTTATATTTTTCGTCAAACAGGCCTTTACATGACTCTATTTCGAAAAGTAAGGATTATGATATTTGGTATGTTGAACGAAAAAGCATAAAAGATAATTGGTCAAAAGCTATTAACATTGGAGCTCCTATTAATTCTGAAAAAGACGAATTTTATCCTTCTGTATCGATAAATAAAAACGTATATTTTACTGTTGAAAACTCAAAAACTATTGGAAAAGAAGATATTTTTGTTAGTAAATGGCAAGATAATACTTATTCTGAACCAGAAAACTTAGGCACTAACGTAAATAGTGATGGATATGAATTTAATGCTTTTATTTCTCCTAATGAAGATTTCTTAATCTATTCTTGTTATAAAAGAGATGATGGTTTTGGTAGTGGTGATTTATATATTAGTTATAGAAATGAATCAGGAAATTGGGAAAAAGCAAAAAATCTAGGTAATGAAATTAATTCTCCAGCATTAGATTATTGTCCGTTTTATGATTCTCAAAACAAAATGCTCTATTTTACTAGTAAGAAAAACATTAAATCATCTAATGTGCTATTTAATACAATTGAAGAATTTGAAGAAGAGATTACCAAAACAGAAAATGGAAATAGTAGAATCTACAAATATAATATTCAATTATAAATGAATTTACAACCAGTTCTTTCTAACGAATTAATTACAATCAGGCCTTTAAAAGAGAGCGATTTTAATGCTCTTTTTAGTATAGCTTCAGACAAACTTATTTGGGAACAACACCCGAATAATGATCGATACAAAGAAGATGTCTTTAAAGTTTTTTTTGAAAAAGCATTGGCATCTAATAGTGCTTTTGCTGTAATTGATACTGCTACAGAAAGAATAATTGGTTCATCTCGTTATTACGATTTAGATTCAAAATATAATAACATCTCTATTGGGTTTACTTTTATTTCAAGGGATTATTGGGGAACAAATTATAATAGTAATCTAAAAAAATTGATGATTGATTATGCTTTTCAATTTGTAAATAGTATTTATTTTCATGTAGGTGCAACAAATTTTAGGTCTCAAAAAGCTGTTTTAAAGTTAGGCGCAATAAAAGTTGAAGAACCGAATAATGAAACAAACTGGTTATATGAATTAAAAAAGATTAAATAAGGCTTAAAAGTTTATAACTTTGTACCATTCAAAAACTATAAGATGAATTTATCTATTGAAACTCCTGCTCTTCTTTTTTCTGCTACTTCTTTAATTTTATTAGCTTATACAAATCGTTTTTTAACAATTGCACAAATTATTAGAAGTTTAAAGAAAACATACGATGAGGAAGAAAACAAAACAACATTGCTTGAAATTAAAAACCTAAATCTTCGATTAACTTTAATTCGTTATATGCAATTGTCTGGTGTATTATGCTTGTTTCTATCTGTTTTTGCAATGCTTCTTCTTTTTTTAGGTCATTCATTAACTGGCATTTATCTTTTTGGATTATCACTTTTTTGCTTATTAGTTTCTCTTGGTTTGTCTTTTTGGGAAATAAGTATTTCAGTAAGGGCGCTTCGTTTGCATTTAAGTGATTTAAATGTAAAGTAAAATTATAACGAAATATTTCCTAATGTTTCTCTTAATCTATCAATTTCAAATGGTTTCCATAAAAAACCATTAAAATAATTGACTTCATAATTTTGAGCGGTTAACATTGTATCGGCTGTGAGAGCTAAAATAGGAGTATTATTATTTAAATTAATTGTTGTTTTAATTAATCTTGTTACTTCAAAGCCATTCATTTCTGGTAAATGAATATCCATTAAGATAAAATCGAATTTTTTCTTCTTGACTTTCTTTAGTGCTTTCAAACCATTTTCAACATGATCTGATTCCATTTCCCATTTTGAAAGAATTTTAATTAATAGAGCTGCATTAATTAATGTATCCTCTACAATTAACACTTTTTTCCCTTTTAAATCTATCAAATTTTTAGGACTCATTTCGGAAACTTCATTTGCAAACGCAACTGTATCTGCTCTTAATTTAAAATAAAAAGTTGAGCCTTTACCCAAAGTACTCTTTACTTTTATCTTACTTCCATGAAGTTCTATTATTTTCTTTACAATTGCAAGCCCTAAGCCTGTCCCACTATTATTTCTATTTAAAACAGATTTAACTTGGGAAAAACTTTCAAAAATATCTTTCAAATTATTTTTAGAAATTCCTTCTCCTGTGTCTTTAACTTCAAAAATTATTTTATCATGTTTTTTCTTAATCTTAAGTAGTTTTATTGAAAGTTCGATTACACCTTCATTTGTAAACTTAATTGCATTACTAATTAAATTATTTAATATTTGAACAATTTTTGTTTCGTCTAAATAATATAATCCCCTTTCTTTAATATCGAAATGGAGTATTAATTGCAAGCCTTTATCTTGAGCTTGTTTTTCATAAACGCCTACTACTTTTTGTGCTAAATCAAATAGGTTAACAGGTGTTTTTTCTAGTTTTGATCTTTGTGAGTCTAATTTTGTAAAGTCTAATACATCATTTACAATTTTAATTAAATTTGATGAAGCAAATTGTAAACTTTGGAGTAACACTTCACCTTCTTCACTCATTTCATCTTTCAATAATGTAATTATAGATGTTATAGCATTTAAAGGTGTTCTTATTTCATGACTCATAATAGATAGAAATTCTTGACGCATTTTAACTTCTTGAATTTCAATATTATTCTTTTGCTCTAATATTTCTTCTTTTTCTTTTTGAAGTTTTACTTCATTTTTTAAAACTTCAATTCTAGACATCATTCCATAATTCTCAATAACTTTAAATGTTTGAGCATTCATCACCAAGTCTTTCTCTTTTTGATAACGCTCTAAAAATTCTAAAGACAAAGAATATTCTTTTTTTGATTTATAAATTAGAGAGACGAGCTTGTTTAGTTTTATACTACACATTACTAAATTAAGTTCATTGGCAATTTTCAAACCTACAAAAGCATTTTCCAATGCTAATGCCAACTTTCCCATTTTGTAATATAGTTCTCCTAACTTAGTATAAGTCATGGCTAATCCTGTTTTTTCTCCCATCTCATTATGAATACTTAGCGCTTTAAAATAAAAAGACTCTGCATTCTCATACTCATTTAACCAAAAATAAACTTTTCCTTTTCCATATAAAGCATATGCCATTCCTCTTACATCATTAGTTTTCTCTTTCAATTGGATAGATTTATTAATAAATGCCATAGCAAATTTTAATTTCCCCTTTTTTACTAGAATTCCAGAAATGGCATTATACGCGTTAGATTCTAAATTAAAATCGCATACTTTTTTGGCATTTTTTACTGCACTATTATACAATCGTAATGCACTAATGTAATCACCAATATAATCGTAAATAGTACCTAATGATTTTTCTGTCCTAGATTGATTATAGTAATCATCATTTCTTTTATAAATTTTCAAAGCATCTATAAAAGTAATGAAGCCTAAGTGATATAAATTTGTTTTATAATAAACACCTGCCAAACTATATTTAGCATCTGCTATCCCTTTTTTATCATTTAAATCGGTAAAAATTCTTATGGCTTCATTAGAAAAAAAAGTAGCTTTTTCCATTTCGCCTATAACCATATTATATAATGCTAACTGGCTATAACTTTTTGCTTGCAAAGATTTATTATTTACAAGAATACTATTATCTAATGCATCCTGTGCTAATATGATACTTTGCGAAAGATTATTTATCCGAAGAGTATGTGCTTTCTCAAGCAATAAAAGTATTTTACTTTCTTTTTTGCTTCCTTTTATCAGGTTTAACATTCAAGTGAATTTGGGAGCATAAATATAAGAGAAAAATAATAAAAATATATTTTTCATGCATTATTTTCATTTATCTTACAAATAAAAGCAATAATAAATCAAATATTACAAACTTTATATCACATATCTCCAAAACTAATTATTCAATAATCCAAAGTAAAACAGGTTCATTACTTTTTTGTAATTGGACATCTAATTTTTTCATAAATTCATTAGATACTGCTGGACAACCCCAACTTAAAGGACTATATTTAGGATATATTTCTTCATTTTTAACCGCATCCCAAGAGTGTAAAACTACTACTCTTTTTTCTGCACTTTTGTTTGATGGTTCTAAACCATGTAGCCAATACTTAACATTAATTCCCCAACTACTATAATCTCTCTTTCCTATCTTATATTTTCCTTTTGATGAACAATGGCTATTTTCTTTATCACTAAATACAACTTTTTCCCATTTATCAGGATTTTCTTGAAATTGATCACAACTTCCATGAGTAACTATATTTTTGTCTACGATTTTATTAGTTTTAAAGTCATAAATAAAAAAGCGATTTTTCCCTGAATGAACACTTAAATCCACTAAATAATAATAATCTTGATTAAATTTATTTTTTATAGAATAAGCAAGAGCTTCTTGATGATACTTTGTATAATCTCTAAAAACTTCTCTTTCTACATCTTTATTATTACAACATAAAAAACCAATAAACAATAGGCAAATAATATTTCTCATCTGAAAACTCTAAATTTATAAGCCATAATATTAAAACAAAATTTAATCTATTTGTGTTAAATAAACTTTAAATAAAGAATGATTTTAAAATAAACCACAAAAAAACAATTCATTTTCGCTTATCTTTGCGCCCCTTAAAAATGAAGTACATGTCAAAGAATGAAATAATTAAAGGAGTATTTTTAGTAGGTTTAGGAGCAACTAGTTATGGAATGCTTGCTACTTTTGTAAAACTTGCCTATTTAGATGTTGAAAAATTCACAACAGCAGAAGTAACTACTTCACAATTTATATATGGTATAACAGGTATGTTACTTATAAATTTATATCAAAAAATAAAAAATAAAGGAACAGTCGTAAAAGCAAGTAAAAAAAACATATTTAACTTAATGCTAGCAGGAACTTCCTTAGGAATGACTAGTGTTTTTTATTATTTATCAGTAAAATATATTGATGTATCTATAGCAATTGTATTATTAATGCAAACTGTATGGATGGGAGTTTTAATAGAATGGTTTTTAGACAAAAAAGCACCTTCAAAACAAAAAACGATAGCTGTAATAATTGTTTTAATTGGAACATTATTAGCTACTAACTTACTTTTCAGTGAAGTAGAACTAAACTGGATTGGTATTTTTTGGGGTATGCTAGCTGCTATGTCATTTACAACTACAATGTTTACAGCAAATAAAGTTGCTTTAGGAATTTCATCAGCTCAACGTAGTCTCTTTATGCTACTAGGTGGTGGTATTATTGTGTTTTTCTTTAGCATCTACACTCAAACAGAACCATTTAATTTTGCGATTTTTGGAAAATATGGTATTTTCTTAGCCTTATTTGGTACTATAATTCCTCCAATATTAATGACCGCTGGTTTTCCAAAAACGGGACTAGGATTAGGGAGTATTGTTTCCTCTTTAGAATTACCTGTTTCAGTATTAATGGCTTACTTTTTATTGAATGAAACAGTTATTTTCTCTCAATGGATTGGAATACTACTAATTATTCTTGCAATAGTAATCATGAACATAAATTTTAACAAAAAATAGTTCTTTTTATTTATTTTGATTAAATTCGTTATAAATCATAATATAATGGATTTACCTTGGCATCAATATTTAATGGGATTATTATATATTTTAGCTGGTTTAAACCACTTTAGACAGCCTAAATTATATATTAAAATAATCCCTCCATACTTCACAAATCCAAAATTATTAAACCAAATAAGTGGTTTAGCAGAAATTGTTTTAGGAATTGGTATTTGTATTCCTTTAATTTCAAAATATTCTGCCATAGGAATTATTCTACTATTACTTGCTGTTTTTCCAGCAAATCTATATATGTTTCATAATGAAAAAGCTGCTTTAGGTCTACCAAAATGGTTGCGTTTAGCAAGATTGCCTCTCCAAATACTGCTAATTTACTGGTCCTATTATTACATAAATTAGAATTATTAACAAATACTATATAATTATGAAAAAACTTTTAGCAGAATTTTTTGGAACTTATTGGTTGGTTTTTGGAGGTTGTGGTAGTGCATTATTTGCTGCCGGAATTCCTGATTTAGGGATTGGTTTCGCGGGTGTTGCACTCGCCTTTGGTTTAACTGTTTTAACTATGGCATATGCTGTTGGACACATTTCAGGAGGTCATTTCAATCCTGCAGTATCAATAGGACTTTGGGTTGGCGGACGATTTTCTGGCAAAGAATTATTACCCTATATTGTTTCTCAATGTATAGGCGCAATCCTAGCAGCCGGAACCTTATATTTAATACTATCCGGGAATGAAAATTTTGCTATAGATTCTAATCAGGCAGGTGCGTTCGCTTCAAATGGATTTGACTCATTCTCACCTCAAGGTTATTCAATGTTCTCTGCTTTTATTGCAGAATTTGTATTAACATTATTCTTCTTATTAGTAATTTTGGGAGCAACGGATAAGTTAGCAAATGGAAAATTTGCAGGCCTTGCAATTGGTCTTGCGTTAACACTAATTCACTTAATTAGTATTCCTATTACTAATACATCTGTAAACCCTGCTCGCTCATTATCGCAAGCTCTTTTTGTTGGAGGAACACCACTTAGTCAGGTTTGGTTATTTTGGGTTGCACCCATACTAGGAGCAATTGTTGGAGCCGCTATTTACAAAAATCTTTTACAAAAAAATAAATAAAAAAACATTCTAAATTTGAAGAGTAATTTAGTTAGATTACTCTTCAAATATTATCTCCGTATGCTAGATTTATTTCCAGATGAAAAAATCAAATTAGATTTACCTGATGCAACTTTTGAATACTACCCAACTTTTTTTTCAAAAGAAGAAGCCGATATGTTATTTCAAAAGCTACTTCAAAATACTCCTTGGAAACAAGACAATATAACCGTTTTTGGAAAAACACATTTACAGCCAAGATTAACTGCTCTATATGGAAATGAAGGAAAACCATATTCATATTCCAATATTATAATGCATCCTCATACTTGGAACTCTACATTAATATACATAAAGGATAAAATTGAGAACGCAACAAATACAAACTTTACAACTGTTCTGTTAAATTTATATAGAAACGAAAAAGATAGTAATGGTTGGCATTCCGACAACGAAAAAGAATTAGGTAAAAACCCAATAATTGCTTCTATTAGTTTAGGAGAAAATAGAATCTTTCAACTAAAACATATTGAGAAAAAAGATATAAAAATAAACCTCAATTTAAATCATGGTAGCTTATTATTAATGAAAGAAGGTAGTCAAATCTTTTATAAACATCAATTACCCAAAACAACTTCCTCCAAAAACAATAGAATAAATTTAACTTTTAGGACCATTTTTTAACTATATCTCAAAAAAAAGACCAAATACTCATTAAAAATAAAATATCACAAAAAAAAGACAGATTTTTTAATTTCTAATTTTTTTTTAGTAATATTGAAGTGTATAACATTAACAAAATTATAAGATTAATTTTTCATCTAATGAAAAAAAGCAAGATTTCAGAATTTGACAATCAAACCATAGAAAGAATTGTCAGTATGGCGCAAGAAGAAAAAAAACCTTTTGAAGTGCTAAAAGAAGAATTTGGAATTTCAGAAAAAGATGTTACCGAATTGATGAAAACAAAATTATCGAAAGATAATTTTGAAATTTGGAAGAAAAAAGCAATTGCAAGTAAACCTAAACCTAAACCATTAAAATTCGACCCTTTAGAAGATGATGATTTAGACAGTAAATATTACTTCAAAAATAAATTTGACTAAAATCTACAAAAACCTCACTAGTGAGGTTTTTTTTATATAAAATATGTAACAAATAAAACTTAAACAAGACATATAAAATATCAATAAAAGATTAAAATGAAAAAAATAATTTTATCACTTGCAATAGCAAGTTTTATTTGGAGTTGTAAGACATCTCCTTCTACTTCAAAAAAAGAAGAAGTTGATGTGCTAATTGATTTGGTAAATGTACAAGATGACAAAGTAACTGTTACCATTTCAACACCTACTTTTACAACTGAAACTACAACTTTTAATATCCCAAAAACAGTTCCAGGAACTTATTCTGAAGACGATTATGGTAGATATATAGAAAATGTAAGAGCTTTTGATGCAAGTGGAAATGGTTTAAGAATTACAAAAATCACTGAAAATAGCTATAAAATTGACGAAGCAAACAAGCTTTCCAAAATAACATATTTAGTTAATGACACTTATGATACTGAGAAAGGTGGTGGTTTTGGAGAAAGTGAAGATGTATTTTCTCCAGCAGGAACAAATATTAAAGCAGGAGAGAATTTCATGCTAAACACTCATGGCTTTGTAGGTTATTTTGAAGGAAAAGAATCAATCCCTTACAAACTTACAATTACACATCCTGCAAACTTACAAGGTGTTTCAGCTATGGTTGACACAGATGACAGTCCTGAAAAAGATATTTTTATCTCAAAAAGATATGCAGATTTGGTAGATATGCCTTTAATGTATTCTAAACCAGACATCACTACTTTTATGGTAGATGACATGGAAATTATTATTAGTGTTTATTCGCCAACTGGTAAATATACTGCTGCTGACATTACTCCAAATATGGAAACCATGATGAAAGCTCAAAAACGTTTTCTTGGCCCTATAAACTCTACAAAGAAATACGCAATACTTTTATATCTTTCTGATGTACAATCAAATGATGCTAAAGGTTTTGGAGCTTTAGAACACACCACATCAACAACTGTAGTAATGCCTGAAATGATGGAATTAGAAGCATTACAAGAACAATTAAAAGACGTGGTTTCTCATGAATTTTTTCATATTGTAACACCTTTAAGTGTTCACTCTAATGAAATTCATTATTTTGATTTTATTAATCCTAAAATGTCAGAGCATTTATGGATGTATGAAGGTGTAACAGAGTATTTTGCAAACTTATTCCAAGTTAACCAAGGCCTAATAACCGAGAATGAATTCTACGAAAGAATGTCTCAAAAAATAGACCAAGCGAAACGTATGGATGATAAAATGAGTTTTACTAAAATGAGTAAAAACGTTTTAAAAGCACCATATAAAGATCAATACATTAATGTGTATCAAAAAGGAGCATTAATTGCTATGTGTATGGATATCCTTATTAGAGAAAATAGTAATGGACAAAAAGGAATTTTAAACTTAATGCAAGATTTATCACATGAATATGGTAGTAAAAAACCTTTCAAAGATGAAGAATTATTTGGAAAAATAACAGCATTAACATATCCAGCGGTTGGAGAATTCCTTACTAAATATGTAGCTGGTGAAACTCCTATTCCTTACAACGAATTCTTTAACAAAATGGGTGTTACTGAAACAACAATTGAAGTAGCTGGAAATCCATTCTTAAAAGGTCAAATGCCATATATAACAATAGATCAATCTACTAAAGAAATTATTATTATTCCTAGTATAGAACTAAATGATTTCATGAACTCACTAGGTCTAAAAGGAAATGATAGAATTTTAGCTGTAAACGGAGTTAATTACAATCTTGATAATATTTATGACTTAGTTGTTGGTAGTATGAACTGGAAAGATGACGAACCAATAACGGTAAAAATAAAAAGAGATGGAAAAGAACAAGAAATAAAAGGCACTATAAAAATGCCAAAAGAAAAACGTGACGGATACCAATCTACTGATAACAGTAAAAAAGCAGTTAAAGAAGCTTGGTTAAAAGGATAATATAAAGTATACCCTTAAAAATATAAACCTCAAAGTACTATGTATTTTGAGGTTTTTTTTTATTATTTTGCAGATAAATAATAAACTATGCACAATCCACCCTTTTTTACAGATGACACTATTGTTTTTGGCTTATTAATGCTACTTATAGGTATTGTTTTTTATACTTCATCAAAAGAAACTGGTTTTTGGAAAAATTTCTACACTGTAATTCCAGCACTTTTAATGTGCTATCTATTACCTGCTATATTCAGTTCTCTACATATTATATCTCCTGAATGGACGGAGTTAAACAAAACAGGAGAAGTTATAGAAAAAAAATCACAAGTTTATTTTGTATCAAGTCGATATCTTTTACCTGCTGCTTTAGTTTTAATGACATTAAGTATTGATTTAAAAGCATTATTAAATTTAGGTCCAAAAGCACTAATTGTGTTTATAGCAGGAACCATCGGAATTATATTAGGTGGACCAATTGCTATTCTAATTGTTTCCATTTTTTCTCCAGAAACAGTTGGAGGAAATGATTTTGACGCTGTTTGGAGAGGCTTATCTACAATTGCAGGAAGTTGGATCGGGGGTGGAGCAAATCAGGCAGCTATGCTAGAAATTTTTAAATACAATCAAGAAAAATATGGAGCTATGGTATTAGTTGATATTGTAGTTGCTAATATTGGTATGGCTGCACTTCTATATGGAATTGGTAAAAAAGAAACCATTAATAAGTGGTTAAAAGCAGATAATTCTTCTATACAAGAACTTCAAGATAAAGTTTCAAATTATCAAGAAAGTGTAAAAAGAAATCCTACATTATCTGATTACATGGTTATTTTAGCAATTGCCTTTACTTCTGTAGGGTTATCACATTGGGGTTCACAAGTAGCTGCTGACTTCTTTAAAAACACTTTTGAATCAGTAAATGATCCTAAAAGTTTTGCATCAACATTTGGAGGAACTTTCTTCTGGATGATTACCATTGCAACAGCTTTAGGAATTATCTTATCCAATACTAAACTAAAAACGTATGAAGGAGCTGGAGCTAGTAAAATAGGTAGTATTTTTATTTATATACTTGTTGCATCTATAGGAATGAAAATGGATCTAAGATCAGTATTAGATAATCCAGGATTAATTCTAGTAGGAATAATTTGGATGATAATCCATTTTATCATCATATTTGCTGTTGCAAAATTAATAAAAGCACCTTACTTCTTCATTGCAGTTGGAAGTCAAGCAAATGTAGGTGGAGCTGCATCTGCACCTGTTGTAGCCTCAGCGTTTCATCCATCATTAGCTAGTGTAGGAGTTCTTTTGGCAATTTTCGGATATATAGCAGGAACATACGGAGCCATAATGTGTACTTTTTTAATGGAAAAAGTATCACCATAATAAACTAATTAACAAAATAGAAAATGAAAAAATTATTACTTTTAGGAGTAGGATTGTTTGCTTTAGTAGCATGTGAGAAAAAAGAAACTCCAAAAGGAAGCCTACATTTAACAGGAAACATTAAAGGATTAAGTCAAGGAAAATTATACCTTAAAAAAATAGAAGACACTACTTTCGTTACATTAGACAGTATCATTATTAAAGGTAATTCAAACTTTGAAAGTACAGTTAAATTAAAAAGTCCTGAAGTTTTATATTTATTTTTAGATAGAGGGCAAACAAACTCTATAGACAATAGTCTTCCTTTTTTTGCTGAACCTGGTGAAATGAATATTGATGCTAACCTTAAAGAATTTTATGCTTCAGCAAAAGTCACAGGTTCTAAAAATCATGAATTATTAACAGAATTCAATAGTTACAGAACAAAATTTAATGAGCAAAGTTTAAAATTGGTAGAAAAGAAAATCAAAGAAGGGTTTAATTTAAGTGAAAAAACAGCCGATAGTATTAACGATGCATACCAAAAAATTTTAACTAGAAAATATCGATATACTGCAAATTTTGCTGCTACTCATGGTGATTTTGAAATTGCTCCATATTTAGCTTTAACAGAAATAGGAGATATAAATATTGCTTATTTAGATACCATTGCAAAACATTTAACTCCTAAAATTACCAATTCAAAATATGGAAAACTCTTAACAAAACATATTAAAGACAGAAAACAAAACGAAAAATAGATTTATTTTATTTAACAAAACAACAAAGAGCAAATTAAACATTTGCTCTTTGTTGTTTTAACTATATCTGTAAGCTATATGTACTACAAATGATACATTAATATTACAAGAAATATGATCTTCTATTTTTTATAATTTTAAAAAGGCGTCTTTATAAAAACTACAAGACACTTTAAAAAGTCTAAAGTAAATTCTAATTGATATTACTTTATAAAAACAACGTTTCTTATTTTAAAAAGGGCTATAAATAAAAAGACCATCATTTCTGATGGTCTTAAAAATAGAGCCGATGGAGGGACTCGAACCCACGACCTGCTGATTACAAATCAGCTGCTCTAGCCAGCTGAGCTACACCGGCAACTCTATTGCGGTGCAAATATAATCCAGTTTTTTATATTTGCAAAAAAAAATCGCAATTTTTTATCTATTTTTTCTAGTTTAATCCGTTGATTTTTTCAACTATTTGATTAGCAGTAGCTTCGTAATCTTTACGAATTTGAGAAAAATGAGATTTTTTATTTTCAACATCTCTTTGGCTTATTCTTGTTACCAATGCATCATAATTATCATAGATTTCATCAACAATAGCATCTGTAGCTTCTGTTGGTTTTCCTCCATGAGTCATTTCCCATACATAAACGATGTTTACTAAATCTCCTAAAACGTAGTTGATTTCTTTTTTCAAGTTTTTAACGCTTGCCATTTTGTATTTATTTAAAATTTGATGCAAAATTAAGCAATATATTCTAATGATAATGAATTAAATAGAAATTTCTAAAATAGTAGCTTCTCCACTCATATCAACACCTTGAATACTTGCTGGTAATAAAACAGTATCTCCGTTTTTAAAATTATAGTTTTCTTCTTCATAAGAAAGAGTAAAATGGCCTTCTGTACACATTAAAACTGTAAAGGCATCTCTTTTTTTATTCCATGTAACTTCCCCTTTTAACGAAAGAATATTGGTCTTAAAATAATCACAATCTACAACGTTATTTAATTGATTATTATTTAATTCATAATTGACCTTAGCTTGAGTTGTATTATAATTTATAGCATCTAAAGCTAATTCGGTATGCAATTCTCTTTCATTCCCATTTGCATCTACTCTATCCCAATCGTATATTCTATATGTTATATCGCTCGTTTGTTGAATCTCTGCTATAACAATTCCAGCTCCTATTGCATGGATAGTTCCTGTTTCTAAAAAAAACACATCCCCTTTTTTAACAGGCATTTCGTTTAAAATAGAAACAAGTGTTTTATTTTCTAAATGAGCTAAATATTCTTCTTTATTTGAATTTTCTTTAAAACCAACAACCAAACGGGCATTATCATCAGCTTGCATCACGTACCACATTTCTGTTTTTCCAAAAGAATTATGTCTTTTTTTAGCCAATTCGTCATTTGGATGCAATTGAATAGATAAATCTTGTTGCGCATCAATAAACTTAAAAAGTAAAGGAAATTGATTTCCAAATCGATCTAAAACAGATTTTCCTAAAAAGTCTTCAGGGTATAATGCTATAATATCATTTATATTTTTCCCTTCTAAAAAACCACTATTCACCACACTCACATCATTAGGAACTGTTGATATTTCCCAACTTTCACCTGTTATATCCGAATTAATTAATTTATTTAAATATGTTTGAAGTTTTGTTCCTCCCCATATTCTTTCTTTTAAAATAGGATTAAATGTAAGAGGATATAATTTTGTACTCATACTGCGAAAATTATTTAAAATTGGGTTTTCTACAACTATTCTGTCATTTTTTGAATAATCTCTTTTGCTTTTTGAACATGATTTTTAGCTGACATGCTATTAAAGATAAACTGAATAATTCCATTTTTATCCATTACATAAGTAACTCTACCTGGAATTAATCCGAAGAGATTTGAAGGCACTCCAAAAAGCTTTCTGATTTTTTTATTATTATCCGATAATAATAGAAAAGGTAATTTATATTTTTGAGCAAATTTTTCATGAGATTCATTAGAATCTCCACTTATTCCAATAACTTCTGCTCCTAATTCTTTAAACGTTTCATATTCATCTCTAAAACCACATGCCTGAGTAGTACAACCTGGTGTATCATCTTTAGGGTAGAAATAAATCACTAATGGCTTTCCTTTATACTTATCCCAATTAAAGACTGCATTATTATCCTCATTAAAAAAACAAGGTATTTTATCTCCAATTTTTAATGCCATTTTAATTTCCTTTATAGGTTACAAAGTTTCTTGGCGTTTCATATAAAACAATTTCCAAATCTTTATTTTCATCAATAAAAGGTCTTAATTTATTCCAAATTACAATGGCTATATTTTCAGCAGTTGGATTTAAATCTTGAAATTCTATAACATCTAAATTTAAATTTTTATGATCAAAAGTATGTTCTATATGTTCTTTGATTAAATCAGATAAAATTTTAACATCAATTACAAATCCTGTTTCTTGATCTACTTCACCTGTAACACTTACTATTAGTTCATAATTATGCCCATGAAAATTTGGATTATTACATTTACCGAAAATGGCATTGTTTTTCTCTTCAGACCAATCTTTTCTATATAATCTATGAGCAGAATTAAAATGTGCTTTCCTTGAAACAGTTACTCGCATTTTTTATTACTAATATTTTAAAAATTAAACTTTATGATTTTCTAAAAAATGATAAAACTCATCGAATATAATTTTAAACCAAACGGTGTAAACATCTGGATTTACAAGCATATCTTCTTTTACATCTTCAATTTTCATCCATTTCCAGCTTTCTACTTCTTCTTTGTTTATGTTAGGTTCTTCATTATAATGTCCAATCATTACATGATCTAATTCATGCTCCGTTAGACCATTATCAAAAGGCGCTTTATAAATAAAATGAAAAAGTTCTTTTAAGTCAGTAACAAAACCCATTTCTTCCATTAATCGCCTCTTTCCTGCCTGAATATTAGTTTCACTTGGACGTTGATGGCTACAACAAGTATTAGTCCACAACAAAGGAGAATGGTATTTATGAGCTGCTCTTTGTTGAAGCATTATTTCGTTATTATCGTTTAAAACAAAAACCGAAAAAGCTCTATGTAACAATGCATGTTCATGAGCCTCAATTTTTTCCATTAACCCAATAGGTTCATCGTTTATATCTACTAAAATTACTTTTTCTTCTTTCATAATCTTATTATAATCTCTCAAAAGTACAAAAAAAGTTTGGCTTCTAATTGTCTTTCCTTTTTTGTATCCCGTTTCTTTAAAATAAATATCGGTTATTCCATTTTCATGACATCTTTTTTTCCTTTCAAACAAAATATTGAAAATCAATTTCTTAAATAAGTTATATAAGCTAAAATTATTATTGTATCTTTGCTAAACAGAAATTTAATAAATCCTTCCTTATTTACTCTTAATTACTTCTCGAAGTACTATCTCAACAGAGCAATAACTAGCCTTTTTAAATTTTTTATATTAATCACTTAAAATTAAATTCAGTTAATGGCAAGACCTCAAGAAACGTTTAACAAAAAAGAAAAAGAAAAACTTCGCTTAAAAAAGAAGCAAGAAAAACAACAAAAAAAAGAAGCAAGAAAAGCTAATCCAAAATTAGCTGGTGAAGATTTATATGTTTATGTTGATGAAAATGGACATTTAACAGATACTCCACCAGATCCTTCTAAGAAAATAGTTGTTGATGTTGAAAGCATCGAAATTGGTATACCAAAAAGAGAAGAATCAGAAGAAATAGATACTGAAAGAAAAGGTATTGTTGATTTTTATGACACTTCAAAAGGTTTTGGTTTTATAAAAGAAATTGATTCTGATAATAAGTTTTTCTTCCACGTTAAAGGTTTAATTGATGAAGTAAAAGAAGGTAACAAAGTTACTTATGAACTTGAAAAAGGAATGAAAGGGATGAATGCTGTAAGAGTTAAAAAAATCTAACTTAGATATATACATTATAAAACAAAAAGGATAGCAATGCTATCCTTTTTGTTTTATAATGTATCCTTTATTTTCAAAGCACATTTTTCTCCATCAATTGCAGCAGAAATAATTCCACCCGCATAACCAGCTCCTTCTCCACAAGGATACAATCCTTTAATTTGAAGGTGTTCTAATGTTACAGAATCTCTAGGAATCCTAACTGGTGATGACGTTCTACTTTCTGGAGCATGCAATATTGCATCATTTGTAAAATACCCATTCATAGATTTTCCAAATTGTACAAAACCCTCACGCATTGTTTGAGTTAAAAAACTAGGAAATACTTCTCCTAACTCAACAGCAGTTGTCCCTGGAACATAAGATGTTTTAGGAATATTTGATGATACTTTTTTCTGAGTAAAATCGACCATTTTTTGCGCAGGTACTTTTTGAGTTGAACCCGCTAATTGCCAAGCCTTTTGTTCTATTGCTTTTTGAAATTCCATTCCTGCTAAAGATCCAAATTTTGCAAAAGGTTTAAAATCTTCTAATTTCAACTCTACAACAATTCCAGAATTTGCTGTTACTTGATCTCTTTTTGAAGGAGACCACCCATTTGTAACCACTTCTCCAGGACTTGTAGCACAAGGAGCTATAACTCCACCAGGACACATACAAAAAGAGTACATTCCTCTTCCAGACACTTGTTTTACAATAGAATATGGTGCTGGCGGTAAAAATTCACCTCTAAAGTCACATGAATATTGAATTTTATCAATCAGTTCCTGTGGATGTTCTGCACGAACACCTAATGCAAAAAGTTTTGCCTCTATATGTATTTTCTTTTTATCTAATAATTCAAAAATATCGCGAGCAGAATGTCCTGTTGCTAAAATTAACTTATTTGCATGTATAACACTTCCATCTTGTAAAACAACACCATCAACTTCCTGATTTTTAATTAGGATATCTACTACTTTTGTATCAAATAAAACTTGACCTCCACAAGCTATAATCTTTTCTCTAATATCTTGTATAATTTGTGGCAGTTTGTTAGTTCCAATATGTGGATGTGCTTCAATTAAAATTTCATTCGAAGCTCCAAAACCAACTAATAATTGTAATATTCTATCTACATCACCTCTTTTCTTTGATCTTGTATACAATTTCCCATCAGAATAAGTTCCTGCGCCACCTTCTCCAAAACAATAATTCGAATCCTCATTAACTATATGATCTACATTTATTGCTTTTAAATCGCGACGTCTACCTCTTACATCTTTTCCTCTTTCTAATACTATTGGTTTTAAACCTAATTCTATTAATTGTAATGCAGCAAATAAACCTGCTGGACCAGCTCCTACAACTAAAACTTCTTTAGCATTGGTTACAATAGGATAATCTGGTAATTCAATTTTTGATTCAACAAAAGGTTCTCCAACTAGAAAAACATTTGCTTTAATATTTATTTTAATGGCTTTTTGCCTTGCATCAATAGAACGTTTAACTATAACTACTTTTTGAATTTCTTTTGGAGAAACCTGAAATAATTTAGCAACATGATTGGCTAACAAAACTTCGTTAGCTGCTACTTCTGGTGATACTTGAAATTGAAATTCGCGAGGCATCTCTTTTTTTGATTTATTATTTTTGCAAAAGTAATCAATTGATTTTATTATTTTGACTCAAAAGCTCTCAATGCAAAAGAGGCCAACCAATGTTCCCCTTCATAATTTCCATCTACAACAGAAGGTAGTGAAAATTGCAAATGTTCGTCGGCTATTTTTCTTAAATGAGAGAATATTTTAGGATATTGATTACTTAATGTATATAAATTCCAGGCTCTACTAAAGTTTAACCCATCAAGATGTACTAAATGACCATCTGTCCTATCTGAAACTTTTGCCGTTTCCCATTGAAATTTCTTTTTAAACAAACTTGGTGCAAATTTATTTAACCATGATAAAAATTCTTTTTCAGTCAAAATGCGTTGCATCAAACCTATTTCTTCCATACATGGCGATAAAAAATCAGTTCCACTTGGTTCCCATGTAAACGGACAATTTTCATCTTTCAAATACATTCTTAACGCATTCTCTTTAATTATTTTTTGAAAGTTTAGATTATTTGAATACACAGCATAATCCCATGCATTTGTTAATCCGAAAGCAGTATTTGAATGTGTTCCTACTCTAATTGGATATAATAATTTAGGTAAAAATTCTGAATATCTCTCAATTAATAAATTAGTTAACGGTTTTAAATTTTCGGCTAATGGTTTTGCAAAACTTTCTTCACTTTGTTCTAATTCTAATTGAAGTTTTAATAACCAATTCCAACCATAAGTACGCTCGAAAGACTTTTCATGAGCTTTATTAAAATACTCCATTTCTTTTACGATATTCTCTTCTGATAAATTCACTTCTAGTTTTTGAATTATTTCTTTTTTATTATCTAGACTCTTAAAATTATTAATCAAATAGACCAAACTCCAATGGCCATGAACAGAAGAATGCCAATCGAAACAACCATAAAAAGCAGGATGAAGCTCTTTTGGAGACTGTAACTCTGAATCATTAATTAATAATTGATTCAATTTATTCGGATATTCTTGTTGTAAACATTTTATAGGTAATGTTGCTAAATGATTAGCTTGTTCTAAGGTTAGTTCTTGGGAAAATAATTGACCAACTATAAAAACAAAGAAGATTGAGTATTTCATTTGATAAAGTTTTTCTCAAATTTAATAAAAAGCTACCTTTGAATATCGGTTTTTTTGAAAAACGATTCAATAAAATTAACACAAATGCGTAAAATAAAATTAATTTGGGATTTTAGAGGTCAAGCTGCTGCTAAAACAGCCGAGCATCATGAAATTCATTTAAAAGAGTACATTGAAATTGAAAAACTTCCTTTAAATATCACTGGTTTTGATATTATTAATGAAATGCATGCTGTTGCATTTATGGTAGTTGAAGAACAAAATATGATTGAAGTTAGAGATGCTTTAAAACCTCATCGTGGTGAAGTTTATACTTCCTAATTTGACATTTGCTTAATAAACTCTTTTGGATTTATACCTTCATGTTTCTTAAATAGTTTTGTGAAATAATTTGGACTTGAAAACCCTAATTCATCTGCAATTTGATTAATTGTAAGTTTTCGTTCTACCATTAATCGCTTACTTTCAAGGATTACACGTTGTGTTATTAACTCTGTAACTGTTTTATTTACTGTTGCTTTTACAATTCTATTAAGATGCTTTAGAGTAATTGCCATTTTATCAGCATAAAAAGAAGGTGATTTTTCAGTTTTAAAATACTTTTCTAAAAGTTCATCAAACTGTTTTAATTTATAATTATAAATTGGTTTTTCCTGATTTGTTTCTGAAGAATATATTCTAGTTATTTCAATATGAATAACATCTAAAAGGTTTAACAACTTATCTCTTTTATATTGCTTATTATTTTTACTTTCATCAATCATTAAATCAAAATAAGGTTGTAAATGTCCTATTTCAGAATCAGATAAAAGAATTTCAGGATTATTTTTGAAAGATTGAAAAAAAGGATAATGTTCTATTCTTTTTTCTTTAAAATGAAGATTAAAAATTTCTTTCGAATAGAAAACAATATATCCATCAATATCAGGAGAAAGCTTCCATGAATGAATTTGCCCTGGTTGCATTAAAAACAAGCTTCCTTTAGTAATATCAAACGTATCAAAATCAATTGTATGCTTTCCTGTTCCATTAGTAAAAAGAACTAAAAGATAGAAATTGTGACGATGCAATTTTTCAATAAAGTGATGTTTTTTTAAATGCTCTGTAAAAGAGTTTACATATAAATTATTGTAAAAAATGTTTTGTTCAAAATTCTCTATTTCATAAACAGGATATTGTTTCATATAACAAATGTCTTTTTTGTACACTTTTTAGCGAATATACAAAACTTAGTAAAATGAATATTGATTTACTTTTGCATAAATTTATATACTATGAAAAATCTTATAATGAACCTTTTTAGCAATAAATGTCCAAATTGTAATAAAGGGAAAGTTTTTAAGAATGGTCTTATCAATTTTGGTTTTGGATTTCCTAAGATGAATGAAAATTGTCCGAATTGTAATTTAAAATTTGAAAAAGAGCCCGGTTTCTTTTTTGGAGCAATGTTTGTAAACTATGCTGTAGGTTGTGCAGAAGCTTTAATTACTTATTTTATTGCAGCTCCTTTTTTTGATAAAACATTTGATTTGCGAATTTTTCCAATAATTGGGATTGTAATTCTTTGTTTATCTATTACAAACATAAAACTATCGCGATTAATTTGGATCTATATTTTTAAAAATTATTCTAAATAAAAAAATTCCCCAATTATTATTTAATTGGGGAATTTTCTAATATGTAATCTTTCCTTATTTAATTAGCAACTTCAGATATAAATTTAATACGCATTAAACGTAGTTCTTCAATATCATATTCACCATCAAATTCTTTTAAGGCATCTTTTATATTATCTGATTCTGAATCCATATAATAATCATGAATTTCTTCTTGTTGATCTTCATCTAGGATATCATCAAGCCAATAGCTTATATTTAATTTAGTTCCTGAATAAACAATTTGTTCCATTTCTTTCAACAAACCATCCATATCTAAACCTTTTGCTTTTGCAATATCATCTAAAGCTAATTTTCTATCTACATTTTGAATAATATAAAGCTTTAATCCTGAATTTGCTCCGGTTGATTTTACTACTAAATCGTCAGGACGAATAATATCATTGTCCTCAACATATCTTGCGATTAATTCAACAAAATCTTTTCCGTATTTTTTCGCTTTTCCTTCACCAACACCGTGAATATTTCCTAATTCGTCAATAGATATGGGATATTTCAACGCCATATCTTCTAGTGATGGATCTTGAAAAACTACAAAAGGAGGAACACCTAATTTCTTAGCTACTTTTTTTCTAAGATCTTTTAGCATAGCCATTAAAGCTTCATCAGTTGTTGCAGATGATTTTGCTGCTGCAACAATGTTTTCGTCTTCTGCTTCACTATATTCATGATCTTCAGACATCATAAAACTTTCTGGCTTTTCAATAAAACCATGTCCTTTGTCTGTCAGCTTAATTATTCCGTATGTTTCAATATCCTTTTTAATGTATCCTGAAACTAAAACTTGTCTAATTAACGCCATCCAAAAACGATCATCAAAAGCTTTCCCTTTGCCAAATAATGGTTGGAGATCTATTTTATGCGCTTTTATTATGGCATTAACTTTACCATTCAATGCTAAAATAATTTCCTTTGCTTTAAACTGTTCTTTTGTATCCCTTATTACTTTTAATAATAGTTCTACTTGTTCTTGTGCCTCTACTTTTTTCTTAGGATTACGAACGTTATCGTCCATATCAGCACCTTCTCCTGTTTCTGAATCAAATTCTTCACCGAAATAATGTAATAAGTACTTTCTTCTTGACATAGAAGTTTCTGCATAAGCCACTACTTCTTGTAATAAGGCAAAACCTATTTCTTGTTCGGCAACGGGTTTTCCAGACATAAATTTTTCTAGCTTCTCAATGTCTTTATAAGAGTAATAAGCTAAACAATGTCCTTCTCCTCCATCTCTTCCGGCTCTTCCTGTTTCTTGATAATAACTTTCTAACGACTTAGGGATATCGTGATGTATTACAAAACGTACATCAGGTTTATCTATTCCCATTCCAAAGGCTATTGTTGCCACTACTACATCTACATCTTCCATCAAAAACATGTCTTGATGTCTCGCTCTTGTTTTAGCATCTAAACCAGCGTGATAAGGAACAGCACTAATACCATTTACTTGTAATAATTGTGCAATTTCTTCAACTTTTTTTCGACTTAAACAATAAATAACACCCGATTTTCCTTTGTGTTGTTTAATAAAACGAATAATATCAGACTCAATATTCTTCGTTTTAGGTTTAATTTCGTAATACAAGTTGGCTCTATTAAAAGAGGCTTTGAATGTGTTTGCATTTGGCATATCTAAGTTTTTTAGAATATCCTCTTGCACTTTTGGTGTAGCAGTTGCAGTTAGGCCAATAATTGGAATGTCACCCAGTTGTTTAATAATATTCCTCAAGTTTCTATACTCAGGTCTAAAATCATGCCCCCATTCAGAGATACAATGTGCTTCGTCAATAGCAACAAAAGATAGTTTTACTCCTTTTAAAAATTGAGTATATTCTTCTTTTGTTAGCGATTCAGGAGCTACATATAATAACTTGGTTAATCCTGAAGTAATATCACTTTTAACTTTGTTTATCTCCGTTTTAGTTAGCGAAGAATTTAGCACATGAGCAATTCCAGATTCTGAACTTAGTCCTCTAATAGCATCAACTTGGTTTTTCATAAGTGCAATTAGTGGAGAAACTACTATTGCTGTCCCTTCTAAAACTAGAGCAGGAAGCTGATAACATAATGATTTTCCACCGCCCGTAGGCATAATTACAAATGTATTATTTCCGTAAATGATACTGTTAACGACTTGTTCTTGAAGTCCTTTGAATTGGTTAAACCCGAAATATTTCTTTAATTCTTTGTGTAAATCAATTTCGTTTGGTTTCATTCTTTATTAATATGATTTTACCTAAATTTGCAATTATAAAGATACAATTTTCTTTAGAAATACAAAACATTAATATATTTTCTACTTTGGACACAACATCGACTATTTTAAACTCGGCAAAGAATACTATTTTAGCAGAAAGCAAAAGCATATCTGAACTTGTAAACTATTTAACTGATGATTTTGCTGAAGCCACAAAAATTATTTTTAATTCAAAAGGAAGATTGGTTGTAACTGGCATTGGTAAGAGTGCTATTATAGCTCAAAAAATTGTTGCAACACTAAATTCAACAGGAACTCCTTCTGTGTTTCTTCATGCTGCGGAAGCTGTTCATGGCGATTTAGGTATGGTATTACCCGAAGATGTTATTATTTGCATTTCAAAAAGTGGCAATAGTCCAGAAATAAAAGTTTTAGTTCCACTTTTAAAACGCTTTGGAAATACTTTAATAGGAATGACCGCAGATACTAATTCATTTTTAGGAAAAGAATCGCATTATATATTACATGCTTTTGTGGAAAACGAAGCTTGTCCTAATAATTTAGCTCCTACAAATAGTACAACGGCTCAATTAGTACTTGGTGATGCATTAGCTGTTGCCTTAATGGAATTACGCCATTTTAAAAGTGAAGATTTTGCAATTTATCATCCTGGTGGCGCTTTAGGCAAAAAACTTTTACTTAAAGTTAAGGATATGCTCGATACTACTCATACTCCGCAAGTTGCACCAGAAGCAAGTATCAAGAAAGTAATTATGGAAATTTCTGAAAAACGTCTTGGAGTAACTGCTGTTTTAGAAAATAAAGCTATAATTGGAATTATTACTGATGGTGATATTAGAAGAATGTTAAACAACAATGATACATTTACTCATTTGGTAGCTAAAGACATTATGACTAAAAATCCTAAACATATCAATTCAAATATTTTAGTCTCTGAGGCTTTAAATATTTTAGAAAACAATGCTATTACACAATTAGTTGTCTCAGATGATGGTATTTATAAAGGTATATTACATTTACATGATATTTTAAAAGAAGGAATTGTATAATGGGTAAGAAAAACATTAGTGAAATGTCATTTTTAGACCATCTTGAAGAACTAAGGTGGTTATTAATAAGAAGTACTCTTGCCATATTAGTTTGTGCTGTTGTTGCTTTTTTCTTTAGTAATTTCATATTTGATGAAATCATTTTTGGACCTAAAAGTCCCGATTTTATTACTTATCGTTTCTTTTGTGATTTATCACAAGATTTTGGATTAGATAAAAGTTTATGTATTACAGAAATTAATCTCCCGATTCAAAATAGAGAAATGGGTGGCCAGTTTTCAATACATTTATGGACTTCTATAACCGTTGGTTTTATATTTTCGTTTCCTTTTATATTGTGGGAAATATGGAAATTTATTAGCCCTGCTTTATATGAAACAGAAAAAAAATACGCTTCAGCATTTATCATAGTTTCTTCATTACTATTTTTTATAGGCGTATTGTTTGGATATTATGTTATTGCTCCATTATCTGTTCAGTTTTTTGCTAGTTACATTGTAAGTGCAGAAATTAATAATTCCATTGATATTACATCATACATTAGCTTGATGAAAACGTCAGCCGTTGCTAGTGGTTTATTATTTGAATTACCTATTATTATTTATTTCTTAACAAAATTAGGATTAGTTACACCTTCTTCTTTAAGAAAATACAGAAAATACACTCTTGTTATTGTTCTTGTTTTATCTGCAATTATTACACCTCCAGATGTAATTAGTCAAATTATTGTTGCAATACCAATAATGATTTTATATGAAATAAGTATTTTAATAAGTGCTGCTGTTATGAAAAAAGAAATTACAACAACCGATTTAAAAAAATATTAAAACATGTCTGATTTAGTAAAAGAATTCAATGATTATCGTGCTAAAATGAATGAAAAATTATTAGCTGATAATAACAAAGTGATTAAAAGAATCTTTAATGTAGACACAAATGCTTACATGGAAGGCGCATTAGACGTTAAAACGAAGGAACTTTTAGGTTTAGTTGCTTCTGCTGTTCTACGTTGTGATGATTGTGTTAAATACCATTTAGAAACATCATATAAGGAAGGCATTACAAAAGAAGAAATGATGGAAGCTATGGGAATTGCTACTCTTGTAGGTGGATCAATTGTAATTCCACATTTAAGAAGAGCCTATGAATTCTGGGAAGCTTTAGAAGAAACAAATAACTAATCGCTAAAAAACATATAAGGGATTCATATCTTCTTTTGAATTAAATCCTTTTCAGCCTAAACTAAATAATTGTTAATTCATTTATTTGTTTAATGGTTTATTTGTTTATTTGTCTAATAATATTAGAATTTATTTATTCTAACAATCTGAACATGAAATTAAGAGCAGAAAATTTAATAAAAACTTACAAAAAAAGAAGTGTTGTAAAAGGGATTTCTGTTGAAGTAAATCAAGGTGAAATCGTAGGTTTACTAGGACCAAATGGAGCTGGAAAAACAACTTCTTTCTACATGATTGTAGGTTTAGTGAAACCAAACAGCGGAAATATTTTTCTTGACGATATGAATATTACTAATTTCCCAATGTACAAACGTGCACAACATGGAATTGGTTATTTGGCTCAAGAAGCATCTGTTTTTAGAAAATTAAGTATTGAAGATAATATTTTAAGTGTTCTTCAATTAACCTCTCTTTCAAAAGCAGAACAAGAAGCAAAAATGGAAGCCTTAATTGATGAGTTTGCATTACAACACATTCGTACAAATAGAGGTGATTTACTTTCAGGAGGTGAAAGAAGACGTACTGAAATAGCAAGAGCATTAGCTACTGATCCAAAATTCATTTTACTTGATGAGCCTTTTGCTGGTGTTGACCCAGTTGCTGTAGAAGATATTCAACGAATTGTAGCACAATTAAAGAATAAAAATATTGGTATTTTAATTACCGATCACAATGTACAAGAAACATTGGCCATTACTGATAAAACCTATTTAATGTTTGAAGGAGGAATTCTTAAAGCGGGAAAACCAGAAGAATTAGCAGAAGATGAAGTAGTAAGGAGAGTTTATCTAGGTCAGAATTTCGAATTAAGAAAAAAGAAAATCGATTTTGAAGCTCCAAAAACTACAATTATACATGGAAAAGGAGAAGTTTTGAAAAATGAAGAATAAAAAATTACTATAAAAAAGATTACTGAGAGGTAATCTTTTTTGTTTATACACCTTTTAAAGCAGAGAGCAATAATTTTCAATAGAAAATTCCACCCGATTTCCGCATTACACGATGACTTGTTACAATTAAAGTTAAAATAGAACTCTAGTCTTTTTAAACACTAAACAAACAATGTTTAGACTTATATATCCTCATTCTAAAATTTACTGCCTTTGCGTTTAATAAAAACATAACCTTAATACACACCAAAGTCAGGAAAATTTGAAGAGCGAGGAAAATCGTTATTGAACAACCTATTTATATTAGTATTCTCCGAATAATAATGCATTTTGTAGTAAAAAAACAACCTCTCTTAAAAGTCATTTAATAAGATTATTTTTAAAAGAATGAAGGTTGTGTAATAGCTACACCAATCTTAGTATTTTTTTACTTTTCATTCTTTTAGAAATTTAATTATATTTCCATTATCTAATTTCAAGAAATACACTCCATTTGAAAAATTACTTATGTCAATTGCTTCATCTGTTCCAATAACCCCTTCTTTAATTTTTTCGCCTAATAAATTATCAATACTAAAATTTTCATTCTTGTTTAACCCTGAAATTTTAATAAAATCACTACTAGGATTAGGGTATAATTTTATTTTATTTTGATTTATTGTAAATTCATCATTATTTAATAAATCACTGCCTCCTAACAGTCTTACATTGTCAATTAACCACGTATCTGAACTAGAACTGCTCCTAGCTGTTATTTTAATTTTTAATTGATTTATAGTTCCTGGAAATAATATTCCAACAGTACTGTATCCATTTTCTGTTGCCAACCCAGAATTTGTTGGTTGAAAAAGTACTTCATCAGTTGGTTGATAATCAACAATCGCAATTCCTGTTGCATCATAAGCCCAAAAACTATTATTATTTAAAGCACCCCTAATTCTTAATCTATTATAAAAAGTACTTCCATTATCGAGACTATATTCAACCAAAACATAATCTAGATTATCAGGTCCACCAGAAGAGCCATTTAAATTCATAGCAGCCAATTTAAATTCAAATAATATTTCATCATATACCGTAGGAATTGCTATGTTACTAAATTCTACTGTTAAACCAGCAGAAATTTGTGTTGTTTCCCAAGCTCTTGAATTATTAATCCCAATTGGACTATTTTCTGGTGCAGCCGAAGAGGCTGAAATACCACTATTATAATTTGGAGTACCTGTAAAAGTCCAAGTAGGTGTTGTTGGAGTAATTTCAAAATCTTGAATCGCTATTAATGTTTGAGAATGAATAGGAAGTATAAAAGACAAAAGAGCAATTAAAAAATAAAGTTGTTTCATTTATAAAAAATTAAAAGTTATTTAGGCTTTAATGTTTTCTAACTTATTTATATGTCTCATAAAATCATACAAAACCAGCCTTTTTTAGATAATTGTATAACAAATACCACATTTATTAATTTTCAAATATAACTATAATTCGTTAATAAATTATCAAATATACTTCCCCTTTAAAAAGGTTTTGTGTCTTAAAAAATAAAAAATCCCTAAAACGAAAAATCATCTTAGGAATTAGTATTTAACTTAATATAGTGAAAAGAGCATTATAACAAGATACATCATTACTCAAAATCCTAAATATGTAAAACGAATGGTCAGAGTAAGAAGCAAAACAGTAGAACCTGTATTAGGTACGCTGATTAATTTTCTGAATATAAAAAAAACACAGTCTAAATTATAGGTTTTTCTGCTCCTTTATGCATTGAAATACAAAATCCTGTAATTTAGACTGTTTTTTAATCCAAATATTATCAGTTTGAATTAATTTTAGAACATTGTCTTTTGTTTTTGTTAAATTCTTTATTACTTATTCCATAGTATTGTTGGTATAAGTGAGTTATTTCTATTACATTATCAATTTGCGTCTTTAGAATTTGATTTCCATTTTTAAATTCAGTAAAATTTTGTTTTCTATTTTGTAGAATGAACGATTTTTAATTTCATACCAATTAATTTTATCTAATTGGAATAACTCCTTTATAAACTTTTCAGAGCCAAGAAATTGAAATTATTTGGCCTTTTTTTAGGTTAGAGATTTTTGATATTTTTTCAAACTGATTTTTATCCCATTTCTTAGCGTATAAATAACATACTCTATTCGTAATTAAGCCTATTATCTGACATTTTCCATCTTTTAAGCGGATTTTATATGACTACTTTTCGGATTACAATATACTTTAATAAAATGAAAAACGGTTCAAGTTTGTACTTAAACCGCTATTGCATATACGCGTTGTTAGTAGCATACCCTTTTTGTCTTCAGTTGAAACGATTTTCATTCTCACTCAAATATTTCATAGCTTCTTTAACTGCTTTTTCAGAACTCTTTGGTTTGAAACCTAATTCTATCCGTGCTTTTGAAATGTCAAAGTCTTGTTGAAGTCCTGAAAACATTGCAATATCTTTGGTTGTGAGCAATGGTGCTTTGCCGCTTATTTTACTTCCTATTTCCATAAACCACGCAATTGTAAATAAAATTGCTTTTGGAACTGCCATAGGCATCTTAATTTTCAATTCTGGAAATAACTCCTGTGCAATTTTTGTCGTATTTTTTATTGATGTGCATTTTTCATTTGCTAAGATATAACGTTCGCCATTTATACCTTTTGTTGCCGCTAAATAGCAACCTTCGGCAACGTCTTTCACGTCAATCCAATTTAGTGTGATGTTGGTTTCAACAGGGATTTGTTTTTTCAGAATCAAGTAGATGATATTGTAAGAAACGTTTAGTGGTGCAAACGCTTCACTACCTATCATTGCTGAAGGCAACACGGCAACCAATTCAATATTGTGTTTTTTTGCCAATTCAAATGCTAATTTTTCTCCGTCATTTTTTGAATTATAATACATATCTCTGCGGTCGGAATTGTAGCCGTAATTTTCTTTTGTGGGAAGTTTGGAATAATCCAATGCTGCGATTGAACTCACATATACAATTCGTTTTACGCCTGCTGCGGCTGCGGCTTCAATTTGCAGTTTTGTGCCTTCAAGATTTACATCATAGATTTCCTTTTTCGGGTCTTTTGCCCAAAGTTTGAATGCTGCACCAACAGCATAGAAAACATCAACGTCTCGTAAAGCGTTTATCAAAGATTGTTTGTCTGTGATATCGGCTTGAACTACTTCGCAATTCAGTCCCGAAAAGAGTTCTTTGTTTTTAATGTTGCGAACTGAAGCTCGAACAGGAATGCCTTTTTCAATGAGCAATCTCACTAAATTGTTACCAAGATGTCCGTTTGCACCTGTAACCAATGCTAAATTTTTCTGTGCCATGTTTTGATGTTTAAATATGGAACAAAGTTCGAAATTGATTTTTCAAACACACTTCGCAAATGTTACTTAATAATTTCCTTTCGTATTCTACTCAAACTTTTTGGGTTCATTCCTAAAAACGAAGCAATATATTGCAACGGAACGTTGTGTAAAATGTGTGGATAGTTGTCAATGAGTTTTCGATAACGTTGTTCTGCCGTTAGTGATGCTAATTCTTTTGAACGATTGTCGTTATATGCAAGCGATTGTTGAAAAACCAAAATGCTGAAATCTTTAAACGCTTTGCTTTGCTGTGTTAGCAAATCCAAATTGTCTTTGGTAATTCTAAGCAATTCACAATCCGTAATGCACTCTAAATTTTCGTTTGCCTTTGTTTGATTGATAAAGTTGAAATACGAAGTAATAAATCCAGGCGGACAATTTATGTGTGTTGTTACTTCATCTCCTTTGTCATTGTAATGAAACAACCGCACAAAACCCAAAACTATGAAGTAGAGATATTTTGGGATTTTTTTTTCTTCCTCAATAACTTTGTTTTTTGGTAAAAACACGGGTTCAAAATACTGTCTGCACCAGTCCGAGTCATTGTCGGAAAGTGTTACATTTTGAGATATGAGTTTCAATAGTTGTCCGTGCATTTTGAAAAGTTTGAAAAATCTGTCTGTCAGTATCGGGTTCTACTAACTAGTTTATATGTCTCATAAAATCATACAAAACCACCCTTTTTTAGATAGTTGTATAACAAATACCATATTTATTAATTTTCAAATATAACTATAATTCGCTATAAATCATCAAATATACTTATCTCTTAAAGAGATTTTATGTCTTAAAAAACAAAAAATTCCTAAAACGAAAAAATCATCTTAGGGATTAGCATTTAACTTAATATAGTGGCTTAAAGTAAGCTACAAGTTCAACAACTATTACATTATTCGCTTAGTTATTTTGTATTTAATATTTTTATTACAAAACTTCTCAATAGACTTCGAGCTTGAAACAACGTGTATTGATAAGTATTTCTATAATAGAAATTGAAAATATTAATTTATGTGAAGTTTTTATTGTTTAATCTATTTTCTCTGTAAAACTAAAAACAAATATTTTATCATTTGGAATATAGTTTACATCGAAAAATATTTAAAAGGTACATATAACATTCCGAAACATTCTCCATGTTCTTTTCCTAAATGTTTATGATGTATTTTATGTGCTTTTCTTAATCCTACTAAATATTTATTTTTTGTATTCTTAAACCATTTAAATCGTTGGTGGATTAATACATCGTGAATTAAGAAATAGGCTATCCCATAACATAATATTCCTAATCCTATAAAAAACAAAATATTCAAAGTTGGATTTACTCCAAAATAGAATAAGGCAATACTTGGAATGGCAAAAATGATAAAAAAAGCATCGTTCTTTTCAAAAACACCATTATACTTTGGTTGATGATGGTCTTCATGTAAATACCATAAAAAACCATGCATTACAAATTTATGTGTAAGCCAAGTTACTGCTTCCATGAGTAAAAAAGTAACTAGAGTTGTTATAAAATAGAATAGAATAGTCATTAGGCAATAATATTTAATTGATAGCGAACGTATGATTTTCCCAAAATTAGTAATTTTAAAGGATTTGAAACGCGAATTCGTTTACTTAAAAACTCTTCTGGTTCGGTTTTATTTATTTTTTTCATTAAGCTTTTATAATATCTATACGCTGTATAAACTCCAAATTTTGCTTCTGTTGGTAATTTTAAAATTCCTTTAAAAGCTTCTTCAAAATCAGCGTTAATTTCGGCTACAATTTGTTTTTTATTTTCATTGGTTAACGAAGAAAAATTAACACCTGGAAAATAAATACGACCTAAATTTTCATAATCATGTTTTAAATCTCTCAAAAAATTTACTTTCTGAAAAGCAGATCCTAGTTTCATTGCACTGTGTTTTAATTCATTGTATTTGGTTTCATCACCTTTTACAAACACTTTTAAACACATCAAACCGACAACATCGGCAGATCCAAAAATATAGGTTTCAAATTCTTCTATTGAAGTATATTCTTTCTTTGTTAAATCCATTCGCATGCTATGCATAAATGGAGGAACTAAATCGTGCAAACCATATTGATGAACCACTTTTTGAAAAGCATTTAAAATGGGATTTAAACTTATTTTTCTATCCAATGCTTTTTGATATTCTTTTTCAAACTCATCTAATAAGGTTTCTTGTTCGTATCCTTCAAAAGAATCAACAATTTCATCTGCGCAACGAACAAATCCATAAATAGCATAAATTTCATCCTGAATATCAGGAGATAACATTTTTATGGCTAATGAAAAAGAAGTACTATACTTTTTCGTTATTTTTTTACTGCATTCTAAAGATGCTTGGTCAAATAATACTTTCATTAGGAGAATTCTTTTATGATTTTTTCACTTACAATTTTTCCAGAGATTAATGAAGGTGGAACACCTGGTCCAGGAACTGTTAATTGTCCTGTAAAAAATAAATTTTGAACTTTTCTACTCTTTATTTTGGGTCTTAAAAATGCGGTTTGGGTTAATATATTTGCTAATCCATAGGCATTTCCTTTATAGGAGTTATAATCTTTTATAAAATCATTTATACAATATGATTCTACGAATATAATGTTTTCTTTAACTGATTGATTCGTTGTTTTTTCTAATCGATTTATAATTTTATCAAAATATTCATTTCTAATTTCTTGTGTATCTTTTAATCCTGGTGCAATCGGTATTAAAAATGTAGCTGCTTCTTTTCCTTCGGGAGCAAAAAAGGAATCTGTTATTGATGGAAAGCTAGCATAATATAATGGTTTTTTTGGCCATACTTTTGTGTCATAAATTTCTTTTGCATGTGCTTCAAATGGTGTATCAAAAAATAATGTGTGATGCGATACATTTTTTAATTTTTTATCAAATCCAACATAGAATAATAATGATGATGGTGCAAATATTTTTTTGTTCCAATATTTTTCAGAATACATTCTATCTTCTTCATTTAATAATTGTTCGGAATGATGATAATCGGCTCCGCTTAAAATGATATCAGCAAACTTGTTTTTATTATTAACACAAATTCCTTTTGCTTTCTTATTTTCAACTAAAATCTTAGTAACATTTGCATTCGTTATAATTTCAACACCTAATTCTTTTGCTAGTGTTTCTATTGCTTCTATCACGGCATACATTCCTTTTTTTGGATGCCAAGTTCCTAATCCAAAATCGGCAAAATTCATAAAACTATAGAACGAAGGTGTATTTGATGGTTTTGCTCCTAAAAATAAAACTGGAAATTCTAAAATTTTAATTATTTTTTCATTTTTAAATCGCTTTCTTACTTGTTGACTTATTGTAGAGAAGAATTGATTAACACGTACAATTGTTTCTGCATTTACTAATTCCAAAGGTGAATCGCCTGGTTTATATACCATTTTTTCTACTGCAATTTTGTAATTTTCTTGTGCTTCTTTAATAAAAGCACGTAGTTTTTCAGCACTTCCTTTTTCTATATTTTCAAAAGTGGATGCAATATCTTCTAAGTTATCTGAAATAGTAATTTTTTCATTCTCTTCGAAATATACTTCATAAGCTGGAGATAATTTTTCTAGTTCATAATAATCGGATACTTTCTTTCCAAAATCATTGAAAAATTTCTCAAAGACATCTGGCATCCAATACCATGTTGGTCCAATATCAAAATGAAAGCCTTCTTTTGATAATCTTCTTGCTCTTCCTCCTACTGTTTCATTTTTTTCAAAAACAGTAACTTCATTTCCTGCTTTTGCTAAATAGCAAGCTGCCGAAAGTGATGCAAATCCTGAGCCAATTATTATGATTTTATTATTCATTAATTATCGGTTTTATACTTACTATTATTTAATTTTCTAAATCGAGTGCTAAATTTTGTATTCCAGAATATAATGTAATACCATTATATTTTTTAGTTACTTGCTGAACTTTTTTCCCTAAGACAAATAATTTATTTGGTGTTCCTTTTAAAATTCTCTCACTAAATTTTTCTAGGTAGTTGTCTACTTCTTCGTTTTCTGGTTGTACTGTGAAATAAGAAACAAAACAGACTTCTTCAAAATAGGTTTCCATATCTTCTAAATCTTCCATTGGAACGCTTTCTCCTAAAAAAATGGTATTATACCCTCTATTGAGTAATATATAGTTTATGAAAAGTAATCCTAATTCGTGTATTTCATTGAATGGTAAATAGAGAACAAAAACTTTTTTCTTATTATTCTTTTCTTTTTTACTTACTTGTTCAATTTCAGTATATAGTTTTTGTCTTATTAAGGAGCTTATAAAATGTTCATGAATGGGCTTTAAGGTAGATGTTTGCCACAAAACACCTATTTCATCAAGAAGTGGTGCAAATACTTCATAAAAAATAGTTTCAAATGTTTTAGTTTTAGCTAGTTTCTCATAATTTTCATGAAATAATGTATCATTAAAATTAAACATTGCATATTTTAATGACGTAATAGCTAAGGAGGCATTGTTTTTATCTGAATAGATTTGTTTTACTAAATCATTTATTTCTTCAATGGATAATGATGATATTTTAGATATTTTATATCCAAAACTATTTAAAAAAGAGATGTTAAGCAGTTTTAAGAGATCGTCTGAGTTGTAAGACCTTATGTTATTTTCATCTCTACTAGGAGAAAAAATAGCATATCTTTTTTCCCAAATTCTAATAGTATGTGCTTTTATTCCTGATAAATTTTCAAGATCTTTTACACTAAAAACAGCTTTTAAATTGTTCATCGTTTTTAAATAATCGTTAAACAAATATAAAGCTATTTTTTGATTTAATGATTTAATGCACTAATAAATGTAACAAAATCACCATTAAACACATTTAGATCTACAAGTCCGTTTATACCTGAAACCTTTCCTTTTTCAGTAAATTGCCATAGCAACCATTCTTTATCTAGTTCTTTTCTCCAAAGATTGTAATTAGCAATCCAAAAGGTATATTCTGAAAATTCGTCTTTTAAAAAATCATTATAATAGCTTTCACCTGAATATATTATAGGTTTCATTTTATAATGGTTTTCTACTTTAATTAACCATCTTTTTAAACCTACTTTTAAACTATCTATAGATTGTGTTTTAGGTAATTTCTCTATATCTAAAACGGGTGGAAAATCTCCTTTTTCTAACTTAACCGTGTTAATAAAGTTATTAGCTTGTTGTATGGAGTTTTCATTAGGTCGGTAATAGTGATAAGCACCTCTTATTATTTCATTTTTTTTAGATTCTTGCCAATTTTTTTTAAACTTAGAATCGACTTTATCTTTTCCTGCTGTAGCTCTAATAAAGGCAAAAGAAAGTTTAAATGTATCTTCTACTTTTCCTAATTTATCCCATTGGATATTTCCCTGATATTCAGAAACATCAAACCCGAAAATAAAATCATTGTGTGAACTTAATACTTCATAAATTCTTATATCGGCAATTTTACGATCTTCTTTTGAAAGTTCGCTTACATTTTTATTCGTTTTGAATCCTAGATAGTATAGAAATCCATCTCTAAAATGATAAGCTGTAACACTTAAAGAGGTAAAAACGGCTATAGAGAACAGAATTAGAAATAGTTTACCTATAGAAAATGCTTTTTTCTTTGGTTTTGATTTTTTCCTGGTAACAGGTTTTGATCCTTTTCTAATTGTCACAAATTTACTTTTTAGAAAGCTTATTTAAGAAAACTGAAACAATGATGTAGCTAAATATGATAATAGGAATAGCCACAAAGTTTAATATTGATAATAATAGTATTGAATATAATAAGAATACGATTTGAAGTTTTGCGTTTTCCCAATTAAATTTTTTAAATTTTAAAGAGAAAAGTGAAATTTCGGCATTTAACAAATAAGTACTCACTATTGTAACTGCTAGAAGAATGTAAGGATTATCTAACATTCCTGTTAACCATGGATAAGCATCTACGTATTCTATCATAGGAATGCTCATAATCAACAAAGCATTAGCTGGTGTTGGCAATCCTATAAATGAATCTGTTTGTCTTGTGTCAATATTAAAATTAGCTAATCTATAGCATGATGCTAAGGTGATTAAGAATCCTAAATAGGGTACAAATCCCATATAAAAGGTTTCTTCTGTTAGCATAAAATTTGGATTATTTAATTGTATGTTTTCAAATAGTTTAAAAACCATTAAACCAGGTACAACACCGCTTGTTACCATATCTGCTAATGAATCTAATTGTAATCCTAGTTCACTTGGTACATTCAATTTTCTTGCTAAGAATCCATCCCAAAAATCAAAAAATATACCTAAACATACAAACAAAAATGCATGGTCATAAAAACCGTTAAAAACACTAATTAAGGCTAATAAGCCACTTAATAAATTCAACAATGTTAAAGCGTTAGGAATAAATCTTTTAATATTCATACAATATTTACTTTTAAAAAATGTTCTTTTTTATAATAGTTATATATGCAAAAGTACTTCAGAAATACAATTATTATAGGTAAAAAAGAACGATATATTAGGTTTTATCTAAATTAAGAACAAATGTAATACAATAAGTTAATACATTTAGAGTTTAGTAATTAAGAATTTTATTTCATCTTTGTAAAAATTTATATTAGATTTGAAAAAGTCCCTATTAATAATTTCATGCTTATTCACATTATTATCGAATAGTCAAACGATTAGAAAGTATTCTAATGAGTTTTTGAGTATTGGTGTTGATGCTGCTGCTCTTGGAATGAGTAATGCAGTAACAGCACAAACAAGTGATGTTAATTCTGGCTATTGGAATCCGGCTGGCTTATTAAAACTTGAAGACAAGCAGTTTTCGTTAATGCATGCTAATTATTTTGCAAATATAGCGCAATATGATTATGCTGGTTTTGCAATGCCTATTGATGATAGAAGTGCTTTAGGCGTTTCATTAATCCGTTTTGGTGTAGATGACATTCTAAACACCACACAGCTTATTGATAATCAAGGAAATATTGACTACAATAGAATTTCACTTTTTTCAACAGCCGATTATGCTTTAACGGTTTCTTATGCTAGAAAACTTCCTTTGGATGGTATTAATTATGGTGTTAACGCTAAAGTAATTCATAGAATAATTGGAGATTTTGCAAGTTCATGGGGTTTTGGTTTTGATATTGGTATTCAATATGAAAGTGATAATGAGTGGCTTTTTGGTTTAATGCTTAGAGATATTACTACAACATATAATACTTGGATAATTAACGAGGAAGAATATCAAAAAATTAAAGATGCTGTTCTTGGTGAGAATCAAGAATTACCTGAGACTAGTGAAGTGACATTACCAAAAGCGCAATTAGGAATTGCTAAAAAATATATTTTTAGATATGACTATAGTTTAACGGCTGCTGCTAATTTAAATATGCAGTTTGCCAGAACAAATGATATTATTTCAAGTGATATTGTAAGTATTGATCCTGCATTAGGTTTTGAATTTGGTTATGTAGATTTAGTATTTCTTCGTGCTGGTGTTGGTAATTTTCAAAAAATCACACAAATTGACGATTCAAATAAATTGAGTTTTCAACCGAATATTGGTTTAGGTTTTAAATATAAAGGAATACAAGTAGATTATGCTTTAACAGATTTAGGCGATCAAAGTGCGGCTTTATATTCTAATATTTTCTCGTTGAAAGTAGATTTTGATGTTTTTAGATAGAAAACTATGATTAAAAAAATACACTTCTTTTGTTTATTATTTATTTCTACTATTAGTTTTTGTCAGACTATTCAATTATCTGATGAAGCAAAAGTAAGTATTCTAACTTGTGGAACTGGAAATGAATCTTATTCTCTTTATGGTCATACTGGTATTAGGATTAAAGATGAAATAAATAATATTGATGTCGTTTATAATTATGGTACTTTCGATTTTAACACTCCCAATTTCATTTTAAAGTTTGTAAAAGGCGACTTACAATATTTTGTTTCTACAAGTTACTATCCTGATTTTGAATATTCATATAGATACGAAAATAGGTCTATTTATCAACAAACATTAAATCTTTCTCAAGAGAAGAAACAATTTCTATTTGACAATTTAAATAATTCATTAAAAAGTGAAGAACGATTCTATATGTATAAATTTATAGATAAGAATTGTACGAATATGGTAGTGGATAAAATCAATTATGTTTTAAAAGATTCTGTGATTACTACTAAAAAACCTGTAGAAATTAGTTATAGAGAAATATTATTTCCTTATTCAAAGGATCATTTTTTTGAACAATTAGGCATTAATATTATTTTTGGAGCTAAGGTAGATAAGAAAGCGGATCGATTATTTCTTCCTTTTGAATTATTAGAAGTATTAAAAGAAACAAAACACAACAATCAATTACTTATTACAAATACTGAAACACTTTTTGAAGCAAAACCGTCTTCTTTTACACCTTCAATTTTAAATAGTATATATACTGTAATTGTTGTTCTACTTCTTATTGTTTTAGTCAATAAAAAATCGTTGAATTTAATTTATTTTACGAGTATTGGTTTAATAGGTTTATTCCTTTGCTCGGTAGGATTTTATTCTTTTCATGAGGAAGTTACATGGAATTATAATGCGTTATTATTTAATCCTTTGTATTTAATTTTAAGTTATTATTTATTCAAAGAGAATAAGGCGAAAATAATTCTAATAGGGAAAGTAATCTTTGGTTTACATATTATTTATGTTCTTTATATGCTTAACAAGGTTCACTTGTACTTACTTCTTCCTTTTATAATTAGTCATTTATATTTAGTAGGTAGACTTCTTTTATCGAATAAAAAAAGGTAACATATTATTGACCTCTTGCAAAAAGGACAGTACTTAATGTTTTTATTACAATATTAATATCTAAAAATAAACTTCTATGTTTTATATAATATAAATCATATCTAAGTTTCATTAAACTGTCTTCAAGGTTTTCACCATAAGGATAATTTACTTGTGCCCAACCTGTTAATCCTGGTTTTATAACGTGTCTTATTTGATACAACGGAATATTTGCTGCTATTTCATCAACAAAAACTGGTCGCTCTGGTCTGGGTCCTATAATTGCCATTTCTCCTTTTAATACGTTTATAAACTGTGGAACCTCATCAATACGT
The DNA here is from genome assembly GCF_000967805.1 of Flavobacterium sp. 316. NCBI lineage: Bacteria > Pseudomonadati > Bacteroidota > Flavobacteriia > Flavobacteriales > Flavobacteriaceae > Flavobacterium > Flavobacterium sp. 316. The sequence continues at coordinate 108,612 of NZ_JYGZ01000008.1, forward strand.
AATCTTCTTAAAAATTTTCCAAAAGGGGTAATTCTTACATCATTTGTTGTAGCAAAAACAGCTCCTTTGCTTTCTGCATTAACAATCATGGTTCTTAGTTTATATATTTTAAAAGGAATATTGTTTTTACCTACTCTTTCTTGTGTATAAAATAAAGGTCCTTTGTTCCAAATTAAATTTAAAAGAGATAAAAAAGGAATTAATAACACTAAACATAGTAACCCAATAAATGAAAATAAAATATCTAAAAACCGATTATAATATATATATAATGCGTTTTGATTATTTCTACTAAATGGGAAAAATTTATATAGCTCTTTATTATCATCAAACTGTATAGGAAGTCGATTTGTACTATATTCATATAGTTCTGAATATTCTCTTATTACTACTCCTTTTTCAAGTAATTGTAATAAATGAGTATATAACTCTGAATAAACTGATTTAGATAAATCACTAGTAACAATTATTTCAGAAACATGATTTTTTGAAACCTCATCTGCTAATGATTCAAGGTCAATTTGCTTTATATTTCCTTTAGTCTTTTTATCATCAATAGAGACATGACCTACTATTTTATAATGTGGATTTACTTTCGTTAGTTCCTCTATTAATTTTTCTATTTTTTTACTACTTCCTACAAAAATGACTCTTTTTATAAATCTATTAGTTGCTAAAAAAACAATATAAGCATTTCTCCAAATTAATAATGATACTAAAATAGCAAAGAAAAACAATAAAATTTGCAATCTATTTGAGGGTAATATAGGAGTATAAAAAGGTGTTAACAAATAGAGTAATGTAGTAACTGCTGTTGTTAGTATTATACTTTTTAAAATTTGAAATTTATTACTTGCAACTTGTAAATTATACATTTCAAATATTGTTCCTATTACATTAATATAACAAGCTAAGACAATCGTCCAGTAATAATTGCTTGAATTTATTTGAAAGTAATCAAAATAAAAAAATTTGCCTATAAAGTAAAGTGTAAATAGTACAAAAAAGATATCAAAAACACGCAAAAGAATTTTCCTTTCTGATATCTCAAAATGCATCTTCTTTTTATTAGTCATAATTTGGGGAATTATTCTTGTGCAAATTAAGAAATAAAAATTCAGGAATTGAACAAAAAAAGGTATTTTCTATTCTAATAAAGATATCCAATAATTCTTTACTATTTCCCAATCTAAACTTTCAGCCAATTTTCTACCCTCTAAAGTTATTTCAATGGTTTTATTTATATTCTTAATTACATTTTCAATCACATTTGTCATTTCATTCACATCATTATCGTTAACTAAAAAGGCATTTTTATTATCCGTTAATAAGTATGGAATTCCTCCTACATTTGTTGAAACGACAGGCAGTCCTAACGCCATGGCTTCTATTACACTAACAGGAGTATTATCAAAATGTGTTGTACTTATAAATATATCATGTTCTGCTGCTAACTGCCACCATGTTTCCTTATCTAGTTTTCCTGTAAAATTTACTATAATACCTAGCTCATTTGCTCTTGTTTTAGTTTCTAACAAACTTCCGTCTTTATCAGGTCCGACCATTGTTAAGGTTGCTTCAGGATATATTTTTTTAAGCTCATATAAAACTTCAACCGCCATTTTAGGATTATAAATAGATGCGAAAGCTCTAACCCATAACAAATTTGGTGTAAAAAACTCTCTTTTTTTAAATGTATAAGAATCTATATCAATTGTATTTGGAATATGTATAATATTATCGAATCCTGCTTTCTCAAATTCGTTTTTTAAATAATTAGATGGTGCAACATTCTTAAATGCATTCTTGAAAATTAACTTACATAAAACTGGGTTCTTCTTTAATCTTACTGGTAAATTACCACCGTGGAGAATAGGTATGTATTTAATTTTAAAAAATAAAAATCTGGCTAGCTGACTCATTATTAAACAATACCAAAATGCTTTTGTGCTATAAGTATCTATTACAATATAATCTATTTTTTTATATACTTTAAAAAGTGTGAAGATCATATCTAGAATTCGCAAGAAAAAATTCCTCTTTTCTGATGCATAAAAGATGGAAAAACCTTCTTTTTCAAGAGATTTTCCTAATGTTTCGATAGTAGTTTTATTCAAACCATGTTTAGAAAGCTTATTCCCTATGTAGAGTAAGTTCTTCTTCATCCTTATTTATAATTTGGACTTTTAAAAGTGATAAAGCATATACAAAAGCAGGAGCTGCCAATCGCATAGCTGCGTGGTTTATTGTTAGTAGCCAAAAGAATAGAAAAGAAAAAAGAAAAATATTTTGTCTATTATTTAAATACAACACCACTGGTGTAATTAATAAGATAAGTAAGGCAAATAGTCCTAATGAGCCATGTTCTGCAAGCATTCTAGAAATTTCGTTATGAGATGCAGCTTCTATTCCTGTAGTTTCTTCCCTATATTCTTTATTTTTACCAACACCAACACCAAAAATAGGATTATCTAAAAACATTGTAAACTCGGATTCAATTAATTTTTCTCTTCCTGTTAATTTACTTTCTTTAACTCTTCCTCTTGCATCTTGATTTGCATATCTTTTATCAATAAGTCCTCCTGTTTGAATTGAACTATAAAACCAAATACCTATTAAGAAAAAAGAGGAAAGTAAAAATGATGTTAGTAATTTAAATTTCGCATTTGTTTTTAATGACATAAAAATTATCCCAAAAAATAAGATAACCATAATAAAACCAGTAATTATTCCTCCTCTTGAAAAGGTTACTATTCCTCTAAAGGTTATAGTAATTAACAAAATCATATTTATTATAAAATCGGTTTTATTTTTTTTACTAAAAACGAGTTTAACAAAAAACAAGAAAATCCCTAATCCTAATATCGTTGAAACTTGATTTGGTCCAAAACCACCAGAGGTTTGAAAATTAGATTCAGTACTTGTAACCACATCTCTTATACTTGGTGTATAAAGAAACATATATGACAACATTGCTATTAATGGATAAGCCAATACATCTATAACTGTTTTAACCTGATTAAATGTAATTTTTCTCTGGTAACAATATATTGCCGAAACCATTAATGTTATAGGTCCAATAATATTAAATGTAATGGCTTTTCGAATATCAGTATCAAAATTTAGTGTAAAAAAAGAAATGAGAATTCCTGGTACTAATAATAACCCATACATCCAATAGATTAATCCACTTTTTGAAAAACTTTTAAAATAAATCCCAATAAAAAGAACGCTAATGACTCCATATTTAGCATATTGTTCAAAAAAATTTCCATGAGTCATCCGTAAAAAAACTTCAGCGCCTACTATGTATGCTGCAACAAAAAGAGCTTCTTCATTTGCATTTTTTCTTAAAATAACATAGCGAAAACCAAAAAATATAATTGCTATTGCATAAATTTTAGATAAGAATGGCATTACATATACTAAGCCACCTAATACTAAGTGGAATAATACATATTTAAGATAAAGATTTGTTGATTTTTCTTCTAAAGCCATTTTTGGTAATAATTTAACAATTGCTCTACTACTTTGACTGCTGTATAATTTTGATGTACAAATGTATTCAAATTAGTAGCCATTTCTTTATTTTTAGACTCAGAATTTGGTAAAGCTTTAAAAAGACTTATTAAGGCATTATCTTCATTTGGATTAAATAAATAACCATTTACATTAGGTACAATAACTTTAGAACAGAATCCTACAGAGGTACTTAAAACAGTTAAATTTGCAAAACCATATTCTAATAATGTAACAGGAAACCCTTCATAAGTAGAAGCTAATACTCCATATTTTGCTTGAGATAAAATGTGACTTACATCTAAACAACTTCCATATAAATAAACAGAATCTTCAATCTTATTATTTTCTATATAAAGTTTTAATATTTCTGAATATTCATCCCTAAAATCTTTTCCGATAAAATGTAAAGTCCATCCTTTATTAGATAAATCGCTAGCTAAAAAACTTTTCAATATGTATAAATGATTTTTAGGTGTTTTTAAATTAGCTAAGCAAACAATTCTCTTGTCTTTTTCACCTTCCAAAAAAGTTTGATTTACTTCATTTTGTTTTGTATTGTAAAAATTAGATAAAAAAGAAATATTTGAAGTTTTTAAATTTTGAATAGCCCATTTTTCAAGTTCTTCATTAACTACTAAGACACCACTAAAAAATAATGAAAAAAATCGAAGAAACCAATTTGATTCTTTTTGAGACACTCTATTTCCAAGATGATCATGCCAAATAATTTTAACACTTGGTAATATGAATTTAGTTAAAACTGCAAAAAAATAAGAACTTCCATGTGCATGAATGCAGTTTACATTATTGACAATAATATAATTTCTAAATTTAAAAAGTGCTTTTATATCAATACTCTTTCGTTTATTTAAAAAGGTATAATTAACGGATGAGTTTATAGTTCCTTTCAAATCTCCTTCTTTTCTTGTACACACTAATCCCGAAAAAGAAATTTTATCCGTTAGCACATTAGCTATAGTAACAGCCATACGTTCAGCTCCTCCAATATCCAAACTATCGATTAATTGAACAACTCGTATATTTTCTTTATTCAGCAAGGAATTGAATTTATATTTTTTAACTCTAATTTGTAAAAATAGGTATTTTTTTATAGTAATTTTTTAATCTCAATCTCAAATTTATCCATTGTAAATTGACGTGACCATTGCATTCCATTTTTAGATATTTGAAAATATGATAAAGGATTTTCAATAAGATTCTTTATTTGATTGACATCGTTATCTAAATCTTGATTTAAAATAATACCTCTATTTCCTTTATCTAACATGTAAGAAACGCAAGAAACAGGAGTTGAGATAGGTACACAACCCCAAAACATAGATTCTGCAACTACTTTTGGCCAACCTTCGCTTTTAGACGGTAAAACTAAAAAATGACTATTTTGATAAGCATCTAAAACGGTTTCTTTTGCTTGATTTCCTTTTAACGTAATAATAGAATTTAATCCTTTTTTTAAAATATAAGTCTCAATCTCATTTCTTAATACACCTTCTCCGTATAAGTTTAATTTAACATTCTTGCCTAGATTACTTAGTTCTTCAACTATTTGGATTGCATACAAAGGTTGTTTCCCTTTAGATAAAGTACCTACATACAGAAACTGTATAACTTTATCTTCTAAGCTCCTTATTTCACATTTTTCATTTTGTACTTCTTCCTCACGATAAGTAGCTGTAAAGAAAGATTTGATGTTTTTTGTTTGATTTTCCCATTCTCCATACACTAATACTTGCATATTTCTTGTTAGGAAAGTATTACTTAGTATCCATTTCTGCAAACGATAACTCAAAGGTTGTTTACTCTTTGGATCCCAATTACCTGCATATTTTGCAGTTTTCTTTTTATTTGGAAAAAAAATCTGAACAATTGAACCTAATAAACCAATATTCCCTGGACAACGAAGATGAATATGATCTGCCATTTTCATACTCTTTATTAATTTCCAAATTATTATTGGTATTACAAAAAAAGATAACACTACCGATTTTAAATTTGTCAGATTAAAACTGGGAATTTTTATAAAAGTTATCTTTTTAGCAGCATACTTAGTATATATAGGGTTTAAATCTTCTTTAATTAAAGGAGCTACTAAAATAACTTCATCACAGTATTTATTCCAAATATTCATCTCATTTACATAAGGAGAATACCCAAAAAAATCATTGTCTTTTGAGATATGTTGAACGTGAGTAACAATTAAAAATTTGAATGCCAAAATTATCTTTATTAGTTTTTTAGTTTAGCCACCACATAAAGTGTAGGTCCATTATATTTGCCTAATAAAGATTTGAAAAACATTTTATAGAAATTTAAATCTTTATAGTTAAAATATGGCATTTTTTTCTCTCTTAAATTAACTATTTCAAAACCAAAATTATTCAATACATTTTTTACGGAATTCTTAGTAAAAAAATTCAAATGTATAGGAGGTCCACTTTGATGTATAGCATCTCCTGGATTTGAATAATTTTTTATTTTATCAAAATTAGGAACAGAAAAAACGAAAAGACCTTCTGGTTTTAGTCGTTCTTTAGTCAATTGAAAAAATAGGTTTAAATCTTGCAAATGTTCTAAAACTTCCCACATCATAATTACATCGAATTTTTGTTCAAGCGTTTTCATTTTTGAAAAATCTCCATTGACAGAATTTACTCCTAAAGACAAAGCTCGCTCATGTGTTTTTTTATCTAATTCTAAACCTGTATAAGTCACAGAACTAAATTTCTTTAAAAACATTCCTATTAAACCAATACCAGATCCTATTTCTAATATATTTTGAGGTGTATTAGAAATAATTTTATTGATAATCCTTTTTCGATTATAGCCTATCTCAATTAAATTATCTTTTAATTTATTATATTCTTCAATTGTATGTTTATTGTATTTTAAATCTTCTTTAGAATTATAAAGTCGGTCATACGTTGCAATAAACTCATCTTCCGTAAAAATTGTTTTAGAAAACACGAATTCGCAAGACCTACATTTTACAAGATCAAACTTTATATTTACAGCGTCTATTTTGCTATTGCACACTTTACAAGTTGTAAATTCATTTCCCATTTTCATAATTCATAAAATTTGAATAATTAATTATATTTATATCTGATTGATATGCTTTAAGTAAAAAATCTTTTACAATTATTTTATTATTTTCTCCTTTAATGCTCTTTCCTATATTTGCCTTTTTATTAAAATATACATCTCCACCTTCACCCATATCTAATCCAAAAACTTCAATAGGTATATTATTAAAATGACTTAAAACACATCCTATTAAAACGCAATTAAATCCTGAATTAATACTTTTATATTGGAAATCAAATTTAGATTTTAAATACGTTTTCAAAGACTTGTCCAAAGTTTTAGAGTTTTCATTGTAATCAAAATCAGTAATCAAGATTTCTTTTTTTATTCTAGATTTCTTTAATAAATACCTAAATACCTTTTGAAATGAAGTATTATTTATTTTAGAATTGTTATTAACTATCCAAAAAACAGTTCCTTTCCAAAATTGATATCCTGGAAATGACTTTAAATAAATTGTTAAATAATACGGATCGTGTATGATATATATAAAACTTTGTTTTTTAACTAATTGAAGCGAGCTATTTGTACATATATACAACGCATCATCTTCCAGCTTTATTTTATTTGAAGATGGTCCACTAGCTACAACAACTATTTTTTTATAATGCGTAACATCAAAATAATCTGAAAGTTTATCAATATCATTAATTTCAGAAATATCTGTTGGTATATTTCTAACAGAATCATTGTAAGGTTTGATTAACTGAAAGAAATAGTTATAATTTCGTTTTTTAAATATTGATTTGAAATTCATTTATTGAGATAAAAGATTGAGGTAAAAATTAATATTTCTATTTGCAATATTATCTAAATTATAGTTCTTAGTTATTGTTTCTAGTGCTTTTTCTTCAATATTTTTTAAAGATTCTGGATTATCCAACATCCAAAGAACTTCATTTGCGATTGATTTGATATCATAAGGATCGCATAACAGTCCGTTAACATATTGATTTATAACTTCTAATCCTGGTCCATATTTAGAAAAAACAACTCCTTTTTTCATTGCCATTGCTTCAATAACAACAAGCCCCTGAGTTTCCATGTAAGAAGGGAAAACACAAATTTTTGAAGAAGCATATCTATTTACTAATTCTTCAATAGGTATTTCTCCTTTAAAAATTACATTTTTTTTTGCCAATCCAATCTGCGGTATAATTTCTTCTAGTAAAAATCTCATATAAGACCTGTTTTCCTTGAAAGAATCTTTACCATAAATATGCAATTCCATACTAGGATATTTTTCTAGGATTAGAGGCATAGCAAGAATTAAATTTTTTATTCCTTTCTTTTCACAAAGTCGCCCTGCAAATAAAATGACATTTTCATTAATAACCACATCCCTTTTAGGCGTAAACAATTTAAAATTCACGGTTGAAGGTATAACTTCAATTGGTTTATTATGATAACTTAAAAAAAAATTCGTATGTTTTTTTACATAATTTGAAACTGCTATAAACCCATTTGATTTTTTAAAGGATCTTTTTTCTTGAAATCCTTTCCAAATATTTATTTTCCTATTTTCTGATTCAGCAAAAAAATGATGTCCGCCATGAAGTCTAATTATATACTTTATATTGGTTCTTTTTTTAATAAAAGCTAGTCCTAATTCCGCAGATTCTACAATATCTATTGGATGTTCATTGTGAATTTCTTTAAGTTTATTATTTATTTTTAGAGCATTGAGAAACCATGAAATTCCTCTTATTTTACTCCTTTTTAAATGAATAATGGTAATTCCTTCAATTATTTTTACTGATTCTTTTTTATTAAACTCGATCAAAGTTACTTTAAATCCTCTATTTACTAAGTCTGGCAAATAACTTTTGGTAAAGCTACCAATTCCTCCATGAGAAAATCCTTCTTTTGGATAAGCATAAGGTGGTATAAAGCAAATATGTTTTAACATTATTGTAAATTTAAGGTGTTTCTTATTTTTAATGAAACATTTTTATAATCTGACAGTATAGTTTCTTTCCAATCATTCATTGCCTTGTTATCAAATTCTTGATTTAATATATTTTTAAAATCTGTTTTCTCATTCCACCAAAAAACAGCATTAGGATTTTGCATACTTCTAAAATGTTGAAATTGATAAATTGTTTTAACAGACCAACTTTTATCTATTTTATTTATTTGATCATAATTAATAAAAACACAAGGTTTTTGAAACATTGCAAAATCAAAAGCCATTGTAGAACCAACGTTTACAACAACATCACAATAAAAAGCTGTTGAGACTAATAACTTCACATCTTCTTTTAGAGGATAAATAGTAGTCCAGCTTTTACTATTGTCAAAATTCCATTGAGGAGGAGCTTCTTTTATCAATTCAGGATATTTGTTTATAATTGATTCATATCGTCCTGTAACATCTACAGGACATCTTCTAAATAAGATTTGATACTCTTTATCTAAATCATTTTTAATTAATTCATCTGCTAAATCATCTAAATATTTTGGATCATCGGGAGACGTTTTTATATCATCTCCAGAAAAACAAATTATCTTTTTTAAAGGATTTAAATCATACTTTTTATAAAACGCTTCTTTAGGAATTATGTTGTCTTTATTTTGGTAGCATTCAAATTGTGGTGTTCCTGTTACAATTACACTTTTTTGATTAATTTCAGGATAATAGTTTTCTATTTCCTTCTTCATGTAATTTGACCAAACTAAATACTTATCAGCTCTTAATGCCAAGCGAGCTTTTGGTAAATTATCCCAAGAATAAATCACGGTTTTGGTTTTAATATTTAAATCAGTCGCTGCTGCAAAAATAGTAGCACATTGAACACCTCTTTGATGTGAACAAAAGATTACATCGGGTTTTATCTCATTAAGAATTTGATTTATTTCTCGATAATATTGTGTCTTTCTAATCGTTTTCTGATATTTTTTTTCAAAAAAAAGAATTTGATTATAACTATTTATAAAAGTAGAAGAATACTCTATCATTTTATAAAAAACCTTGTTTTTTATAGTCTTATGATTTGTTTTCCAATTGGATAAAATAGAGCTATTTTGAGTTATTTTAGAATTATTTTTTAATCGCAACAAACAAATTAGCTCTCTAAGAAACTTCTCTTTAATAGTTTCTTTATAAACAGGAATTTTATAAACGGAATTTATATCTGTTATTGTAGAAATATTTTTAATAGTAACTTCATCAAAGTTATGAAATAAAACCAAATCGTCTTCCGAATTTCTAAACACATCTGAATATAGGTAATTACGTATCCCAACTCCATCTGGGAATAAGAGCAATATTTTATTTTTTTTATTCATTTTTTATATGATTATCAAAAATTATATGAGTGAATACTCTAGCTCCTTTATAGTTTAAATGACTACAGTTACTAAAAAAAGTATCATCCATAGCTTTTGAATAATTGTTCAAACTAGAATATCTCTTTTTTAAGTTATCTACATAAGTTAAATCTCTTGTATAAGAACAAAATGGAGAACAAAACAATATAAGTTCAATATCGTTTTCTTTACACAAATTAATTATTTCTTCTACAAAAATATTCTTATCAGCAATTTTTTTTGGAAACTCTTCAGGAATTGTAATATCTCCACTATCATATTTAGGGATATATCCATAATTAAAATCTATTTTTGATCTTTTATTAATTGCACTCATAAAGAACTCTCTAAATCCTATTTTAAAATCTGCTGATTGATATCTATAAAAAGGTAAGTAATAATAAGAATAATATTGCTTGTCATATTTTTTAAAATGAGAGCTAATTACTTCATTTCTGATGAATGGTAAAGCATCTGAATTAGCAATTGCGGACATTTCATTGTATTCATAAAAATGGTCTAACTGAAGAAAAATTTTATTAACCTTGTTTTTATTATTAATAAATAATTCTAGCATTAATAAATTATCTGCATAATTAGCTCCTTCAACACCTAAATTTAGATTTTTTTGACCTGAAAGAGAATCTAAATATTTCACATCAATATGATTTGCGACTCTTGATGATCCTATAAAAACATTATCATAGTTTTTATCATAGTTTTTATCATAGTTTTTTAAAACATATTGTAATTTATTTCTAGGTATACATTTATAGAAAGTATAAGTATAGATTATATCTCCTATAATTAATATTAATAAACTAATAACTATTAGGTTAACTATATATTTTATAAAGCTTCTCATTAAAATTGAAAATAAATAAAGTCCTTAGCTTGTGAATATACACCAAATAAGAATAAACTAATTAATACAAAACTAATTTTGACTAAAATATGTTTTCCGAAAAAAGGATGACTTTCTTTTCTTGAAATCCATTCAATAAAAATAAAAACAAAAATTAATAATAAATTCTCGACAGAATACCTTTCTATTGATAAATAATTAATACCTCCATCAAAATTTACTTGAAAAATTTTAGTTAAATATTTAATTGCTGTTGAAATAGAATCTGCTCTAAAAATAACCCATGCTAAAACAACCATTAAAAATGTTACAAGCATCTTTATGAAATCATAAATATTTGGAAAAAAAGATGTTGAAGCAACAATATCAATATTCTTTCTGTTTTTATTAATCACTAATAAAGGAATAAAAAATAGAGCATTTAAAAATCCCCAAATTATATAGGTCCAATTAGCTCCATGCCAAAATCCACTAACGACAAATATCACAAATACATTTCTTACTTGTTTTAATTTATTTCCTTTTGAACCACCAAGTGGAATATACAAATAGTCTCTAAACCAAGTTGAGAGTGAAATATGCCAACGCCTCCAAAATTCTGCAATATCTCTTGAGAAATAGGGATAGTTAAAATTCTTCATTAAATTAAACCCAAAAAACTTAGATAATCCAATTGCCATATCAGAATAACCAGAGAAATCACCATAAATTTGAAAAGCAAAATAAACAGCTCCAAGAAAGAGACTTAATGAATTTAAGTTTTCATAATTTTCAAAAATAGTATTTACATATACAGCACAACTATCAGCTATAACAATTTTCTTAAAAAGTCCCCATATAAATAAATGCAATCCATCAATAGCTTGCTCTTTATCAAAAAATCTTCTCTTATAAAATTGAGGTAATAAATTAGTAGCTCTTTCTATTGGTCCTGCAACTAATTGAGGAAAAAAACATACAAAAGCTGAAAAGGCAATAAAATCTTTTGTTGGTTCTAGTTTATTTTTATAAACATCAATAGAATAACTTAACGTCTGAAAAGTATAAAAACTAATACCAACTGGCAAAATAATTTTTAAACTGTTTCCTGATATTGATTGTCCAAAAAAAGAAAAGGCAGTTACAAAATTATCTAGAAAAAAATTATAATATTTAAAAAAACCTAGGAAACCCAAATTAATAACAATACTAATCCATAAATAAACTTTTCTTTTAGTTATACTTTTTTCTTTTGAAAGTAACACTCCGACAGTATAATCTATTATAGTACTAAAAACAATTAATGATAAAAATCGGTAATCCCACCATCCATAAAAAATATAACTTACAACAACAATAAGTAAATTTTGCAACCTCAAGTTATTTTGAGCTACAAACCAATATAATAAAAATACTATTGGCAAGAATATGGCAAAATCAATAGAATTGAATAACATTAAATATCTCTAAATTGTTTTTGATGGTTTAATAACCAAATCTCATTATTTAAAAGTGACTTCAAAAATAATTGAGCACTATTCCCTTTTCCAAAATCTCCACTCGTTTTAACAACATTATGAGTATCTATTCTTTTTAAAGCATCCGAAATACTTTCTTTAGAATAATTCGTATGAATAATATCTGCGTGAATGGCTCTATTTTGTTGACGTGTTCCAATATTAATAATTGGCAAACCATAATATGGAGCTTCCCTTATTCCTGCACTACTATTTCCTATAATGAATTGTGCATTTTTTAATAATGTTAAAAAATACTCAAAACGTAAAGATGGAAAAATTCTAAATCTTGAATTTTCCTTTAATTTTTCATATGCTTTTAAAATAGCTTTACTTCCTAAATCATTATTAGGAAAAACAACGATATAGTTATGCATATCTTCTAATAAAGCTTCTACAAAATTTGTAGCATATTCTTCCATTTGTTTTACTTCAGTAGTAACTGGATGAAACATTACTACTCCATACTCTTTGTAAGGAATTTCATAATACTTTTTAACATCATTTAAGTTAGGCAAATTTGCTGAAAACATAATATCAACATCTGGAGATCCTATAACAAAAATAGAATCTTTTATTTCTCCCATTTGAATAAGTCGTTTTTTTGCTTGATTATTTGAAACAAAATGTACATGACTCATTTTACTTGTAGAATGTCGAATTAACTCATCAATTGTTCCTGAGATTTCACCTCCTTCAATATGTGCTACTAAAATATTATTTAAACTTCCTACAATTGCTCCTGCTAATGCTTCTACTCTATCTCCATGAATAACAATCATATCTGGGTTACATTCCTTTACATAAGTAGATAAACCTTCAATAGTTTTAGCTAATGTCAAATCCATTGTAGTTTCATGCGTGTGATTTTCAAATGTGCATATATTTGTAAATCCACAACGTTCTACTTCTAACAAAGTATAACCATATTCTTTTTGTAAATGCATTCCTGTAACAAAAACAAAAGGTTCAAAATTTGAATGTTCTTCCAAAATTTGAAGTAATGATTTTATTTTACCAAAATCAGCTCGAGTTCCTGTAAGAAATAATATTTTTTTTATTTTACTCAAAATCAGAAAAATCTAATTGTTCATCATTTTCGATATCTCTAGTCGCCTTCTTCCCTAATAATGATTCAAAATGTTCGGCTAAGATTTTACCTGTTCCTGGTCTCTTTACCCAAATATTCTCTTTGGTAAAAATTTCATCTTTTTTAATTTTTTTTATAGAACAAACTGTTGCGAAAGCAAAATCGATAGTTACTTGTTCTTCTTTCGCAGGTTTTTTGGTTCCACCTCGCATAAGTGCAATTTCAGCCGAACTAACAATCAATTCCTTACAAGCTTTCTCATCCATACTGCAAATAATATCTGGTCCTGTTCTTTGCATATGATCTGTAAAGTGACGTTCTAAAATAGAAGCTCCAAGAGCAACCGCACCTAAACAAGCATTATTATTTAAAGTATGATCGGATAAACCAAAAACTTTATCTGGAAAAGCATTATGCATCTCTACCATAGCACCAAAACGAACCAAATGAATAGGCGTTGGATATAAATTAGTTGTATGCAATAATGCAACTGGAACTTTATGCTTATCAAAAATAGCAATTGCTTTTTGAATGCTTTCAATAGTATTCATTCCTGTACTTAAAATAACAGGTTTACCAAATGAAGCAATATGCTCTAATAAAGGATAATTATTACATTCTCCCGAACCAATTTTATAAGCTGGAATATCAAATTTCTTCAATCTTTCAGCAGCAGCTCTTGAAAAAGGAGTAGAAATAAAAATCATGCCTTTACTTTCAACATAGTTTTTTAGTTCTAACTCTTCTTGTTCATTTAAAGCGCAACGCTCCATTATTTCATAGATAGAAACATCTGCATTTCCTGGAATTACTTTTTTTGCAGCACCGCTCATCTCATCTTCAACAATATGCGTTTGATGCTTTACTACTTCAACTCCTGCTTTATATGCAGCATCAACCATTTGTTTCGCTACTTGTAAAGAGCCTTCATGATTAATACCAATTTCGGCAATAACTAAAGGTGGAAAATCTTGTCCAATTTTTCTTCCTGAAATTTCTATATAAGGGTTCATTCTCAATTATATTTTTATATATTTACTATACAGGTATTCTGCATATTCAAAGTCTTCTTTTGTATCAATATCTACAGTTGCAAAAATATGATTTATTTGAAAAGGGAAGGCATTTTTACTAATAATGATATCCTCAAAAATTAAATTAGCTTTGGTTATATACAATAGTCCATTTTCGTAAAACAGAGGATCTAAATCTTGACTTCTTTGACCAAATTCATAATTAAAAGGTTCAAATTTATTGTTTTTAATTTTACCTAATTTGTGATGATTTTGGGAAACAGTAAATAAACTTTCACAATTATTATCTTTAAAAACCTGATAAGCATTTTGCAACAAATCAGCTTGTCTTAATGGATTTGTTACTTGTAGTAAAACAACATTTTCAATTTCTACACTTATAGTTTCCAAAACATGTTTTAATGCTGAAACAGTTGGCTCATTATCTCCCGAAATTTCCTTTGGCCTATCTATAACTTTTGCTCCATATTCTAAAGCTATTTTTTTTATTTCTTCATCATCTGTTGAAACATAAACATCTTTTATAAAGGAATGCTTTTTTGCATATAAAATGCTATGAGCAACAAGAGGAGTATCTCCTAGTAATTTAATATTTTTCTTTGGTAATCTTTTTGAACCACCACGAGCTGGAATTATAGCAATAGTATTAGTACTCATTTAATTAATTTTATGACTGTAGAACAAATTAAAAAATTTTATAATAATTCGTTGCTTAAGTAAGAATTGTTTTTTACTCTGCCTTTTGGGTTTAAAAATAAGCTTAGATATATCTACACTTTTAAATTTATTATTTTCTCTTTTTTTAATATTTTCTTCTTGAATTTCTATCATCCAATTCTCAACTTTATTTCCCATATGGAAAGCAAAGTTATTATATGTTGCTAATCTCATTCCGCCTGAAATATCTACTGGTTCATCGCAATATAGAAACTCAGAGTTATTACCTACTAAGGTTAAAGAAGGTTCAATAGGAACTGTATTATGAAAAATTAAACGGTTTAAAGTCATGATTTGATGACCACTTCCCAAAATTGCTTTTACTCCATTTTGAGAAATAATTGGCCATTTTAAATTTTCTTCATTTTCTATTTCCCAGTTAATACTCTTTAAATATTTATTATGATCATCAAAATTAGCTTTAATTGATTCAAAAGTTAGTTTAACTTTACCTGTAAAAACCTTTTGCAAGGTAGATGTTGTTCCATAGCGCATTGATTTTCTAACAGGTATTGGAGATACCGAACCTACATTTTTCATAGAAGCAAATATATTTTCAATTTCATTTTGCCAACCATATTTAAATAAAATATCTACATCTGATAGTGTTATTAATGGTTCACGACTTCCTTTAGCAGCACCAATTAATGCGTCCATTTTACCTATATTTTCTTTGTGATGAATCAAAGTATCTATCTTACCCTTCTTAAAACTTTCATTAAGATAATTTGTGGTTTCTTCACAAGAAGCATTATTAACAATAGTTATTGCGCATTTATCATTAACTGTTGTTATTGCAGATTCTAAACATAATTTAAAAACTTCAAACACATTTTGATAATATCCTTCTAAATTAGGAATAAATACCACAATTATTAACCTATGTTGGTATTTTAAATCTATTTTTTTTGACTGTTTTTGTGGATTCATTCCAATTCTCATACAAGTATCATTTTTTAAAAAATGGTTCTATTACATCTATATATTGTTGTTCTATTATTTGCCTAGAATAGTGCTGATTATACTTTAATCTATTTTCATTCGCTATTTTTATTAATTCTTCTTTTTCTATATTTTGTAACTTCAAAATTAAATTTTCAAAAGAAGAAAAGTCGTTAATGGAAAACCAAAATTGATTTTTCAAACCATAAAATCGTTCTTCCATTGCTCCAACTTTCGTAGAAATTACTACTCTAGCAGATGCCATAGCCTCTAATCCTGTTAAAGGTCCTGATTCTTCATAAGATGAAATTATTATTGCATCAGACAATTTTATATAATCTATAATTTCTCTCTGCGTCTTAAATCCTAATAATTTTATATTGTCTAATTTTTCAACCCTATCTTTTAGCTTTTTCATTAAAAACCCGTCACCTACTATATCTAATGAGATTGTTTTAATTTTTGAACAAAAATCAATTAACTCTTGAATTCCTTTTTCTTCAGACAATCTTCCTATGAATAATAATTTATTCATTTTTTGAGTTGGACTAACTTTTAGTAGCTCTGTTTCATTTATACAACATTGATCAATTATTAAATAATTACATTCTTTAATGAAATCAAATCTGGTGGCATTACTAATAGAATGATGAATAAAAACTGATACTTTTTTCAACGAATCTTTATACTGACAATCTGTTTTTTTAATAGTATTTGACGGTCTAAAAATAACTGGAATATTATGTTTAGTACTATGTTCAATTATATCTTTAATATAGGTACTTGATGGTTGTGCACAAATAAAAATTAAATCATAATCTTTCAAAAGGGATAAAATTATTTCTTTTGATATTTCAGCAAATCCTCTTTTCCTAGATATTGAATTATTAACATAAAAATGAGGTTGATTCTTAAAACCCGATTTAAAATAACTTAAAAAGGCAAAAAACCTTAAACTAAAATACTTTTTAAAAAGTAAAGAATATAAACTAATGAATTGTTTTTTATCAATAAAACTAAAAATTTGAGATTTTGATGAACAATTAATAGTAGTCAAAATAGTTACATAAGCTATTTTAGATAATGAATTTGCTATGAAACCAGCTTCAATTTCTCTTCCTCCAAAATCGCCTATTGGACCGATTAATAGTATTTTATTTTTCTTTTGCAATTTCTATAATTTTATCTATATCAAAAAAATATAAATTAATCAATTTTAAATCTTCATCTTCCCAATTCCACCATTTTATATTTTTTAGTTCTTCTATTTTTTCATTAGAAAACCTGAATTTTTTTATTTCAATAGGACAACCCACAGCGATAGCATAATCAGGAATGTTTTTTGAAACTACTGCTCCAGCTCCTATAACTGCTCCATCTCCTATTGTGATTCCATCTAAAATTGTAACATTAGCCCCAATAAAAACATCATTTCCAATTACTATAGGTTTTCTTTCTTCTATCAAATTTTCAGTCGCCACCGTAAAACCATTTTGTTTGGCAGTACTATAAAAATAAGGACTGGTTGAAACTCCTTCTGTTGGATGAATTCCCCAACCACAAACGAAATTGGGTCCTATGGAACAAAAACGTCCAATTCTTGTATTAGACACTTTACTATTAGAAGATATATATGTTCCTTTTCCAATTTTACAATCTATCAATGTATATGGAGAATGGAATTGTGTTATCACATCCCTCTCTACATTTTGTTCCAAATTTTCAATCCAGTGTAACCCAACTTTATCTCTTATTATCAATGATAATTGTGGCACTAATTTTATCAAGATTTTTGAACATATTTTTTTTAACATCAGATTATTTCCAATTAATTTTTTCTTTGATTATTTTTGCTGGATGACCTCCTATTAAAACATTCTTTTTTGTAAAAACACCCCTAACAACAGAATTTGCTGCAATAACTGAGCCATCAGGAATCCTTGTTCCTTTGTAAATCTTTACACCACATCCTATCCATACATTATTACCAATTACTATTTCATTGGCTACCTTCTTTTGTCCTTCATACTCAATACGATGAAAATCTTCATCAAGAAACTGACAACCCCATGATATTATACAATTGTCGCCTATAGTAAGACCATGCATAATAATAAATGTTGAATTTACATTAATGTATCCTCCTTTACCTATATTTACAATTGCTTTTTCAGCAATATCAAAACGACATCCTCTCCCAATAGAATAAGAACCATTTATTTGTAATCTTCCACAAATATTTAAAAAAGTTATATCGGACTTATGAGAAAATCCAACATATTCCATTCCAATACTCAACGGGAAATCAGAAAAAATATTGGCAACTCCTTTTATAGTCACGCTATGATGAGGAGTAATATTCTTAGAAAAAAACCATTTGTATTTAAGATACTTAATTAATGAAAATACAAATATACTTTCTACTTTGTTACATTTTCTATATAAGGAAATGATTTTTCTCATCTGAACGAGATTATTGTCGAAGAATAGTACCCTAGTAAAAAATAAGTTTGTGTTTTATATTTTTCAGAAAAAGTATATAAATCTCTTATATAAAGAAGTGAATTGATTACTTTTTTTATTTGGTTTTTCACAATGATTAATTTAAACATAATTATATTTTAAAACTTGAAGCTCTATTTTTAACCTTTATAAAAATCATAAAGTTTAGCAATCCCCTGCTCTATTTCCGTTTTATATTTCCAACCCAATAAATTTATTTTAGTTGTATCTGTCAGTTTTCTCATGGTACCGTCTGGTTTAGAACTGTCAAATAAAAATTCTCCCTTAAAATCAATGGTGTTTTTAATTAATATTGCTAAATCTGATATAGAAATTTCTTTTCCTGTTCCAATATTAATATGTGTATTTATTATTTTTCCGTCATTAAAATTTGTAACACAATCATTAAAATTTACATTTTGCATCAAAAAAACACATGCTTCCGCCATATCCTCTGACCACAGAAATTCTCTTAATGGCTTACCTGAACCCCATATTTCAACAATTACTTTTTCATTATCCCTTTTTATTCCAAATAATTCTAAAACATTTAATATCTCATTTTCTGAACTTTTACCAGTTAATCCCTTAATTGGTAATCTATCTAAATTGTTTTTTATTGTATTCCAGTCATTTTGCTCTAAAGCTTTTCCTAAATGTATTTTTCTTATTAAAGCAGGCAAAACATGGGATTTTTCTAAATCAAAATTATCATTTAGCCCATAAAGATTAGTTGGCATAACTGAAATAAAATTGGTTCCATATTGCAGGTTGTAACTCTCACACATTTTAATTCCTGCAATTTTCGCAATTGCATAAGGTTCATTAGTATATTCCAAAGTATCAGTTAACAAATACTCCTCTTTTAAAGGTTGTGGTGCATGTTTTGGATAAATACATGTGCTTCCTAAAAATAATAATTTTTTAACTCCATTAACATAGCTTTGATGTATAACATTATTTTGAATCATTAAATTCTCATATATAAATTCTGCCCTATATACATTATTTGCTATTATACCACCAACTTTTGCAGCTGCTAAAAAAACATAATCTGGTTTTTCAATTTCAAAAAAATTCTTTACTGCTAGAGTATCAACTAAATCTAATTCAGAATGTGAGTATTTAATAATATTTTTAAATCCCTCAGATTCTAATTTTTTAACAATAGCACTTCCAACTAATCCCTTGTGTCCAGCAACAAATATTTTAGAATTTTTATCCATTATTCAAAATAGTTTTTGGTGTTAAAGCCACCTTCTTTCAAATACAACTGCTTTTGCATCAATTTTAAATCACTTTCCATCATTTCTTTAACCAAATCTTGCAAATCATATTCAGGAACCCATCCTAATTTTTCTTTAGCTTTACTTGCATCACCTTTCAATATATCTACTTCTGTAGGTCTAAAATACTTAGAATCCACTGATATGACCTCAGTTCCTTTTTTAATATTAAATCTCTTATCCTTACATTCTAATACATATCCTTTTTCATTTACTCCTTCTCCTCTAAATTCTAATACTATGCCAACTTCATTGAAAGCCATTTTCACAAATTCCCTTACTGTTGTTGTCTTACCAGTTGCTATAACCCAATCTTCAGAAACTTCTGCTTGTAAAATCAGCCACATCATTCGAACATAATCTTTAGCATGTCCCCAATCACGTTGTGCTTCTAAATTTCCTAAATACAATTTATCTTGTAATCCTAAAGCAATTCTAGAAGCTGCTCTAGTAATTTTTCTTGTTACAAAAGTTTCTCCTCTTATTGGTGATTCATGGTTAAATAATATTCCGTTGCATGCATACATTCCATATGCTTCACGATAATTTACTGTAATCCAATAAGCATAAAGCTTTGCTACAGCATATGGAGATCTCGGATAAAAAGGGGTTCTTTCTGTTTGCGGTACTTCACTGACTTTTCCATATAATTCTGAAGTTGAAGCTTGATAAATACGTGTTTTCTTCTCTAATCCTAACATTCGTACTGCATCCAAAATTCTTAGTGCTCCTAATCCATCAGCATTAGCCGTATATTCAGCAATCTCAAAAGATACATGAACATGACTCATTGCTGCTAAATTATAAATCTCATCTGGTTGAATTTCTTTAATTAAGCGTATTAAATTTGTACTATCAGTCATGTCTCCATAATGCAAGAAAAAATTGCGATTTTCTACATGTGGATCTTGATACAAATGATCAATTCTATCTGTATTGAATTGGGAAGATCTACGCTTAAGACCATGAACAATATAGCCTTTTTTCAATAAAAACTCGCTTAAATAAGCTCCATCTTGTCCTGTAACTCCCGTAATAAATGCTTTTTTCATTTATAATCTTATAAAAAAATTTATACCTTTTAATAATATTGTTGTTATTTTCCTTGCAAAGGGTTTTTGATCTATTTCTCTAAGTAAATTTATTCTTTTATTAGATTCTATAAATTTATTAAAAATATAACTATCATTTTCATTATTAAAAACTGTTGGTAAGTATTTGTTCAATACATTCTTTTTTTCATCCTCTACCATTTTATAATTTGTTGAGGATATCCCTGTCATATCAAAATTGGTGATGGTAACGTTAATTGACTGATAAGAAGCACCATTTAAACCTAGCGCTTTAAAGAAAAACTCCCAATCAGACACAATTCTATTTTGTTCATTATACAATCCATACACCTCAAACATTTCTTTTTTAATAAAAGTACTAGGATGAGAAATAATCTTTGATACAATATAACTAAAAGTTAAAACTTCTGGATGTTTCCTAATAAAGGTTTTTCCATCTTCAATATAATGTAAATTACCGCAAATGAAATCAAAATCATTATAAAGATAATCTTCAATTTTTTCAATAACATTATTTTCATAAAGAACGTCTCCTGAGTTAAGAAATAAAATATATTTTCCTTTAGCTTTATTTATACCTTTATTCATTGCATTATAAATGCCTTTATCTTTTTCACTAACGGAATAAGAAATAAAATCTTTATACTCTTCTAAAAGGTTTTCACTAAGATCCGTTGAACCTCCATCAATTACAATATATTCAAAATTCTTACAATTCTGATTTATTACACTTTGAATAGTTTTTTGAAGACCATAATAATTATTATAATTAATAGTTATTATGGAAAGTAATAGTGGATTCATTGCTAAGATTTTATAATTTGTTTTTGTTTATCAAAAGGAAATACATCAAAAAAAGAAAAAGGATCTCCATTAACAATCTGCAATCCTAATTTAACACTTTCCTCTTTTAAACTTTCATATTGTTGATATAATTCATATTCTCTATATAATCTTTCTTTAGGAAAAGGCTGTTTCTGTTCTTCATAACTAATTTTTATATTTTCTTCTTTCAAATAATATTCTAACGAAGGTTTATCATGTTCATAAAAATGAGTATATTTTTTAATACATTGCCAATCATGATTTACGCCTAATAAAATAATTTTAGGAATCTTGCAATAAATGGCTAGTTGTATTCCTACAACTGTGACACTCCAAGGAGATAAAATCTTTTTCGTTAAATCAACTGGTAAACTTCCTCCGTAAGAATAAAAAAATATTTTTCTATCCGCAAAAATTTCTTTTGCTATTTTTTCATCTCTTTTTTCAATTAACAAAATTGTATTTTTAGGTAGAATATCATTACATCTTCTCCACCAGTTCTTTAATACTTTTTCTGTTATAGGAGGATGAGAAGCAGCAAAAACATGTACTTTTGGGTTTATAATTTTTATTTCTGGATGCTCATAAAAATTACCCATTGTAATTACAAAATCATTTTTAAAAAGAGTTATATCTAAATTATTAATAGACTCCGCAGAACCGAGAATTACAGCTTTTTCAAAAGAATTAAATAGCGTTCTCAACTCCTTATTCTCAGGATAAATAGCTGAAGAAACAAAAAGGCTTCTAATTTTCTTTTTTATTTTAGTTATTAATTTCACTTTGATTTGCTTCTAATTAATTTCGCAGGTACACCTCCATAAACTGAAAAAGGCATCAAATCTTTTGTAACAACTGAGTTAGCTCCTATGACAACATTATCTCCAATGGTAACATTTGGATTAATTAAAACATTAGCTCCAATCCAAACTCCATCTCCTATTATGACATTACCTTTATAAAATGCTTTATCTTGAATTTGATTAAAATCTTGATCAGCCTCATAGGATTCTGTATAAATCCTGACATTATGTGAAATCGCACAGTTATTACCAATACTCACTTTACAGCCTTTATTGATTTGAATTGTTGAAAAATTTCCAATGTAAGAATTACTCCCACAAATTAATTCACCTTCTCCATAAAAATTTATATAAAGACCATTAAATCTAAAATCAGAATTAATTTTATACCTCTCACGATACCGTTTATATTTTTGAGAAAAATAATTTTCTTCTAAAGAATTAAACAAACTACTCCTTAACTCTCTATCAGCTTTACATATAAACTTAATAATTAAGTTACCAATTAATTTATTCATAACATATTTTTTTCATTTCCCACTTAGTAGGAATAAATAAATCTCCTTCTCTAGTTTTTCTAATTGAACTGATATCTTCTATTCTAAACTTTAAAATATCAAATTTATGATCATTACTATTTGAATATTGATTAGCTAAACCGAATGTTAAAAAATACTCTCCCGGTTTTAGAAGAGGGTTCTGAATTCTTACAATTGTCTCATAAATTCCTTTCTCAGCTACAAAAAATTCTTTATAAAAATCCGTTCTATCTAAAAACAACACAACTTCTCCAAGCGAATTTTTAATTATTATGGTTAAATGACATTTAAGAACTTCCATGTTAAATAGATACCTAATTTGTAGAAAAAAAGCTTGCTCTGTAGAAATTATAGAATTTTTAATTAAACTATTTTCTGAATCAACCATTCTCATGCTTAAAAATTGAAAATCTTTATCTTTATCTTCTTCAAAGATAATTTCTGATGTCATCATCTCTTCTTTTTGAGATGACAAGAGATAATAAGGTACTATTTCAGATGTTAATCCTGATTTAATAATTTTACCATTTTCTAGCAAAATCGATTTTTCACATAATGCATTCACAGCTGCCATATTATGGCTTACAAATAAAACTGTTCTTCCTCCTTCACGAGAGATATCTTGCATCTTACCAATAGCTTTCTTTTGAAATTCAGCATCACCAACAGCTAATACTTCATCTACTACCAAAATTTCTGGCTCTAAAAAAGCAGCAACAGCAAATGCCAATCTAACCGTCATTCCACTACTATAGCGTTTTGTAGGTGTATCAATGTAGCGTTCACATCCACTAAATTCAATAATTTCATCCAGCTTTGAAGTGATTTCTTTTTTGGTCATTCCCAAAATAGCTCCATTCAAATAGATGTTTTCTCTTCCTGTTAATTCAGGATTAAAACCCGTACCTACTTCAAGTAATGAGGCAATTCTTCCTCTTGATTTTATAACTCCGGTAGTTGGAGCGGTAACTTTAGATAATATTTTCAATAAAGTAGACTTTCCTGCTCCATTCTTACCAATAATACCTAAAACTTCTCCTTCTTCAACTTCAAAATTAATATCCTGTAAAGCCCATACATAATCACTATTACCTTTAATACTTCTATCGTTTGTTTCTCCTACCTTTAAATATGGGTCTTCTTTCCCTCTTATTTTATGCCACCAACGATTTAAATCATGACTTAATGTTCCTGTACCAACTGTTCCTAAACGATATTGTTTAGAAATATTTTCAGCCTTTAATATGATATTATTTTTCTTCATTTCTTATTTACAATCATATTATTTTAAACTGTGTCAATAAATTTCTTTTCTGTTTGATTAAACATAATCAATCCGAAAAGAAAAATAACTATAGTAAAAACCAATGTATAAACTAATCCATTGACTGACAAACTTCCTTCATTTAACAAAATATAGCGTGATGTTTCAACAACATAAGCTAATGGATTATATTCAATTAACCAGCCAAATTGAGGCAGTTTTTCTTTAATTAAAGTCATAGGATACATAACTGCTGAAACATACATCAATAACTGTACTCCGAAACTAACCAAAAAGGTTAAGTCACGATATTTAGTTACTAAAGAAGAAATAATCATACCAAGTCCTAGTCCTAAAAAGCCCATAATAATTACAAGAAAAGGAAAAAGAAAAATAGTTTTTGAAAGTGTATTTTGCATGCCTTGTGTCATGTAATACATATAAAAGCCTATAAAAATTAGTAATTGTATTCCTAATTTCACCAAGTTTGTTATTACAATGGACATAGGCATAATTACCCTTGGAAAGTAAACTTTTCCAAAAATAGCTGCGTTTTTCTTAAAAGTATCGGATGTTTCATTTAAGCAGGATGTAAAATAATTCCATACAATAATCCCTGCTAAATTAAACAAAAAAGAAGGTACTTTTCCTGTTTCTATTCCTGCTACATTATTAAAAATAATAGTAAATGTTATGGCAGTAAATAATGGTTGAATTAAATACCATAGTGGACCTAATATTGTTTGTTTATATACAGTAACAATATCTCTTTTTACAAAAAGTAGCAACAAATCTCTATATCTCCAAACTTCTTTTAAATTAAGAGAGAAAAATTTATTTTTAGGTTTAATTTCAAATAACCATTCTTCTTCAATATATTCTGATTTGTTCATAAATTAGAGGCTTGCTTTGTAGTCGCACCAAAAATAAGCTATTTTCTAGAGGTAACAAATAATTTAAATTAAAACTAGTCTCTCATAACCCGAAAATTCAATTAAAATATAATTTATTAAGAAGTTACATGAGGTAAAGATTTACACCTTTATTAAAACTGTTTTTTAATTAAACTATCTTTATATTTGCAATGTAAATTTTTAGTATGTTTCCCTTTTTCAAATCAAAACCTAAACTTTCCGAATTAATTCCTAATGACTATGTTGACATTCACTCTCATATACTTCCTAGTATTGATGATGGTGCAAAAACAATGGATGATTCTCGTTTTTTAATGAATGAGATGATTAATTTAGGTTTTAAAAAAGTAATTGCAACTCCACATACTATAAAAAATGTATGGAATAATTCAAAGGAAACTATAATTGAGACTAAGGAAAAAGTTGAGAAAGAACTCACTTTTGAGAGCAGTAGACTTCAACTTGATTGTGCTTCTGAATATTACATGGATGAAAATTTTGTAATACAGTTTGAAAGTGAGGATTTACTTACTTTAAAAGACAATTATGTTTTAGTTGAAATGTCTTATTTAAATGCGCCTATTCAATTATATGATATTCTTTTTGAATTACAACTAAAAGGATATAAGCCTGTTTTAGCGCACCCTGAACGTTATACTTTTTTCCATTCGAAATTTTCTACTTACGAAGAATTAAAAAAAGCTGGTTGTCTTTTTCAAATGAACTTACTTTCAAGTGTTGGTTATTATGGAAAAGATGTAACTATGATAGCTGAAAAGTTACTTAATCATAATTTAATTGATTTTGTAGGTTCTGATATTCATCATAAAAATCATATTGAATTTTTTAAAAATAAAATTCTCATAAAATCTTTAGACAAATTTGAATTAGCAATAAGTAAAAATGTCTTTTTTAGTTAATAAATGAACTGATTACTTTCGAAATTCGAGTTTTATCATTATCTGTTAAATTTGATCCTGAAGGTAAACACAGTCCTCTTTCAAATAAATTTTCTGAATTCTTACTTCCATAATATGGATATTCTTTAAATATAGGCTGTAAATGCATTGGTTTCCAAACAGGTCTTGTTTCTATATTTGCTTCTTCAAAAGCATTTCGTAATATTTCTCTTTTCTCATACGATTCTAAAAGTATAATACTAAGCCAGTGATTTGAATAAAAGTTATCATTTGATTCTTTTAAAAGACAAATATTTTTATTGTTTTCAAAAAACGTTTTATAAAAAGCATTTATTTCTCTTCTTGCTAAAATATGAGAATCTAAAACTTCCATTTGCCCTATTCCAATTCCTGCACATATATTACTCATTCTATAATTGTATCCAATTTCAGAATGTTGATAGTGAGGTGCATTATCTTTTGCTTGAGTTGCTAAAAAAACAGCTCTATCTTTTATTTCTTTTGATTTTGCAATTAGTGCTCCTCCTCCTGAAGTAGTAATAATTTTATTTCCGTTGAATGATAAAACTGAAATATCTCCAAATGTTCCACATTTTTGATTATTATAAGTACTTCCTAAAGCTTCTGCACTATCTTCTAAAATGGGAATATTATATTTTTCTGAAATTTTTTTAATTTCTTGAACTTTAAAAGGCATTCCATATAAATGAACAGCAATGATAACTTTAGGTTTATTTCCTTTTTCAATTCTATCCAAAATAGCATTTTCTAGAGTTATTGGACACATATTCCAAGTCTCTTTTTCACTATCAATAAATATAGGTTTTGCACCAAGATATACAATAGGATTAGCTGATGCTGAAAAAGTTAAGCTTTGACAAAGAACCTCATCTCCTGATTTTACTCCTAATAAAATTAGTCCCAAATGTATGGCTGCTGTTCCTGAATTTAAACCAACAACATTGCTATTCTCTTTCAAATAGTATTCTAAATCTTTCTCGAATTTTTTAATATTTGGTCCAAATGGTGCAATCCAATTATTAACAAAAGCTTCAGCAATGTATTTCTGTTCATTTCCTCCCATATGAGGAGGAGAAAGTAATATTCTATTTTTCTCTTGCTTCATACTTATTATAATTGCTATTCCTTTTCAACAATTGAATTGTCTGGAATATTTTTACTCACAATAGCATTGCTTTTGATTATGACATTCTTTCCTATTATAACATTTTCAAGTATTTTTACTCCTTCATTTATTTTTGTTAACTCTCCTATTACAACATTTTCTTCTAAAATAACATTTGAAGAAACATACACATAATCTTCTAAAACAGATGATTTTTTTATACTTGTATTTTCATTTATAACAATATGATTTCCTATTGTTACTTTATCTTCAACAATAACATTTTCCATAATTTGGGTTCCTTTTCCAATACTTGAAAATTTAGAAACAGTAGCTTTAGGATGAATTATAGTTACAAAATTCGATTTAAAAAATAGTGCTTTTTTCTTTCTTATTTTATTGTCTTTTATAGTAATAATAATGTTTTTATCTTCTAATAATTCTATATTTTCCATTTTAATTACTGGAAACTCTAATATTTTTTCAACTTTAGGAAAATCATCAAAAATTGCTTTAATATTATACTTTCCTTCAGATAATATTAAATTTATAAATGATTCACACCATTCTCCTGTTCCGTATAAATACAAATCTGTAGAATCTAAAAAGGGTTCTATAGTAATACTATTATCAGTAATATTTTCTCTATTAAAAATCTTTATTATTGTTTTTAAAAGGATTTTAATATCTAATAAAAATGAGAGATTTTCAACATAATAAACATCTAGTTCAAATCTTCTATTCCAATCTAATGCGTTTCTACCATTTATTTGAGACCAACCTGTTATACCAGGAAGCACTTCATGCCTTCGATCTTGAAAGGGTAAATATAAATTGGCATAATGCGTTAATAATGGCCTTGGTCCTACTAAACTCATAGTACCAATAATAACATTTATAAGTTGAGGAATTTCATCTAGAGAAGTTGTTCTGATAAAATTTCCAATTGGAGTTAATCGCTTCTCATCGGGAAGTAAATTTCCATTATTATCTTTCTTATCGTTCATAGTTTTGAACTTGATAATCTTGAAAACTTTTTTATTTTTCCCTAGTCTTTTTTGAATAAAAAAAGGATTCCCTTTATTAGTTAAAGTTAGGAATAATATTAAAATAAGTATAATAGGAAAAAGAAGAAATAATCCAATAATGGAAAATAAAACATCTACTAATCTCTTAATCCATTTTTTGTACATACTCTAATTTTATATAATCTCTTTTACTTATTTAGTACTAAAAAAGAAATAATTGTAGTCTATAATTTACCATCAACTGGTAAACTCAAAACTCCTTTCACATCATACAAGACGCTATTTTCTTTTTTCAACAAATCAAAATCAATATTTTGAAATTCTTTATGAGCTACTCCTAGTACAATAGCATCAAATTTTCTAGATGGTTTTTCAGTAATACTTGTTATACCATATTCATGCATTACTTCTTCTTTATTTGCCCATGGATCAAAAACAGTAACCTTTATTCCATATTCTTCCAAAGATGAAATAACATCTGTTATTTTAGTATTTCTAACATCTGGACAATTTTCTTTAAAAGTAATTCCCATCATTAGTAATTCTGCTTCATTAACACTTATTCCTTTCTTAATCATTAATTTAACAATCTGAGAAGCTACATATTCTCCCATACTATCATTAAGACGTCTTCCTGCTAAAATAATTTCTGGATGATATCCTTTTTCTTGTGCTTTTTGTGCTAAATAATAAGGGTCAACACCTATACAATGACCTCCAACTAATCCTGGCTTAAACGGAAGAAAATTCCATTTTGTTCCCGCTGCTTCTAAAACAGCTTGAGTATCTATTTCTAATAAATTAAAAATCTTAGCTAACTCATTTACAAAAGCAATATTTATATCACGCTGAGAATTTTCAATTACTTTTGCAGCTTCAGCTATCTTTATTGTCGGCGCTAAATGTGTTCCGGCAGTTATAACCGTTTTATATAAATCATCTACTTTTTTTCCTATTTCTGGGGTTGAACCTGAAGTTATTTTTAATATTTTTTCAACAGTATGTTCTTTATCTCCTGGATTAATTCTTTCAGGTGAATATCCTGCAAAAAAATCAATATTAAATTTAAGTCCCGATTTTTTTTCAAGAACAGGAATGCATTCTTCTTCTGTAGCACCAGGATAAACTGTAGATTCATAAATAACAACATCACCTTTTTTAAGTACTTTCCCTACTGTTTCACTTGCTTTATAAAGTGGTGTTAAATCAGGTCTATTATGCTTATCAACTGGTGTAGGAACTGTAATGATATAGTATTGACAATCTTTAATATCTTCTAAATCAGAAGAACAATAAAGTCCTATTTCATTAGCATTTGAGGATAATAATACTTTTTTTAAAGTACTATTATCTATTTCCAAAGTAGAGTCTATCCCTTTATTTAATTCTTCTATTCGAATCTTATTAATGTCAAAACCTACAACAGAAAATTTAGTTGCAAATAATCTTGCCAAAGGCAAACCTACATATCCTAACCCTATTATTGCAATTTTCATATTCATGGTTTATGATCCAATGGCTTGATATACAAAACCAATTTCTTCTAATTCTTTTTTATCTAATAAATTTCTTCCATCAAAAACAAATGCTGGCTTTAACATTGAATCGTAGATTCGTTTCCAATCATAAGTTTTAAATTCATCCCATTCTGTTAGAATTGCAATTGCATGCGAATTTTCTACAGTAGAATATGGATCTTTTTCTATTTTAATATACTTTTTATTTTCAATATCTGATCTTGTTTCAAGGTAATTTAAATCAAATAAAATCTGTGTTTCATCTACCTTAGGATCAAAAACTGAAACCATTGCTTGTTCACTTATTAAATCATCAGCAACATATATTGCAGCCGATTCCCTTGTATCATTAGTATCCTTTTTAAATGCCCAACCTAAAAAAGCAATTTTTTTACCTGAAACAGTATTATATAATGTGCTTATCATATTTTTTGCAAAACGACGTTTTTGATGGTCATTCATTATAATAACTTGTTCCCAATAATCTGCAACTTCGTTTAATCCGTATGATTTAGCAATATAGACTAGATTTAATATATCTTTTTGAAAACACGACCCTCCAAATCCGACTGATGCTTTCAAAAATTTTGATCCAATTCTACTATCCATACCAATAGCTTTTGCAACTTCGTTTACATCTGCTCCTGTTTTTTCACATAATTCACTCATAGCATTAATAGAAGAAACACGTTGCGCTAAAAAAGCATTAGCCGTTAATTTTGAAAGTTCAGAAGACCAAACATTTGTTGTTAATATTCTATCTTTTGAAACCCAATTTGCATAAATATCAACCAATTGGTTTATTGCTTTTTGGCCACTTTCTGTTGTATCTCCTCCAATTAAAACTCTATCTGGCGCGAATAAATCATCGATTGCAGTTCCTTCTGCTAAAAATTCAGGATTTGATAATATTTGAAAGTTAACACCATTTCCTGTATGGTCTAAAATGTCTTTTATTGCTTGGGCTGTTCTTACTGGTAATGTTGATTTTTCAACTACAATTTTATCTGATTTTGCAACTCTTGCTATTTGACGTGCACAAAGTTCAATATATTTTAAGTCAGCAGCCATTCCCTTTCCTACACCATACGTTTTTGTAGGTGTGTTAACTGAAATAAAGATCATTTCAGCTTCATCAATTGCTTTATCTACTTCTGTAGAAAAAAATAAATTTCGTCCTCTCGCTTCTTCTACGACTCTATCTAAACCAGGTTCGTAAATTGGTAAATTCTCTAAATTTGAACTATTCCAAGCATCAATTCTATCTTGATTTAAATCAACAACGGTAACTTTAATATTTGGACATTTTTGAGCTATAACAGCCATGGTTGGTCCTCCAACATACCCTGCACCAATACAACAAATATTTTTAATCATAACTTATTTTAAATTATCCCAATACCATTTGACAGATTCTTGTAATCCTTTTTCTAATGTGTATTGCGGATTATAACCTAACATTTTTTTTGCTTTTTCTATACTTGCTAATGAATGAGGAATATCTCCTGCTCTATTAGAACCATATATAACCTCTACATTTGCAATTTCAGAATTATATTCTGACAATATACTTTTTAAATACTTTACTAAATCATTTAGTGTTGTTCTATCTCCACAAGCTGTGTTATAAATTGTATTTATTACTTTCTTATCATTTGCTAATAATGCTAATTCATTCATTTGAATAACATTATCAATATATGTAAAATCTCTAGAAAAGTTTCCGTCTCCATTAATAACTGGACTTTCTAAATTCATTAATTGTTTTACAAATTTAGGTATGACGGCAGCATAAGCTCCGTTTGGATCTTGATTCCTTCCAAAAACATTGAAATATCTTAAACCAATAGTTTCAATGTTATATGTTTTACTAAACACGTCTGCATATAACTCGTTAACGTATTTAGTAATTGCATAAGGAGATAATGGTTTTCCTATTACATCTTCAATTTTTGGTAATGATTCTGAATCTCCATAAGTAGATGAACTTGCTGCATAAACAAATCTTTTAACTTTTTCATCTCTTGCTGCTACAAGCATGTTTAAAAATCCTGAAACATTTACTTCATTAGACGTTATAGGATCTGCTATTGATCTTGGCACACTACCAAGAGCTGCTTGATGTAAAATATAATCAACTCCTTTTGTTGCTTGTCTACATATTTCTATATTTCTAATATCTCCTTCAATTAAAGTAAAATTGTTATTCAACAAAAATGATTCAATATTATATTTATGTCCTGTAGAAAAGTTATCTAAACAAACAACTTTGTTATTATTTGCTAAAAAATATTCACAAAGATTTGAACCGATAAAACCAGCTCCTCCTGTAATAAGTATTTTTTTATTTGTAATCATATTTATCTTTTAAGAATAATGAAGATTATTTTTTCCTCCATTTATTCAAAATTTTTCTCCATCCTTTTTGTTCTTCTTGTTCATCATGATATGATTCACCGTAAGCTCCATAACCATAACCATAGCCGTAACCATATCCGTAGCCGTAGCCATATTTTGTTTTATTATGAAATCCATTAAACAAAATACTGATATTGTGTAACTCTCCTCTTCTATGTTTTTCATTCACAACAGAAAGCATACCTCTTTTTGTGAAACCTTGTCTAGTAACATACAATGTAGCGTCACAATAATGTGCTAATTCTAATGCATCAGAAACTAATCCTACTGGCGGTGTGTCTAAAATTATATAGTCATAACGAAGTCTTAATTCATCAATCATTTCTTTCATACTTTCACCCATCAATAATTCTGCTGGATTTGGAGGAATTGGTCCCGATGATATTAAATCTAAATAAGGAATATGTGTTTCTTGGATTACCTCATCTAATTTTTTTTGTCCAATTAAATAATTGACAACTCCTGTTACATTATCAATATTAAAATCTCCAAATATTCTTGGTTTTCTTAAATCTAATCCTACAATAATTGTTTTCTTTTCGCTTAATGCAAAAACGGTTGCCAAATTAATCGAACAGAATGTTTTTCCTTCTCCACTTATAGATGAAGTAAGCATTAATATTTTTGATCCTTCATTCTTCTGTTTTTTATATAAAAATTGCAATGAAGAGCGAATAGCTCTAAAGGATTCTGCTAAAGGTGATTTTGGTTTTTCATAAACCGATAAATTATTTTCTGTATTTTTCTTTCCTACAACTCCTATTATTGGAATTTTTGTTAGCTTTTGAATATCATCAATAGTGTTTAAATTATTATCTAACAAGACTAAAATGAATATGATTATTAAAGGTATTAAAACACCTAATAATACTGCTAAGATATAATTGATACTTGTTTTTGGGCCCCTTAATCCTCCTCCTACATCTTTTGCTGGATCAATAAAATCTATATCTGAAATGTTTGCTGCTTTTACAATTTCAGCTTCACTTCGCTTTTGTAAAAACGTATTATAAATATTATCTTTTAAGTTATATTTTCTAGATATTTTTAAATGCTCTTGTTGTTGTTCTGGTAAAACACTTACTTCAGATTCTGCTTTAGAAATATTTTTATTTATGATACTTAAATCTATCATTAATGCACTTTTTGAACTAGAAATATTTTCTAAAAGCACTTTCTTTATAGCATCCATTTCAACGTCAAATTCGGTAAACATTTTACCGCTTTTAACTGCATAATTTAATTCATCTCTTTGTTTTGATAACTCAATTAATCTTGAAACATTAGAAATGATATTTGGATCT
This sequence comes from Flavobacterium sp. 316, assembly GCF_000967805.1. Lineage (NCBI taxonomy): Bacteria > Pseudomonadati > Bacteroidota > Flavobacteriia > Flavobacteriales > Flavobacteriaceae > Flavobacterium > Flavobacterium sp. 316. Next base: position 142,211 of record NZ_JYGZ01000008.1, read on the forward strand.
TCTATACTGGCTACACTTGGAGCTGGCAACGTTGAAAAATCGATGCTTTTATCTAAATATGATTTTAAATTGTTTAAATATCTTATTTTTCTATCTACTTCGTCTTTTTGAACATCATACTCAGATAATTTTTCTGTTAATATTTGTCCACCTCCTTCTATTTCAAATACATTTTTCCCTTTTCTAAAATCTTTTAACTCACTTTCTGCATCTTTAATCTGTCCTTCCATTATAACTAAAGTACTATCGATAAAATCAATAGTATTAGTTGCAAAAAGATTTTTACTGTCTAATTGATTTTTTCTCAATACATTAACGGTTGTATTTAAATACTCAACTAGTCTGTTTTTATTTGTTCCTTGTAATTGTAGACTTACAACCGATTGTGCTTTATTATCGGCTTCAATATTAATACTTTTATATTTTATGACTGTATTATTAAAATCTTCAAATCCTATATAATATTCTTTTCCTGTATATTGACTAGCATTTGGGTTTAATTGTACTCTAAAATGTGCAAAAGGAAGATTAACTTCTTCATTTATTTTATATACTTTTTTAAAAATTTCTTCATCAATAGCTATTTCACTTCTAGAATTATCAATATAATGAATTAATGATCTTGAAGGATATTCTGCAAAATCAACACTTAGTTCGTATTGACTTTCATTTATAAATTTAATTTGAATAGGTGTTGATGCTAATTGCCCTTTGTTTTTATCTATTTGAACAGTAAAAGGCACATTTCCATAAGCGTCTTTAAAAAAGTATTTGTCTTTAACTTTATATTGAATATAATATTGTAACTTTTCTACTACTATTTCATTATGCGAACGCGATTTTAAAGTAGTAATAACCGTTTGCACTTTATCTGATACGCCTCCCCAATTGAAAACTAAACTTGTATTTGATGTAAAAAAAGGATTATTTTCATCCTTAACAACAATTACAGATTCCATTCCATATATTTTCTCTTTTCTGATATTTACATTATAGGCAATGAGAAATGCAATAACTAAAGACAATAGAAACCATTTCCAATATCTTATAATTTTAAAAAAAAATCCTTTAAAATCGAAGTTGGATTGAGATTCAAAAAAAGTAAAATCTTTAATATCTAACATTTTAAAATAATTACAAATTTCTTGTTAATAAAATAGTTGTTGTAATAAGTGATAGGGCTGTGATTATTGTGCTTATTGTTTGAACTCCTGTAGTTCCAGTTCCCCAAGATTTTTGTTTTAATGGTTTTATATAGATATAATCATTTGGTTGTAAATAAAAATAAGGCGATTCTATTGCAGAAGCTTCAGTTAGATTAATAGTATATGTCTCAAAACCATGAGGATATTTACGTATAATTTGCACATTTTTTCTATCTCCTGTCAAAGTTATATCTCCAGAGTTTGCAATGGCTTCCATTATTGTAGCTTTATCTTGATATAAAACATTTGTTCCTGGACTTCCTATTTCGCCATTAACAGTGTATCTAAGTCCTGCTAATTTTACTGTAACAAAAATTCTAGATTCATATTTAAAATACTCATCTAACAATCTTTTTTCAATTGTTTCTCTTATTTCTTCAACAGTGTATCCCATTACGTTTACTTCTCCTAAAACTGGAATTCGAATATTCCCATGATCATCAACACTAAATCCATTAAAATATAAATTTTGTGGAGACACTTGATTTGCGCTTTGATTTTGAGAAGTTGATGGATTAAACATTTCAACTAATTTTTGATCTAAAGCTTTAATAGAAATGTTTAAAATATCATTAGTTTGTACTCTATATGGTTTTGATGCTGCTGCATTAACTTCTATTGCTTGATTATCTTTTTTTGGGTTTTGCAAATAGACCAAATCTTTATTTGGAATACAAGAAGTAAACAATATTGACAAAACTATGAATGGTAAGATGTGTTTTATTTTCATCATTTTTCTTTAAAAAAAACAAATATAGTTGTTAGAATTATATCTTTCTGAATATATTCTGAAAAATCTCATTAAACTTGTTTGATTGACTGTTCAAAAGGTATTCTATGCATTAAACTTCTTCCTAAAGTCACTTCATCTGCATATTCTAATTCATCACCTATAGAAATTCCTCTAGCAATTGTAGACGTTAAAACTGAATATTCTTTTAATTGCTTATATATATAGAAATTTGTAGTATCTCCTTCCATTGTTGAACTCAATGCGAAGATTACCTCACTAATATCTCCTTTTGATACCTTAGCAACTAATGAGCTTATATTCAATTGTGATGGACCAATTCCTTCAATAGGATTGATTTTACCACCTAAAACATGATAAACTCCTTTAAACGAACCTGTTCCTTCTATTGCCATAACATCTCTAACATCTTCAACAACACAAATTATCGATTTATTCCTTGTATTGCTTTCACATATCTTACATGTTTCTGAATCTGAAATATTATGACATTGTTTACAATACTGAATTTCTTTTCTCATTTTTTCTAATGCAGAACTTAACAATAAAGTCTGATTCTCTGGCTGTCTTAAAAGATGCAATGCTAAACGTAAAGCAGTTCTCTTACCTATTCCTGGTAATTGAGAGATTTCATCGACAGCATTTTCTAATAATCTTGAAGGTAATTCCATAGTTTACAAAAATACAAAAGTAACACTTTAGAATAATTTATTTATTCTATTATCTTTGTTTCTCAATATTACTATTTATGCAACCCATTACAATTATAACTATAATTCTTTCTTATTTCCTTCTTTTAATCGTTTTTTCCTTTTTTGTTGGAAGAAAAGAAACAAATGACAATGAATCCTTCTTTAAAGGAAATAAGCAATCTCCTTGGTATTTAGTCGCTTTTGGAATGATTGGCGCTTCGCTCTCTGGAGTTACCTTTATTTCTGTACCTGGTTGGATTGAAAGTTCTCAATTTAGCTATATGCAAGTTGTACTAGGATATATTGTTGGTTATTTTGTAATAGCAACAATATTATTGCCTTTATATTACAAGCTCAACTTGACTTCAATATACACCTATTTAGACAGTCGATTTGGAAATTATTCGTATAAAACAGGAGCTTCTCTCTTTCTATTATCAAGAATTGTAGGTGCTAGTTTTAGATTATATCTTGTAGCAAACGTATTGCAAATTATTTTATTTGATGAATTAGGAATTGAATTTTGGCAAACAGTTACAATAACAGTACTTCTAATTTGGCTATATACTTTTAAATCTGGTATTAAAACAATTGTTTGGACCGATACTTTGCAAACTCTTTTTATGTTAATTGCATTAGGTGTTACGATTTATCATGTAAGCGGTTCATTAGATTTAGGAGGAGATACATTAATCCATTTTATTTCAAATAGTGACTTGTCTAAAACATTCTTTTTCGATGATATTTTATCTAAAGATTACTTTTGGAAACAATTTATATCGGGAGCTTTTATTGCTATTGTAATGACTGGGTTAGATCAAGATATGATGCAAAAAAACTTAACATGTAGAAGTTTGAAAGATGCGCAAAAAAATATCTTTTGGTTCACTATTGTTTTAACTATAGTTAATTTGATATTCTTATGTCTAGGTTTATTATTAACTGTTTATGCACAACAAAACGGAATAGATGCTCATAAAGATGATTTATTTCCTGTTTTAGCAAAAGACTATTTAGGTTCAGGAATTTTCATCTTCTTCTTATTAGGATTAATTGCTGCTGCTTATAGTAGTGCTGATAGCGCTTTAACTTCTTTAACAACTTCTTTTAGCATTGATATTTTAAATATTGAAAAAAAATATGACATTAAAAAACAAGTAAAAGTTAGAAAACAAATACATGTTTTAATTTCTCTAATTTTAATTTTAGTAATTATCTCTTTCAAATATTTAATTAACGATGCTAGTGTAATTTCTAAACTTTTCACTTATGCTGGATACACTTATGGTCCATTACTAGGTTTATACGCTTTTGGATTGTTTACCAAAATTAAAGTTAAAGATAAGTACGTTCCAATAGTTGCAATACTATCCCCTATTTTAACATATATAATTAGCATTGCAACAGCAATATATAGCTACTTAAAATTTGATTTTACAGATTGTAGTATCGCACAAACCAAATGGGAATGTGCTGTCTTATTTGCAAAAAACAATTATTATCAATTTGGTTTTGAACTATTATTAATAAATGGAATATTAACTTTTTTAGGATTAATATTGATTAGTCGCAAGTAGAACAAGTGTACAAGCAATTTCATTTTTAATACCATTATCGTTTAATAATTTATAAAAATCGGGATTTTCTGTTCCTGGATTAAAAATTACCCTTCTAGGTTTTAAAGAAATGATATAATCATAGTATTCTTCTTGTCTTTTCGGATTGATATATAGTGTTACTGTATCAATTCCTAAAAATGGAATTTTTTCAGTTTCTATTTTAACATCTAAAGCCATTCCTGATTTTGCACCTATAGCAACTACTTGATGGCTTTTTCCTACTAAATTATGAATTGCTTTATATGCATATCGCTCTTTATTTGTAGTAGCTCCTATAACTAATGTTTTCATTTATCTATTTTTTTTATAAATTTAATAAAAATTAATCATAACTTTGAAATAACATTTTTTTAAACTTTAACTAAAAAAGTACAACTTACTTTGTAAAAAAATCGAATGGAATTATTTATTTATGTTTTTGCCGCCTTATTTTCTGTTTTAAACCCTTTAGGAGCTGTTCCTGTTTTTGTAGGACTTACACAAGATGATACTAAACAAGAACGATCTAGAATTTCTCTTTGGGCAGCCATTAACGTAGCAATAATATTAATTATCTCTTATTTCATTGGAAAATATGTACTTATTTTTTTCGGAATTAGCATAGATGCTCTAAGAATTGCTGGAGGTTTATTGATTGTTAATTCTGGTTTTAGTTTACTTTCTGGTAATGTTAGCAAGAAAAAAGGAGTAAATAAAAGAGTAACTAATGATGCTATGCGTAGAAATGACATTGCATTAACTCCTTTAGCCATGCCAATGCTTGCTGGTCCTGGTTCTATGTCATTATTAATTGCTATGTATCAAGAACAACCCGAAATAACACAAAAAATGATAACTTGTATTGCTATTTTATGTGTTGCTCTAACCATCTTTTTAATTTTAAGAAGTGCTCACTACATTTCTAGAATTTTAGGAGCTTCAGGTATTGTAGCCATTTCTAGGATTATTGGATTTATAGTTATTGCAATTGGAATTCAATACATCAGTAGTTCTGTTGTAAATATTTTTCAAAGTATTTAATTCTTTCGCAATATAAAAAAATCCTTAAATACTTTGACAGACTTTACTTCTTTTCAACTACAAAAGAGATTAGAATACTATTTATCATGCTCAATCTTATATCCTTATGTAATTGCATATTAATATTCATTTCACTATTTTGTTACATATCAATAGAAAATAATCTCATGGTTTTTCTCTTCCAATAAACCTCTCTTTTCCAAGAAGAAAATTTACGGCTTTTTTTACATTTCTGTCTATACTTTCTTCTGTTTTTAGGAATGACAAATATCTCAAAATTTCCTTTTGTAAGGAAGGTGATAAATTATCAAATATCTTTTTTGCATTCTCATTTTCTTCCAACGCTTTTTTAAATTTTGGATGAAAGGGTACTTTTCTTTCGTTTGGATCAAACTCGATTTCAATTCGTGTTATTTGTCCAACTTCTTTTTTGGCAGATTGCCTCATTGGAGTGTTTAAATAAAGTCGCCAATGTCCGCTGTATTTTATCAAGGTCTGTTCAAACTCGTGTCCTTCAATTTTGATGCGAACTGGAATCTTTCCTTTATTTTTTTCTGCCTTTTCAAAAATATAATTCAAAACGTCGTCTGGAATAAAAACGAAGGGATTTATTCCGATAATTTCAATTTTTGCACTAAATTCTTTCATTTAAATTGAGTATTTGTCTGGATATTTGCTAACGATCTTGATTATTGTAAGTTGAAGATTTAATACTGATCTATATACTCCCTTTTGTTTTATTCCTTTTTCTTCAACTTTGTTGTGTTTCGTATTTTTAGTTCAATTCATTGTATTTTGGTCTTTTTCTTTCACCACTCGCAACAGCATTTATTAGTGCGTAAACATTTTTATTTATTTCATCATCAGGAGCCATTTTTATTGCTCTATCAATATAAATTTTAGCTTTATCATCATTACCTAAAACCATCAAGTTTAAAGCATGATTACAATAAAGTCCAGCGTCATTTGATTCACGATTAATTGCTTCTTGAGAATATTCTACCGCTAATTTTACATTTCCTGAATCCATTGCAGAAATTGAGGCTTCGCGTGGTAAGTCGGGATTTGTTTTTTCTATTTTAACCGCTGTTTCAAAATGATTTAAAGCTTTTTTATTTTCGGACATTGCTTGGTAAACCTTTGCTATCAACCAATTCGTTTGCCAATGATTTGGTATCATAGACAAGCATTTAGAATAATATTTGATTGCTTTTTTAGCTTTTCTTTTATTCCAAAATCCTAATTTCGGTCTTCTTTCTCCTTTTGTTATAATCAAACCATCAACCAACTCATTTCCTTTCTCAAAATTTAAGTTGAAAATTGGGATTTTATCTTCTGGTAATTTATATTCCATTTGTTTTTTTACATTAAACACAACGTTTTACAGCTAAAAGAAGTGGAGACTAGTCTAAACTAAAACAAATATAACGCAACCTTTTGTGTCTTTAGAGAAGACTCGAAAGTATGTTTTTACCTAAGTCATTACTTTTAACTGCTTTTAATTATAATTATTTATTCAGTAATAAATTTCATGTTTTACTATTTCAACAAGATCAATGGCACAACCCCAAGCTACTGTAAAACCAGCTCCACCATGACCGTAATTGTGAAAAATATTGGAGAAATTTTCGTCAAACTCAAAACGAACAGCGCTTCTTTTTGGTCTTAAACCTACAATTTCTTCTATTATATTGGGCGTTTTTTGTGATAATCCAATGTCTAAAAGGCGTTTAATAATTAAGTTTGTATCATTTATTTCTACATTGGTATTCCAATCATTTTCGTAATCAGTTCCGCCAATTACACAGTCTTCGCTTCGGTTAATAATATAACTCAATGCTCCTTTTTTTATTGAATCAGCATAAGATGGAATATCCATTTTTTCACAGCGTAATATTTGTCCCCGCATTGGTTGTAAATCAGTATCATTGCATAATTCTTTTGCACCTAAACCGGTGCAATTAATTACTAATGTATTTAGATTTGCTGCTTCTTGTAAACTTATAATTTGTTGTTCTTTAAATGCTCCTCCATTATTTGTAAAACGGGTAAATAAATAAGGTAAATATAAAAGTGGTTCTGCCAAGGGAACTATTGAAATATATGCCATTTCTATTCCTTTTGGTAATTCTGATGCTAAAGCTTTTCTAACAGATTCTTTGGGTAATTGGTTTGTCCAATCGGTGTTGCTTTCGTTATTATATGAGGTTATAAATGGAATAAAAGCAATGCCATTTCCTTCTTTTATATCTAACAAGTATTCTTGGTAGGCAAGTGTTGCCCACTTGTTGGCTTTTTCTTTTGGATGAACTTCAAAGGGAAACCAAATTGCACCAACTTTACTAGAAAGTGTTTTGTTAAAACGCTCTTTAGCAATTATTGTTACTTTGTATCCTTGTTCTTGTAGTTTGATGGCAGTTGTTAAGCCTACAATTCCACATCCTAAAACGGTTACTGTTTTCATTTTTTCAGTTCACTTTTAATTACTTTTTCAAGGAGTGCTTTAGCTTTCATTTTTACCCTTTTCAATTAAAAAATACATCTATTCCGTTTATGTTTTTTTTCTTTTAGTTTGCTTTTAATTATTTATAGGATTTTATCTCCAGAAGTTACCACATTCCATTTTTCATTAGCATTGGTTTCTGGATTAATAACTCTTGCATTTTCAATCACAATATCATAGGTTATTTATTGTTTACATTACAAGAAGCTAGACTAATGAAAAGTGCTAATATTATACTTTTGCTTAATACAATTATGGTTATTGTTTTACAGCAGTAAACACTCCATTAGGTTGGTGTAATACTACATTTAATTTATTGTCTTTCTCTTCAAAAACAGCTTTGTATCCTGATAATCCTTTAATTGAAAATTCATTTTCTTTTATTGGAATTAAAGTATATTCTGGTTGCCCAGGAACAAAAAGTTTTAAATTGTCATTTTTAATAGAAATTTTTAGCTCTACTCCAGAAAGCAAATAGCTTCCTACATATTTATTCAATTTTTCTGTAGAAACAGCCACTTCTAAAGGACTCCTTTTAAAAATAATTGGATCTAAAGTAGTTTCTATATTTAGTTTAACTGATTCAATATCTCCTAAATCATTAGTCTGAAAATTGAAATTTGAACCTACTTCGTCGCTGCTTACTTTATTGCCTTTTAGAGCAAATCCTTTGAAAACATCATAATGTGTATGTTTTAAATATACTTTTTCTCTTGTAAAGTTTGCCCAAAGCGAATCATTTTTAACTTCAATTTGAAATGTTCCATAGCCTTTATGGTTATATTTCCCAGTATATTCTGTTATATTATGTGTTGGGGTTGTATGGTTAACTTTGCTTTCTGCTTCTTTTTCTTTTTTGTCTTTAATTTGTTTTTTTAAAGGTGCTATTAATTTGTCATAATAGGCTACCCAATCTGTTTTTTCTAAATTTAAAACTTCATCAGAAATTGCGTTTCTTACTAGAGTTGGTAAAGCTGATCCATCTTGATTTGTGAGTACAACAATTCCAATTTTATCGGTAGGAAAAAAAGATACATTTGCAGAAAAACCATCAATATTTCCTCCATGTTCTACTCTATAATGTCCTTTATATGAAGAAACAAACCAAGCATAACCATAACTATTTAAATGTTGGTTTGGAAATTGTTTGTCTGCAATACCGTTACCAACTAACATTAATGGATTAATGGCTTTTTCTACATACCTTTTAGGTAATACTTGAACTTCATTTAATTTTCCTTCATTTAGCCAAATTTTAAGCCAATTTGCCATTTCTTTTACACTACTATTAATGCTTCCTGCTGGACTAATTGCTGCAATATCATAATAAGGAATTGCTTCATTGGTTTCAAAATTTTCTAATGAATATCCTTTTGAAATATTTGATTGTTTTTTTAGTTCTTCAATGCTTAAATTTGAAGTTGACATATTTAATGGTTTAAAAAAACGTTCTCTAATATTGTCTTCCCAACTTTTTCCTGTTAGTTTTTCTGTGATTAAACCTTGTGCTAAGTACATGAAATTGTTATAATGCCATTTTTCTCTTATGCCTGTAAAAGGTTCGTGATATTTTACACGAGACAAAAGGCTGTCTTTGTTTTCGATAGGGAATAAATACCATGAAAAATCATGACGTGGTAAACCTGTGCGATGGCTTATCATGTCTAAAATGGTGATTTTATTATTTAATTCATCGTTGTAAAATTTCAACTCAGGTAAGTATTTTATAGGACTATCGGTAAATTTTAATCCTTTTTCTTCTTCCATAATACCTAATAAAGCAGTAGTAAATGCTTTTGAAGTGGAACCAATAGGATATAAAGTATTTTCGTTTGCTTTTAATTTTTGTTCTGCATCTCTATAACCAAATCCTTTGGAATAGATTACTTGATTGTCTTTAACAATGGCAACTGAAAAACCAACTGTTTGAGTGGTTTCTTGTAATTTTAATAGTTGTTTATCAAGATTTTTTTCATTTAGCTTGGTTTGTGAAAAAATGGAAATGCTGATAAAAAGAAAAAGTAGCGAAAAATATTTTCTAGACATATTAAATTTATTTAGTTATAGCAATTTATAAAAATTAAATGCATTTTCTACATTTCTATTATTTTTTTATATGAATTGACTTGTGTGTTTTTTTGTTTTTTTTAATTGATTTTTTGTTTGGAATATTGGGAGTAATGATTTGCTTTTGTATGAAGAATTTCTTGTTATTATGCTGCAATTTTATAATAAAAACCCGTTGGGTGTAATTAATTTTTGATGATTTTTTTTATCAGTTCGAGTGTTTTCGACAGAAAATCGTATCGAAAACAAGAAAAATTTCATTAAAAACGGTTCTCGATACATTTTTTGTTCCGTTTTACTACACAAAAAACACTCAAACAGACGTGGTGCAAAAACTAAAATTTCTTTTCAATACATAGTAAACACAATCTACTTCACTTCGAGTGCGCAGCGTATCGAGAAGTTATGCAAGAACTTCCATTACTAATGGGATGCTTACAGCATGACAAGTTTGTAGTTCTCGATACTCGTCACTTCGAGTGCGCAGCGTATCGAGAAGTTATACAAGAACTTCCATTGCTAATGGGATGCTTACAGCATGACAAGTTTGTGGTTCTCGATACTCGTCACTTCGAGTGCGCAGCGTATCGAGAAGTTTTATTCCATTTTATTCCATAAAAAACACTCGAACAGACGACTCAAACTACGTCACTTCGAGTGCGAAGCGTATCGAGAAGTTATACAAGAACTTCCATTGCTAATGGGATGCTTACAGCATGACAAGTTTGTAGTTCTCGATACTCGTCCCTTCGAGTGCGAAGCGTATCGAGAAGTTATACAAGAACTCAACATTCTTTTCATAAAGGCAACATTTATAATAGCCTTGAGAAACTGCTAATAAAACCCTTTACAGGGTAACACTTTTGTGATAAAATGTTTGAAATTTGAAGAAGAAAAGATGAAGTGTGTTACTTTTTTTTAATTTCCACTAACCACTAATTTTTTAGGTTTAGTAGCAGTCAAGTAGCAGTTTCGTTCGGAAGTTGTTGCGAAAAAGTGCCTGTTTACCGCTRCTTGACCGAAGCTTTTCCGAACAATCTCCGAACAAAGGCCYTATTTAACCCCTTTAARTACGTCAAAAYACATCAAAAYACGTCAAAACCGGTCAAAACACGTCAAAACCATTCACGAGCCCTGTTTTTAGTGATTTTGGCAAAGTTGTTGATGTCTAGTAAATAGTGATTAGTGAATAGCGAGAAGTAAAGTGAAAAAGTTTTGGTATTCTAGATGTTAACCTTACAACTTAATTTTCTCTAACTGTTTAGTACTAATAATTATTCACTAATGACTAAAAAAATGTATAACTTTTTAAATTTTGAAAGTATTGTTTAGTAGTGATTTAATTTGGTTTTTGATGAAATAATTGTGGTTTTCTTATATACGAAGCGAATATGGTTGATATAAGAATTAGAATTACAATTTCAGATGGGTTTCCTTTGTAGATATGGATTAAGACAATGAAAATCATGTATAAAACGAGCATAGATGTTCCAATCAAAATAGTTTTATTGTATAAGAAAGAGCTGTTGCAATTAAGAGAAAAACCCCGCTAGCGCGAGCATCTTGCTCGTGCTAGCTGAAAAACTAATAAAATAGGCTCCTGATTTCTCTCCAAATTTATACTTTCTACTCATTTTGTAAAAATAACAAAACTATTGAAACCTAATTTAGCCTGATTTTGTTTGTAGGCACGAGCAAGATGCTCGCACTAGCGGGGCAGGATAAATTATAAAAAGTCATTGACTTAAATATTTTATGATTAAAGATTCTTTTGTAGTAACAAATTAACTTTTTTTATTAGACCTCAAAGTCGGGAAACTTTGCAGAGCAGGGTAGCTTTAGCCTTTTGGAATTAACTGTTCTACTGAAAAATAATAAAATTCGCTATTAATAGGGTTTCTTGTTTTCTTATCAACAACTCTAACTGGAATTTCGTATTTATTGCCAATATTCGCTGTAGAATCTTCTCCTTCAAAAAATTTCCCAATTAAGTTGTCCCACAGTGACTTTTCTTGATTAGGATTCTCAACGTGAAATTGTTCAACTTGAATACTTGCAGTTGCTCGGTTTAAATAGAAGTCGTGATATTCATACATTCTTTCTCTAAGTTCAGGATTATTATCAATTCGATTATATGAGTATGACAAAATCATAACTTTTCTTCTTTGAAAAGCTGATAATAATTCTTCTACGAACAGCTTACCTTCAGCTTCAGAATTTGTTAAGAAAGTTGTTGCAAAATGAATCAATGCATTGTAATTTGAATCTTCAAATTTTAGTTCTAAAAAATATTCCATTTTATTGTTTTAAGTTATTTTTTGCCGGGGTTGGTTTAAAGTTACCTAACTTATTTATATTCGCTGCTCTATAGCACCAATCTACCCCATTTCGGGTGTATATCTACGCTATTACATAGCATTTTTTCTAATCATCAACCAAGTTTCAATTTAGTTTTAAACTCTAAAAAGTATTCCTTGAAGAATATCTTTTTAAGTTTACTCTAAAAAAACCTGCTACAAGATGAACCTGAATGGATGGATTAGTCTCTTTTTATTTTTACTTTTCACAAACCTAAACCATTCTTTCTAAATCCACAATACGTATAAATACGTATTTTTGGGTGTTTTTTATACGTATAAATACGTACAAAAGACAATTCGGCTGCTTTTTCAAAAGTAATGCAGTAATTTTTTTGCTTTGTGCGGTAATCCGTAAACAAGTTAAAAAAATATTTTTTGAGGAGAACTATTCTATATTGTTTGCTTTTTCACTCTTAGTTTTACCACTTCTTCTAAAGACAGTCCTGTGGCTTCGGTAAATCTTTTATAAATGAAGTTATTTTTTATAGAAAATTAATTAAACATTAAATATATTATTAATCCTCAAAATCAGGAGACTTTGAGGAGCGGGGATAGGCTCCTGATTGCTCTCCAAATTTATACTTTCTACTCATTTTGTAAAAATAACAAAACTATTAAAACCTGATTTTGCCTGATTTTGTTTGTAGGCACGAACAAGATGCTCGCGCTAGCTGAGGGAAGTCTAATATGGTTTAAAAAACTCAACTGTCTTCTTTTCTTCGTTATATTTACCTAAATTTATTAAACTCTTTTTAGGACTCTTTAGAGAATAGTAGACATAAAATTTTCTATTTAAGCAGTTTTCTCTTAAAAAATCACATTTAGAAGGATTTATTCCTACTGCTCCAAATAAAGTATCTTTATCAACTAAGTATTTGTAATGTAAGATACAAGATCTTGTTGAAATTTTTAAATTATAAACAATTCCAACCGTTTTAGCATTATTTGATTTAATTTCAAATTGATTAAAAGCTTGTTTAAAAATGCCTTTTAAAATAAAAATAAATAAGCATATAATTATTAAAATAGCAATCAAATCTTTTAATTTAATTTTCATTATTTTCCTCTTTTTTGGTTTTTGACTAGTATTATAATAGTTTCCAATTCTTTTGAAAGTTTGAGAACCAGTAACAAATATTAAATTTTTATAAATCCCCTGCTAGCGCGAGCATCTTGCTCGTGCCCACAAAGAAAAATCAATTTATATCAATCTCTAAAACTGTTTGATCGTTGTTGCCATAGTTTCTAGCACTACTATACTTCCAATCTATTGGATCTGTTACAAAACCTGTTTGTACAGGGTTATAATGAACGTAATTTAGTTTCTGTTCAAAAACTTTTAAAGACCAAATCTCTATTGGTTTGTTGTTTTGTTGCCAAAACAGTCTTTGTTTCACATTACTATTCTTTTTTCCCTGCTCTTTCAAACATCCAAAGCATCCATTCTTTTCTGCTTTCCTGTTCATTTTCAACTATCGCTTTCATTATTTTTCTAGAAGTAAAACCTTTATCAAATGGATATGACTTGGCATTATACAATAGCCATAAATCTCCATCCCTTTGTTTTTTCTACAATACTCTAAAGATTCTATAATTAAATCAAAATATTCTATTCTCGTAAATACGTCTATCCAATTAACTGTTGAGAAGCTAATAAAATAGGCTCCTGATTGCTCTCCAAATTTATACTTTCTACTCATGTTGTAAAAATAACAAAACTTGAGTTCGCTCTTATCTCCTTTTTTAATGCAATATTTTCCTCCACAATTACTTCCTTTTACCACCTCACTACTTCCAACCTTCATAATACTCACACCATCGGGAACATCAATACTATGCGATTTGCAATCTACTTTTAAGCCTTCGCTTTTTATTTTGGGATAAAAATTTAAACATGAATTTTTACATAGAGTTCTTGTTACAAATATTAACTTAAGTTCTACTATTCACTCACTATTCTTGACTTATGCACATAGCCTTCAACACCTGATTTAGTTTTCACTAGATACCAATCATCTGTATTGTTTAAAACGTTAATCTTTGTATTAGTCGTGATTTTTTCGATAACATCAAAATTAGTTCCTTTTCCTTTTCTTAAGTTTGTGTACCCGTCTGAATCTTGAATGTGGTTTGATGCATATTTTTGATTTAATAATACTTCAATTTCTCTAATTTTTGATTCTTTTTTTAGATATGACTCAAATGGTTCGTCTTTATCTTGTTCGATTTTAGTATTAATAAACTCTTTCGTTTCTTTAATTTTATTTAATTCACTCATTGATACCACATAGCCTTTTTTAATTAAAATCTTAATTGCTTCAAAGTCTTCTTGTGAAATTGCTAGGTTCATTAATTCGTTTAAAGTTGTAACGTCTATAGTATATTTTTCTATAAAAAATGCTAACCAAAGACTATTTGAATAATGTTGAGAATCAAAAAAAGTTTCATTATTTATTAATTTTAAAAGATTTTTATTATCAAAATTTTCTTTTAGTGGATATTCTAAAATAAAAGCATTTAGTTTACTCTTAAACTCTTTAATTTCAGATTTGTCATTATTTATATCTTTTGGAGAAAATTCTATAATAGAACCATCATTGAATAATTGATTAAAATCTATTTTTTCTGTATTCATAGTGTTTGTAGTATTAGTTTTTTTATAACATGAAATGAAATTATTCCAATCCACGTCGCTATAATTTAATGAAATTGGATTTTCAATATCATTTGTTATATCGAGAACTTTCTTTTTAATTAAATCAATTATTACCCAGCCAATAGTATTATCTTCATTTACACCATTTATAGATTTTACAAATAATTTTATCCTTAATTTCTCATTATCTTCTTCATCAATTATTATTTTCATTTCATCTTTAAAAACATTATTAATATCAGAGTTAACAATTAAACGAGTTAAAGTTTTATCACAATTAACCTCGCTAATTTCTTGCTGCTTTAAATTTGTAATTTTCTTTTCATTTTCATATTTGCATGAGAATATAAAAAATAAAGTTATGTTTAAAAATATATAAGTTATCTTTTTCATTTTTTAAAAGAATTAACAATTCTAGGGATTATTCCCACTAATGATTTTTTGTATTCTTCTTGTGCATTAACATCAGTTGCATTATACCAACGAGCATAATTACCATCATATCGTTCAATGTATTCTGCTTTATATTCCATACCAGCCAAGACAGTTGGCAATTTAACAAAAGTCTTAGCTTTATTTTTTTCTTGAGTATTACCTCCTTTACCACTTAACCCTTTACCTTCCATTGCGCTCCATGTACCAATTGGTGTGTGCTCAGGATGTGAGACATAAGTTGTAGAATTCCAACCATAATAAGGTGGTTCTCCAAAAACTTCCATTCCTCCTGTACCACAGTGTTTATATTGGAGAGATTTAAAATGTGAAGTTTCAAGTCTATACATTTTTTCAACAATTATAGCAATTTCTTCACCATATTTATCATAAATGAACTTTAAAGCTATTCTTGCATCTTCTTCATTAAATAATCCTTTTTGAGATAATTCTGGCAAATCATCTACTAAAACAAATACTTTTGTTTGATGATCATATTTAGATGAAAAAACAGGAACTTCGTCTGTAGACGTATAACCTCTTCTTCCATAAATTCCAGTAAGTTCAGGAATTACACTTTCGAGATAATTGTTTATGGAATGATATATAAATTTATATTTCTCAACATTACTAACATCTTTAATTCTATCTGCACAGCTTGAATGATATCCACCTCCTAAAGCTTTTAGTCCAACACAGCCAATTAAATCTTTTGATTTCCATGGGTCAATTGATATTGATCCTCTAGTACCGATACTCATACTTCCATTTGTATTTTCTTTTGTTATATCTTTTATTTCAGGAAAGTTACCTTTGTTTTTATTCCTATTTTCAACTATTCTATATCTGTAACTTGGTCTTTTTTTACTTACTCCATATTGATATTTAAGTTCATATAAATTTTCTATCTTATTAGGTGGTATTGGACCACTGTCTCCATAATTTTTATTATTTAACATTGCATGTCTAGCTAATTCTAAAACTGTACTTTCTGCATTTTCAAATGTTTTAAACTCTAAATCTTGTTTTAACTTTCTTAATGCTTCACCAACAACATTTCCTCTATATATGTAAGCTTTATAGGTTGGAAAAGCACTTTGGGTAGCTGATATTTTTTTACAATATATTTTTTCATTTTCAATATATTCTTCTTGCCCATTATATCCACCATAATCAGGATAAAAAGTTACATTTCCTTTTTTATCAACCTCAATTGCTGTTGCAATTTCACTAGTAATATAAATTATTGCTTCCTCTCCTTTATCTTTTACCTTATCAAATTTTTCTTTTTTAATTTCTATTTTCCCAATCTTCATAGTACTCACACCATCAGGAACATCAATAGTATGCGATTTATAATCTACTTTTAAGGCTTCACTTTTTATTTTTGGGTAAAAGTTTAAAACGTGGATTTTTACATAGAGTTCTTGTTCCCAACCTTCGCCTAATTCATAACCTTTTTGTTGCATTTCCTTTGTTAGAGTAATGTCTATATAACTTTTGTTTGAGGTTAGGGTATAGTTTTTTTCAAATAGAAAATCATCATCACTCATGGCATATTTGTCATCTTCAAATAGTTTCAGGTTGATTTCTCGGTCAATAAGTCCTTCCGATTCTATAATGACTCTCAAATTGCTCGTTTTATTTTCGGTTATTTTTTTTCCTGCTTGGTCAACAAAATAAACCAACTTTATACCACCACGCTCTGCTAAAGGGGACAACTTTGGTTTTGCAGTAGCTGGTGCAATTTTACCTTTATAGGACGGTGTAGTTGTTTTGGTTTTGGTCTTGCTTTCCAAATGCTCTTGGGTTTGTTTTTTGCGTTCTTCTACTAAAACGGGTTTTTCTCCTTTTGCTTTCATTTGCAAAGCTGCTGCACTCGAAAGCTCTCCAAGTGCATAGGCTGTTATATGATAGCTTGTTTCTTCTATCACTTTGCCCATTAAAGCTTCCATGTGTTTCTTAAAATCTACTGGAATGATAAATTGTGCATGTGCCACACCCATACTGCCTACAAATACCGATTTTTCTTCGATTACTTTATGACTGTCTTTCACGTCTTCCCACAAAGAAATAACTACTTTGTGTTTGCTATTCATGCCCACGGTATTCACATGGGCATTCACTATTTGTCCCCCAGCAAGTGGTTTTGTTAGGACTATTCCTTTCATATCGCTCAACACAATACTAATAATATCGGGTTGCTCTGTAGCCACAACCGTAATGGCAATACTACTTGCATTATCAAGCTCGGGTGTATTTAAAAAGGCAACTATTTTATATTTTGAGCCTATTCCTGCTTGTCCAAATCGAAAAACGCCTTCCTTTTTTTCTAATGCTAAGGTTAAGGAACCATTATTGTTTATTTTGTAGGCTCTCCATTTCACATTCGCTTCATTGCGCACTCCCATAGGGGTATCTGGATACCATTCGCTCACCGTATAACTTTCCCAAACCCCTGCTTTTATCTCGGCTTTGCCTTCTATGGCTTTTACTCCTTGTTTCATTCTACCTCAACATTAGATTCTTGCTCGCTTTCTTGCTTTTGTTGGGTAGCATTTGCCATAGGATTAATAGCATTAACAACGTCTTCGTCTTTTTTTCTATTATTTTGTTGGCTGGGCTTGGCTTTTTGTCCGTGTTTTATAATACTTATACAATCGGGACCGCCAATAGGACAAGTAGCCTTACTGTCTTCCAGCAACACTTTGCCTTTGTTTGCCAAAGTCACCTTATCATAAAAACCTTTCCATTCTGTAATAACTGCCTGGCAAGGATTATAACTAGAACCTTTGGGTTGTTTTTTGCAGTTACCAAAAGTATTTTTTTGCAGTGTTTGACCAATATCCATAGTAGAAGCCACTAACTTTTCAGAACCGTCTGAATCATTGGTATATTGAAAAGGTCTTGTTTGAGACAACACCTGCAAAACATCGGTCTGGGGGGCTACACTAAATTTACATTGAAACGTAGCTCCATGTACTATTATATGTTTCTCGCTCATTTTTCATGTTTATTTTATTGTGTTTATTTGTTGTATTTGTTGTATTTGTTGAGGACTAAAGTATAAAAAATATCACTTAATCAAGCAATCTCACTGTCATTTTTATCATGTGCTTTTTCTCTAAATCTAAACTGCATTCTAAGCTAATATTTTCAATAAAATGCGTTACATTGTTCAAAACATACTGCCTCATAAAGCCTCCGATAGCTTTCTCTTCTTTTGCATTTAATAATGTAAAATAGGGCTCATTTAATTTTTCTTCAAAATCTAACAATGACCGTTCGTCTTCTAACACACCTTCTATAGTAATAACAAAAAAATCCCCTCAACTAAATAAGGATCAACACTATTTAATACTTTATATTTCGTATTCCTATACCCTTACAAAATGTGAAAATCCAAACAATTTTCAAAAGTATAGCCCAAAGCATAATTGCAATACAAACCAAAAAAATAGGTTTTCAAAAACAAGTTATTTTGCAAAGATTCAAAAAGCAACATCACATCACAGAACATAGCATCATAAAACAATATAGTTTTAAGCACAGTAACACCTTCAAATTCATTTAATAATTTTTCTTTTGTCATTTACCAACGTTCTAAAATCTGCCCATAATTTGCAATTCCAATAAAAAAACCATCATCATCAACCTCTATTTCTAAAGGACAAAGCATTTCTTGTATTTTGGCTTCCAATTCTTCCAGCATTCCAAAACTATCCCTCTCTAGAATTTGTTTTTTTATCAATTCTAAAAAAATAAACAGCATCGAGTTTTTTTTAGAAGCGTAACACTCTCATCACACGAGCAAGATGTTCGCGCTAGCAGAGGAAAGGGAAGAAGCGGATTTCTACCCACAAACCTTTCAGTTTTTCACTGACCTTTGTTTTATGTTTATACTTTCGTTTTATCACTTAAACCGTTATTACTCATACACATTGTTATACGTTCGTACATTATTCTCCAAAAATTTCAATTGATTAAAATACGGTTGATTAAACCAAATATCTTTGTCTCCAACAGCTATAAATCTATATTTTGCTCTTGTAATAGCTACATTCAATAGATTTGGTTTTTGAGAAGCCCAATTTGCAGCTCCTTTTGATTTTTCGTCCAACCCAAGACATAAGATTACACCTTCTGCTTGTTTACCTTGAAATGTATGTACTGTTCCAATATGGCTCTTTAGCCAATCACTCATTTCTTCGATTTTTATCTCTTTATACTTTTTAATTTCATTTATCAGATACTTGAATAGAAAAGAATTAAGTTTATAACTTACTTCACTAAATGGGGTAATTACAAAAACATCTGGAAAGTTCCCAATACTATTAATTTCAATTAACAATAAATCTTTTATTATTTCTGCTTGTTCAGGAACAAAATGTCTTCCTTCAACATTTCCTTTACAATCAATAAATTCTGTTTGAAATTTTATTGATACATTTTTGAGGTTTTGAGTTGAATTATACATTGTATTATCATAAGCAATCGAATTTGCTATCTCAAACATTGGGCTAATACATCTTCTGTGAACTCTCAAAGGAATACCAATCCATTCTTTTTTACTGTTTATGGTTAAATATGCACCTAATGGATTACTTCTGTCTGCCATTGATTGAACAGATAATTCAGAATTAACTTGTTGATTGGTTAAATCAAAATATTTACTGATATTATCAGTAATCGAGTTCGGAATAGTAACTACTGGTTCAATTTGAAATGGATCTCCAACAATCCCAACCCTTTTTGAACGCCAAATTGAACCAATTGCAGCTTGTGGCACAGCTTGACCAGCTTCATCTATAAATAGCCAAGATAAATCTTCTTGCCCCAAATCTTTAAACATAGTTTGAATTGAAGCAAAAGTTGAAGAAACAACGGGAATTACTAAAAAAAAGGTATCCCACATTGCCTTTACTTCTGTTCTTGACACACTTTTGTCTCCTTTTAGATATTCAAAAAAACCAGCCAAGGTTGTAGAAATTCTACTTGATGTTGCATTGGCTGTTAAAATAAATACTTCATGTAATTTTAAAGAAATGATAAATAATTCTGAATTAAGTTTTTTTAATTTTTGGGAATACCAAGGACAAGATTCTTGTGTTTTTTGAGATTCAATATTATCCCAAAATTTAATATCTGCATAATTCTTTTTTAATTCATCCTGAGCTATTGAAACTTTTGAAGTTAAAGTTGTAAGTTTTTGGGTTAAAACTTTCTTTTGCTCTTTTTGATATAATAATAAGGTTTCTAATTTGGAATATTTTTTTTCAATTTCAGATAAAGTAGCATTTTCAACATTGAACTCATTTGTAATTTGATTGTAAGAATGCAAAGCATTACTACAAGCTTGTTTGTATATATTTCGTTTTTTTGAATTGAATAAATAAACAAAGAAATTAGGCTTACTACTTTTTATAATAGACAATTCCGAAAGAATTTCCGATTTCCTTTTATCAAGAATTTCAACTTTCGTTTTTTGATTTTCTAATTCCTTTTTTAATGTATTATAATCATTTTCAATAAGTCCTAAATTTTGATTTAACGTATTTAAGTTTTCATTAGTTAAAACAAAATCATTATAATTTTTTCTAAAAAGTTCTAAACGATTTTTTTCGGTTGTAATTTCAGATAATTTATTTTTAAATATTTCTCTGATTTTATCCCATTCTATATTATCGAATAATTTATTTTCCTTTAAAGTCTTTTGTAAATCTTTACAATCATTATTAAACCATAATGAACTAACTAAATTGTTTCTGTTTTCTTTATTGCCCAAAACAGCCGAAATAATTCCCCAATTATCTTTGTTTATGCAGTTTTCTGCAACCTCTTTAAAATAGGAAATGTCTTCTTGATACCCCTTTGAAACTTCTTTTTTTAAGGGTAATTCTTTTGAAATATTTTCAACAGCACCATTATTAGAAGATGCTATTACAATACCACCGTTGGAAATTGATTGTACAGGTTTATAAATCCAAGGCGAATAATTTTCGTTAATTTCAATTTGTCCAACCTTTTTAAAAGCATCTGAAGGGTTTGATATTTTAAATAATTCTTTCGCTCTACTCACAATTATAGGAGCGATAATATCTCTTAATAATGTTGTTTTTCCAGTGCCAGGAGGGCCATTTACAGAAAATAATCCAGATTGATTCTCATTTTCCAATTCGTTAAAAATCGAATTTACCGCAAATTGTTGCATTAAACTTAAAGTATATTCTGATGGCCAACAACCGTCTGGAATATTTCTTGGCGATAAAGTATCTTTTAATTTCTCAATACTTTTTGACACATCAATTCTTCCTGAATGGTGGTTTAAACTTCCATCTAAATATCGTTTAAATGCTTTTGGAGTTGATTTTTCACTATAATTAGTAATGATTTTTTCTAAATCTTTTATATAGAAACTATTGAGAATATCACTTGTTGGCTTGCTATCTTTATTGTTTTTAGGTTTGAATTTTTCTATTCGTTTAACATATATCTCTTTCTTTGGTTTTATACTCCAATTACATTCTTTTTCAATTTTGTCTTGAAATTGTAAAAGTTGACTATTATTTAGAATTCTTGATATTTTTTCAATTTCACCATCAGAGTTAATAATTGTTTCTTTAAACGTTAATTCAATGTGTTCAAGTAGTTCATTTTTAATATCATCAAAATCTTTTTCCCAATTATTACTTTTGATTTTATTTTTTTCAAGTTGACCTAATGCCCAAGTAAGAGTAGAAATTCCGAAAGAATCATTTATGTATTTTCCATCTTTATCTAATTTTAAGGAAGCATAGCAAATTTTCGAACTTCTAAAATTTTCATCTTTTTCATTTACTTTAAAATATTCATTGATAAAGTCATTCACGTGTTTTGAATCAAATACCCCTAAAAAAATAGAATATTCAATTGTTTTATTTTGGTCTTTAGATTTAAGAGGAATTTTCCAAAATTCGTTGTCTGGTAATAATCCAAAACCATATTCTGAAATCTTTGGTGTTGATGCAGGACTAAAATGTTCTAATTTATGCCAACAAGACAATATTTTTTGATGTTCATTCATTTAAGAGCTGTTTACTATTGTATGAGGTATAACGTTCCGCAGCTTGGCAAGGTTGCGAGTTTCGGAACCGATTATTTTCAGTTAAAGGTGAAATTTCTTGCGAAATGTGAACGTGAATTTACTGCAAAATTCGCAATCTTGCCAAACGCCTGTTATAGGCTACCCTTCGTATTTCAATTATCAAGGTCTTCATATTTATAAGAGTTTGTTGTCAAAGTTTTGTCTTTTAAATAGCCCCAAAAAGTGTCGTGTCGATTTGAATTAGTAATGTATTCGATTCCGCTTACGCAATCATTTGTGTCAAACTCGAAAGTTACATTTCCCTTTGCATATAATTTTAAGTCACAAGCTCCATATGGAAAATAGATTGATGTGTCAAACCAATACTCATAACAATCATTTTCTATATTTTCAAGCGTCCACTCTCTTTTATATTCTATTTGTCTGCCTTTTTTGTCTTTTAAGAATTCTTTATTATCGTATGGTAAAATGGAAATTTTTCCAGCTACAACATTGTTTAATGTCAAAGTTCCGAAGCCCTGAATAGTCGTTTCATTACCAGAAGATTTCTGAATTATTGATTTTAAATTAATTTCTTTATCTAAATTCAAGTAATGTGTCCAGTCGAAACCAGGCATTAAGCCTGCTCCCCAAACCTTAAATGAAACAGTCGTAGGTAAAAAATTTGTTGGGTCAAAAAAAATAGTCTTGCTGTCGTAAAAGCTAACACTTTTTACGTCATCAAATATTTCTCTTGTCAAGTCGATTGTTAATTTCATTCTATTTGGTTTCGTCTGTTTGGGTTGCTTACAAGTTGTTCATATGTATAACAAGCGTCATTCTTTATTTCACAAACCTAAACCATTCTTTCTAAACCCACAATACGTATAAATACGTATTTTTGGGTGTTTTTTATACGTATAAATACATACAAAAGACAATTCGGCTGCTTTTTCAAAAGTAATGCTGTAATTTTTTTGTTTTGTACGGTAATCCGTAAACGAGTTAAAAAAATATTTTTAAGAGTACTATTCTATGTTGTTTGCTTTTTTCCCTCCGCTAGCGCGAGCATCTTGCTCGTGCCCACAAAGAAAAATCAATTTATATCAATCTCTAAAATTGTTTGATCGTTGTTTCCATAGTTTCTAGCACTACTATACTTCCAATCTATTGGATCTGTTACAAAACCTGTTTGTACAGGGTTATAATGAACATAATTTAATTTCTGTTCAAAAACTTTTAAAGACCAAATCTCTATTGGTTTGTTGTTTTGTTGCCAAAACTGTCTTTGTTTCACATTACTATTTTTTTTCCCTGCTCTTTCAAACATCCAAAGCATCCATTCTTTTCTGCTTTCCTGTTCATTTTCAACTATCGCTTTTATTATTTTTCTAGAAGTAAAACCTTTAAAATCTCGAATCAATCCAGAAGGGTCAGCATGTGATGAACGAAAAATTAAATGAATATGACTTGGCATTATACAATAGCCATAAATCTCCATTCACATATACAAATTGCTCCCAGTAACATTTTTTACTAAATATGTTTCATCTATTTTTTTGGCTATTTTGACTGCTTCTTTCACAACTTCTTTTGGATAGTCATTAATTTCAAGTATTCTAATAGCATTTCTATTTTTTAGCTTTCCTTCTTTCAATTTGTAATCAAAACCTATATTGTCCTCGTTTACTGTTTCACTAAAATGATATAATTCATATTCGTTCAAAAGCATATCTGTTAATTCTATGTCGTGGGTTGAGACTAATATTTTATTATTATGTTTTGCCAAAGCAGACAAAATAGATTTTCCAGCAGAAATACGTTCAACAGTATTTGTTCCTTTAAATATTTCATCTAAAAGAAAGAGGTTTTTATTTCCATTTTCACTTTCTTTTAGCATTTCCTTGATGGTTAATACTTCTTCAAAATAATAACTTTTATTATTCATCAAATCATCGCTTATTCGAATAGCTGAAAACACTTTTAATAAAGGAAAAGTCATTGATTTAGCAAAACAAGTATTAATTGTAAGCCCAGTTATTACATTGAGACCAATGGCACGAATAAAAGACGTTTTTCCAGACATATTTGAGCCTGTAAGAAGTATCGATTTTTTAGTTATTTCAATGTTATTAGTTGTGCATTTAAAAATTAAAGGATGACTTATATCTTTAGCAATAATTTTATTTCCATCGTTAATAATTGGCAAACAAAATGTTTCAAGTCCTTTTCTTAAAGATGCTACGGAAACTAACATATCAATATGCCCAACAAATTTAAAAACACTTTCTATTTCTTCTCTTTTTGTGTTTAGTCTTTTTAAAACACCAAATAACAATAATGGCTCAAGTAGAAACATTGTTTTAAAAATCTCAAATACAAACCAAACTATAATTTCAAATTCACCTTGAAGTTTGGCTTCGAGTGAGAAAAAAGACATTCTACTTTTAACTTCATTTATTAGTTTTATTGACTTGGGTAAGTCAGGATTTATTTTTTTTAATAACGGGTTGGTAAATAAATGTGAGGCAACATTATTAAGTCTTAAAAGTTGTGGAATTGAACCTACATATTGAACTAAATTATTTTTATTCCAATAATGAAGTACAAAATTCACGCAAAAAATACCTAAAAGAACAATAAAAAATATAGGATTGAAAAAAACCAAAACGAGCGACACTAAACTAGCAAACGATAATAACTTTATTACAAAAAACCATTTTGGTGGATTGAGATGCTCATCTTGAAACAAAGAAGATATATAATATACATCTTTATGTTTTAGCTTTTCGAGTTCTTTTTGAACCGAAATTCTTAATTCATAATTTTTTAAAAACGCTGTTATTATTTCTTCATTTAGTCTGGTCTTCTTTTCATTTATTCCAATAGTACGAAGATGATTGTATAGATATTGTTGACCAATCTTTGAATGAGTTCTATCTAGGAACATAAACAAATCATCAAAATCCAAATCATTACAAGTTTTGTCTGATAATACTTGATAAACTTTTGAGTTGTCTTTCTTTCTAAAGTATTTTTCAATACTGTCAAAGTCAAAGAAATCATCTTTCAGCTTTCCAAATGATTCTTTCAGCTTTCTATTTAACTCTCTTTTTCGGTTGAATTTTATTTGAGAAAAAGTATATTCTATTTGAAATATTATGTCTTTAATCATTAAATAGTTAGTATTGATTTTCTATTTAATGTTACAAAAAAATTCTGTCTATTGTTAATCTTGTGAATTTTAACAGAATGTTTTCTCATTATCGCTAACTCCAGTCGTCTAAAAAACCTTCTTTTATTCTTATTTGTATTAAATATATTATTAATCCTCAAAGTCAGGAGATTTTAAGGAGCTGATTCTATAATTAAATCAAAATACTCTATTCTCGTAAAATACGTCTATCCAATTAACTGTTGCACTTGAGCAAAGCGGATGCATGAACTCCTTTATAAAAATAATAAACCGTGAATAAAGCTAATAAAATAGGCTCCTGATTGCTCTCCAAATTTATACTTTCTACTCATTTTGTAAAAATAACAAAACTATTAAAACCTGATTTTGTTTGTGGGCACGAGCAAGATGCTCGCACTAGCTGGAGGTAGTATTTTTAGTTAATAATAATATTCACTTCGTTTTCAATCTCTTTTTTGCTAATTATAGGCTCAGTCATTGTTGTTTCAATTCTGGTTTTTTTCCAAAAAGGAAAGATTAATATTCCTGTTTCTCCAATATTTGCAATTTCAAAATTTGGATATTCAATTTCAACTATTTTTTTAAAAATCGTTTTTCCTTTTATAAAATTTGTTGTTTTTATTTTATTAGTTAATAAATCAAATGTTTGAATAATTCCTTCGTTTAGATTTCCATATTTTTCACTAAAATGAGTGTGATTTAATCCAATTCCAACAACAAGTTCCTCGAATTCTGTTGACATCCAAAATTCTGTATTTTTTATTTGTAAATATTTTGTTCCGTTTTCTTCTGAACAGATAACTTTATCACCAAGTTTTAGCTTTAGTAGATTTTGAATTTCGTTAAATTTTCTTTCGTTCATTTTTTGGTAATATTACTGCTAACTTGTTTATATACCCATCTATAGCGCGAGCATCTTGCTCGTGCTAGCTGAAAAAATAATAAAATAGGCTCCTGATTGCTCTCCAAATTTATACTTTCTACTCATTTTGTAAAAATAACAAAACTATTAAAACCTATTTAACCTGATTTTGTTTGATTCTGTTTGTAGGCACGAGCAAGATGCTCGCGCTAGCTGGGGACGTATTTATATTTCTATACTATCTATTTGAAAAATATTTGGAGATATTTTATCATCTGTATTTTCAATTAAAAAATCAATACTTACAGGTAAATGAGGTGAATTAGCTGATAAACCTAAACTAACAATTTGTCCAATAAATACGTTTCCTACTTCTTCTGTTGATTTAATTTTTAATGTTTTTTTTAAAGTAATTTTTATTTTAGAATTCATTAATTTCTCAAAATCACTTGTTTTATAACTTTCTATAGTTTGGCTATTTATCATATTTATTTGCAATTAATTTTAATTTTTTCATATGCTTCTGTATTACCAAGTTCTCCCGATTTTGATAAATCTTTACATCCTTTTTCTTTTTGACCTAGTTTGATATAAACTAAACCTCTTAAAAAATACGAGTTGTCATTTTCTTTTAATTCAATTGCTTTGTTTAAATCTTTTAAACTTTTATCATAATTAGCTAAATTATAATAAATTTCCCCTCTTGTGTCCCAAATAAACCATTCTGTTTTGTCAAGTTCTAATGCTTTTTCAACAAAAGGCAAAGCTTCTTGGAATTTTTTAAGTCTAACTAAAGTATATGCTTTGTTATTATAAACTGTTGCAAATTTGTTATGTTGTAAAGGATAATTAGAGTTTAACTCAATGATTTTTTCATAGTCAGATATAGCACCATAGAAATCATTTAATTCAGTTTTTGCTAAGGCACGATAAAAAATCACATCTGTGTTATTTTTGTCATTTTCTAAATATTTTGAAAAAGTGGCTACAGATTTAGCAAAATCTTTTTCTTCATAATATTTAAAGGCAACTTGGATTAAGTTTTCTGATGAATTATTTGTTGAAGTTTGATTTTGTTTAGCTTGATTTTCTTTATTTAGTTTTGCAACGTAAATGTTATAATCTGAAATTATTTCTCTTATTGCATTTTCTGTTTGTTGTAAATATTGGGTTGCTTTAGACAAATCTTTATCTTCAATTTTTACAAGGTCATTATATTCATTATTAAATCTGTCAATGAATGATTGTTCTGTTACTTGTGGTTTTAATTCTAAAATCCAGTTTTTTAAAGAATACAAATATTTTTGATTTTCGTTATATTTATTACTTAAGTTTTGAGGAACAACCATCATCTCACTTAATGTCATAGGTGTATATGTTGAAGTTGATGATTGTGAATATCTATTTTGTGAATAGGATAAATTACTTAAAAATAGTAATGTTAAAATTATTTTTTTCATATTTCTTGTTTTTTGTTGATTAACGTTTCGTTTTTCTAATATGTCTGCTAACTCATTTATATACTCAGTTTTTTGCAAATTAGTTGAGCATAGCTATCCATTTTTGTATAGATTGGCTCAATTATCGTTGCTTTTTATTTTTTATAAATCATCAAAAGTACTTTTAATCTGCTGTCACTTTTTTTATTATTGTGAGCAACTCGTTTATATGTATAACAAACGTCATATTTCCTTTTCACAAACCTAAACCATTCTTTCTAAACCCACAATACGTATAAATACGTATTTTTGGGTGTTTTTTGTACGCATAAATACGTACGAAAGACAGTTCGGCTGCTTTTTCAAAGGTAATGCAGTACTTTTTCTGTTTTGTACGGTAATCCGTAAACGAGTAAAAAAAATATTTTTTAAGGAGTACTATTCTATATTGTTTGCTTTTTTTACTCTCAGTTTTGCCACTTCTTCTAAAGAGAGTCCTGTGGCTTCCGCTATGGTTTCGTTGGCAATGCCTTTTCGTTTGAATTGCTTGGCGATTTCAATTTTTTCATCACGTTTAGCAATTGCTGTTGCTTCTTTTCGCATTCTTTCTTCCAATACGTATTTTGGCACATATTTGGTGCTTTTTTCTAGTTCGCCAAGAAGCCCAATGTCTTTAAAGCTAAGGTAGCTTTTGGTAGAAATAATCAAATGATCTATGACCAAGACATCTACAATGATGCCCACTTGTATTAAGCGGTCGGTAACGTCTTTGTCGGTTTCTGAAGGTTTCAATTCTCCACTAGGGTGATTGTGGCAAAGTATAATTTTTACGGCTCTTTTTTGTAATGCCAAACTATAAACTTCCATAGGTTCTACCAATGTTTGGTTTACGGTGCCCAAACTTACTAACTCTATAAACAACACTCTATTGTTGTTGGCAAGCCCCACTACCCAAAAATGTTCTTTGTCTTGGTCTATTTTGTTTTCTCGCAAGAGCACTTGCTGCATAATGCCATAAATATCATCGGAATTGAGAATTTTTATGCGTTGTTCATCGGTTAGTGTAATATCCATTAGTGTGTTTCCTTTTTATATAGCGTGTATTTTGGCTTTTGCAGTGGGATAAATTTATAATATTTGTTGGTATATTCAAAACGTTCTATGGTGTTTTTTTTGAAGTTGTATGTTGTATGTTGAAAACGAACAACGGATAATCGACAAGATAAACGTGAGCTGCTAATGGGATGCTTTCAGCATGACAAGATTGTGGGTTTGGTTTGTGCTATTCTAATGGAATACTTTCAGTATGACAAGATGGTGGATTAGGTTTGTGCTATTCTAATGAGATGCTTTCAGCATGACAAGATGGTGGATTTGGTTTGTGCTATTCTAATGGAATACTTTCAGTATAACAAGATGGTGGGTGGATTTGGTTTGTGCTATTCTAATGAGATGCTTTCAGCATGACAAGATGGTGGATTTGGTTTGTGCTATTCTAATGAGATGCTTTCAGCATGACAAGATTGTGGGTTTGGTTTGGGTTTACTACTCTGATGGTATTTTGAGCTACTCTTTTAGATGCGTATAAAAACACAAAAACCCCTAAACACATTTGTATTTAGGGTTTTTTTACCAATTTTTAATTATTCTACAAAACCTACTGCAACAGTATTATTGGTTTGAGAATCTACGATAATAAATGCTCCATTAGCTTTATTATCGGCATACTTGTCTAAATAAATTGGATTAGCTAATTTTAATTTCACTAAAGCAATATCATTTAGTCGTATGTTTTCACAAGGAAATCTTTCAAGTGGATTTTCTGGTTTTATAAGATGGATAAAATCTTGAATTTTACAAATTGCTGTTCTTGAATTGGCTTGAATAAAATATTTTGAGGTTTTATTTGCCTGTCTTTCATCTAACCATACCATTTTAGCTGTAATTTCCTTTTCGAATAGAGCGTCATTTTGTTCTTTTACAAACATCATTCCTCTACTTATATCTAGATCGTCTTTTAATCGAATTTGTACAGATTCACCAACTGATGTTTCATTTAACAAAGAAGTAAACTTTCTAATTTCTACAACTTCAGATGATTTACAAGATGGTAAAACCGTTACCTTATCTCCTACTTTTAATTGTCCTGAATTTACTCTACCTGCATAAGATCTATAATCTACAAATTCAGTATTTTGAACATGATATACTTGCTGAATATCCATTCTAAAGCTATCTGTAAATTGGGTATTCTTTTTAAAACTATGAAGAACATTTGATAAGGTTTCTCCTGTATACCAGTTCATGTTTTTAGAGTTATGCACAATATTATCTCCTTTCAATGAACTAATAGGAATAATAGATATTGTTTGATTTAATTCTTCAAACTCATTTACCATTTTATTAATGTCTGTAGCGATTTTTAAGAAGACATCTTCGTCATAATCTACTAAATCCATTTTATTAACACAGAAAATAACCGATTCTAATCGTAATAATCTACTAATAAAATAATGACGATGTGTTTGTTCTAGCAACCCTTTTCTAGCATCTATTAAGATTATGGATAAATCTGAATTTGAAGCACCTGTTACCATGTTTCTAGTATATTCTACATGTCCAGGACTATCTGCAATTATAAATTTTCTAGTATCTGATGAGAAATAAATATGAGCTACATCTATTGTTATTCCTTGTTCTCTTTCTGCTATTAAACCATCTGTAATAACTGAAAAATCAAGATCTTCTAATCCTTTTTCTTTGGTTTTTTGTCGCACTAATTCTTCTTGCTCAATAGTTAATGCATTACTATCATATAGAAATCGTCCTATTAAAGTACTCTTTCCATCATCTACACTTCCTGCTGTATTAATTTTAAGTAATTCCATAATTAAAAATACCCTCCTTTTTTTCTTTGTTCTAAAGCAGCTTCAGAACGTTTATCATCAATTCTTGCTCCTCTTTCAGATGATTTAGACGTTTTGTTTTCATACATTACATCTTCTATCGAACTTGCATTAGATACTAATGCTGCTGTACAAGTCATGTCTCCAACTGTTCTAAATCTTACTACATCAGTAACAATTTCATCTGTTTCTGTTAGGTTTAAGTAATCTGAATGCGCTAAAAATGTTCCATCACGTTTTACTAGTTTTCTTTCGTGTGCAAAATATATTGAAGGTAGTTCTAAATCTTCTTGTTTAATATAGCTCCATACATCTTCTTCTGTCCAATTGCTAATAGGAAAAGCTCTAACGTTTTCACCAAAATTGATTTTCCCATTTAAAATGGTAAACATTTCTGGTCTTTGTTTTTTTGCATCCCATTGTCCAAAATCGTCTCTAACTGAAAATATTCTTTCTTTAGCTCTCGATTTTTCTTCATCTCTTCTTGCACCTCCAATACATGCATCAAAACCAAACTCTTCTATTGCATCTAAAAGTGTTACTGTTTGAAGTGAATTTCTACTTGCATATTTCCCCGTTTCTTCTTGTACTTTATTGGTATCAATACTGTCTTGTACATATCTAACAATAAGTTCAACTCCTAGTTCTTTTATTAATTTATCTCTAAATGTTATAGTTTCAGGAAAATTGTGTCCTGTGTCTATATGCATAAAAGTAAATGGAATTTTAGCTGGATAGAATGCTTTTTGGGCTAATCTTGCTACTGTTATTGAGTCTTTTCCTCCTGAGAATAATAAAACAGGTTTTTGAAACTGTGCTGCAACTTCTCTCAGGATATAAATACTCTCGTTTTCTAATTCTTCTAAATGATTTCGCATTTTTATTAATTATTTTTATCTACATGAATGTGAAGTCCACATTCTTTTTTTCCGTTTTCCCACCACCATCTACCAGCTCTAAAGTCTTCTCCTTTTTCAATTGCTCTTGTACATGGTGCGCATCCAATACTTAGATAACCTTTTTTATATAAGCTATTAATTGGAATATTATATTTGTTTACTACTTCTTCAACTTCTTCCAAAGTATATTTTAGTAAAGGATTAAATTTTATTAACTTATTGTCTTCATCCCATTCTAAAAACTGCATGGTTTCTCTGTTTGCCGATTGTTCTGCTCTTAATCCTGTTATCCAAATATCTGCTCCTTCTAATGCTCTTTTTAAGGGAACTACTTTTCTAACAAAACAACATTTTTTACGACTTTCTACACTATTATAAAATCCATTAATTCCTTCTTCTTTTACATATTCTTGTATTTGATCTTCATTTGGATAATATACTTTCAAATCAATATTCTTATACTTGTTTTGAGTTTTATCAAACACTTCATAGGTTTCATTAAACTGTCTTCCTGTATCTAATGTAAAAACAGAAACTTCTTTGTTAATTAAGTTTATAAAATGTGTTAATAATTGATCTTCAATTCCGAATGAAGTGGAAAATACTTTCTTTCCTTCAATATTATCTATAACATAGCTTAAGCTTTCTTCGAGATTTAATTTCTCAAGAATGCTATTATAATTTGATAATTCGTTTTTTATTTTGTCCATTTTGTCCATACTCTTTCGTGAATAAAATATAATATCATTTTAGAGAATACTTCAAAACCACCTATTGAAAATGCAATTTTAAAGTTTCCTGTCATTAAATATGATATTATTACTGTATCTATTGTACCTAAAATACGCCAAGTAATTGTTTTATATGCTGAAATTTTAACTTCCTTATTTATTGCAATTTGTTTTTTAAATTTTAATAAATCTAATAACATAATGACTTCCTATTTTTAATTTTTCAAAGATACTATTAGTCTATTGATTTAGTAGTCTATTTTGGTAAAAAAAATCAAAAAGAAGACAAATCGTATAATGACTTGTTTTCCAATACTTTAAGAGCATTATCTCTTACTTCAATCAGTAATTTATTTAAAGCACATGCTTCTTCACTAGGACAATCGTTGCATTTTTCGTAAAAATTTAGGCTTACACAAGGCAACAAAGCAATTGGTCCATCTAAAAATCGGATAATTTTTGCTACAGAAATTTCCTTAGGATCTTTTAGTAAATAATAACCTCCTCCTTTGCCTTTCTTAGAACCTAATAATCCTATTTTTTTTAAGTCTAATAGGATTAATTCTAAGAATTTTTTAGATATATTTTCTTTTTCTGATATTTCAGAAATAAGGACTGGCATTAATTTATCTTGCTTTGCCATATAAATTAATGCTTTAAGTCCGTATTTTGTTTTTCTTGATAACATTTTATATTATGCTTTTGGTAAAAAAACTTCAGCCATCATACAACGAGCACTTCCTCCACCACAAGCTTCAATTATGTCTAAACTTGCATGTACAATTTTACAATGTTTTTCTATTTTACCTACTTGCTCTTTAGTTAAACTCTCATAAGCTGCATTACTCATAATTAAGAAACGTTCATTATCCTTTCCTTGTACTTGCAACATATTTCCTGCAAAGTTATTCACTTGTTCTTCTGTAATTAAAATAACTTCCTTACCTGATTCTTTCAAATTAGAAAGCACCATTTTTCGTTCTGCTTTATCATCTATACAATCGGCACAAATAACTGCGAAAGTTTCTGCTACACACATAATCACATTAGTATGATAAATATGTTTTCTTTGCCCATTTACTGTTTGAAAGGCTTCGAAGATAACAGGTGAATAGTCAAAATCTTCACAAAATTCGATAAATAACTCTTCATCGGCTCTTGGAGATAAAGCACAATAAGCAATTCCATTTTTTCTATCTAAAACGATACTTCCTGTTCCTTCTAAAAAGAATTCATCTTCTTCTGCTGAAGTATAATCCATGATTTCATTAATCAGAAATCCTTTTTCTTCTAATATATCTAAGATATCTTCTCTTCTTTCTTGTCTTCTATTTTCAGCGAACATTGGATACAAAACCACATCTCCTGTTTCATGAAAAGAAACCCAGTTATTCGGAAAAATACTATCTGGAGTATCTGGACTTACTGTGTCATCTACAACTATGACATTAATTCCTACTGCTCTTAATTTTTCTACATAAGCATCAAACTCTGCTTGTGCTTTTGCATTAACTGTTGCTGGCAATAAACCATCTAATACTTTTTGATAGTAATTATTTACTGCTGTTTGCTCGTTCATTCGGAATGCAACCGGACGAATCATTAATATTGTATTTGTAGTTTGATTCATTTTGTTTTAAAATTTTATTATCAGTTGACTGTTTTCTGTTTTTTTAATCTGACGAGCGCCTTATTTGACTACCTAATTCGTACAATTCATGCTTTGGCAAAAGTAATGAAGGTTGATGAATTTCATAAAACAATGCTAAACTAATTTTATAAATATCTAAATCTTCATAGCTTTTCATACCCTTAATTAAATTTTACAACTTGAAACTTAGAACCTATAACTTAGAACTTTCTTTATTCTCTAATTAAAGGTAATGTTGAACATCTTAATAAGCCTTCTTGTTTGGAAATCTCTGCGTAAGGAATTTCTTCTACAGTAATCCCTTTACTTCTCATCCAATTATTTAGTCTAGTAAAATTTCGTTCAGAAACAACTACATCTGGAGCTATTGAGAAAACATTAGAATTCATGTGATACATTTCTTCTCTTTCAATATGAAACAAATTTTCTTTTCCAAATAGATTTACTAAATACATATAATCTGATTCTTCACGGAAACCACTTTTATAAATAATTCCAAGATTTGTTCCTACAGGTTGAAAACAACAATCTAAATGCAAAGCATTGTCTCTAGGCTCAATTTTAGATTTTACTAAATCAAATTCTTTTACAATTTTATGAGGGAACAATTCTTTAATATAATTGACMCCTGCCATATTTGTTCTAGCAGTAATATAGTCTTTATAATCTGATCCTTTATAGGTACCTATAAAAATATAATCATTCCAAAGCATTACATCTCCTCCTTCAATATGTACTTCTTCTGGTGGACGCACTACTTTTTTAGGATCAATTTGATCTATTACATATTGGATTGCGTCTAGTTCTCTTTCTCTATCTGGTAAAATATTTGCTTTAATAAAAATGTCATCTATAACAAATCCTATATCTCTTGAAAAAATTTGATTGTAATCTTGAATAACATTTGGACGAAAAACTTGTACATTATATTTTTGAAAAACTTGGTTAAAAGCTTCCATTTCTTTTACCATGTCTTCTTCTACAGGATATGTTCCTGCAATAATATGTTCTAATGATTTTGGGTCATAAGCCTCTTCTACTGTAGGCATTGGACCATTACTTATAGCAGTTCCTAAAACTACTGCCTTTAATCTTGATGATTCGTTTTTTACATTTAATTGTAACATCGCTTTTAGCTTTTGACAAAGATAGAAAAAGGAATCTAAAAGTTTAATTCTACTAATTAAATTATATATATATTTTATTCTTTCTTAGAACAATGTAATCAATAAATTTATACATTTATATAAAACTTAAAGTATTATGGGAATTTCAAATTTTTTTAATTCATTATTTGGTAAAACAAAGAAGACCACTGATGAGACTATAGATAAGGTTGCAGAAATTGCTGCGGAAGTAAAAGAATCTATAGAAGAGTTAACAGAATCTGCTTCAAAAAAATTGGATGAATTGCATTTATCTGAAAAAGCAGATGAATTTGTAAAAACTGCAAAAGAAAAAGCAGGCGAAGCGGCTGAATGGGCTGAAGAAAAAGCTCATGAGGTAAAGGAAGCTATAGTAGAGGTTGTTGAAAAGGCTGAAGAAAAATTTGATGAACTAACAAAAGATAAAAAAGAAGAAACTTCGAGGTCAACAGAAACTAAAGAGGAATCACAATCTCCAGAGTAATTACAAATATCTTTTAAATAAAAAAATCCGAGCATAGCTCGGATTTTTGTTTTATCTATCTTTTACTTCTTTGAAAGGTCTTAAAGCATTCCCTACATAAACTTGTCTTGGACGACCTATAGGTTCTTTATTCAAACGCATTTCTTTCCATTGTGCAATCCATCCTGGTAAACGACCAATAGCGAATAATACTGTAAACATTTCTACAGGAATTCCCATTGCTCTATAAATAATTCCAGAATAGAAATCTACATTTGGATATAAGTTTCTTGCTTTGAAATATTCGTCTTCTAAAGCTACTTTTTCTAATTGTTTTGCGATATCTAATAATGGATCATCAACACCTAAAGCATCTAAAACATCATCTGCTGCTTTTTTGATAATTGTTGCTCTTGGATCAAAGTTTTTATATACTCTGTGTCCGAATCCCATTAAACGGAATGGATCTTCTTTATCTTTTGCTTTTAAAACGAATTTCTCAACATCTCCGCCATTATCATGAATTTCTTG
Organism: Flavobacterium sp. 316; assembly: GCF_000967805.1. Taxonomy (NCBI): domain Bacteria; kingdom Pseudomonadati; phylum Bacteroidota; class Flavobacteriia; order Flavobacteriales; family Flavobacteriaceae; genus Flavobacterium; species Flavobacterium sp. 316. The sequence goes on from NZ_JYGZ01000008.1 coordinate 178,402, forward strand.
AAGCATTTCTAATACAGCTTGATTTGCTCCACCATGTAATGGTCCCCAAAGTGCTGAAACACCTGCTGATATTGAAGCAAACAATCCTGCATGAGAAGAACCTACAATTCTTACTGTTGATGTTGAACAGTTTTGTTCGTGATCAGCATGAAGAATAAATAGTTTATCTAATGCATCAACTATTTTCTTATCCATTTTATAAGGCTCTGTTGGAATTTCAAACATTAATCGCATGAAATTTTCAACATATCCTTTTGTATTATCATAATAATTTAAAGGATATCCCATTCTTCTTCTGTATGTCCATGTTGCAATTACTAGGAATTTACCCATAGTTTTGCAAACTGCTTCATACATTTCTTTTTCATTTTCTACATTTACCGATTTAGGGTTAAATGCTGTTAATGCACTTGTAAGTGAAGATAAAACGCCCATTGGGTGAGCTGTTTTTGGAAAACCTTCTAATATGGTTTTCATTTCTTCATTTACTAATGTATGTTTTCTAATATCGTTCTCAAATTTTTCTAATTGAGCTTTATTTGGTAATTCTCCAAAAATTAAAAGAAAAGAAACTTCTAAAAAATCTGCTTTATCTGCTAATTCTTCAATTGAATATCCTCTATAACGCAAAATCCCTTCTTCTCCATCTAAAAAAGTAATCTCACTTTTACATGATCCTGAATTTTTATACCCTGGATCAATTGTAATAGCACCTGTTGCACCACGCAACTTGTCTATATCGATAGCAACCTCATTTTCAGTTCCCACGATAACAGGAAACTCATACTTTTTGCCATCAATTTCTAATATTGCAGTTTTCGACATATATATAATGTGTTTTATGAAAATTTGTAAAGTATTTTGCGAATTTAACGAATATTAATTTAATTTTAAAGTAATTAAAGATAATATATTGTTATAATTTGATAGGTAAAATCACTACAAAATGACAATTTGATAATTTATAGTTTAATTAAGAATAACTTTTTACATTTAATAAAATATTTTTCATCTATTTTATCAAATTCCTATTTCTAATATCTATAAAAATAAAATTTTATGACTTAAAAAGTTATATTATCGTTTTAAAACAGATTTTTTTTTATTAAACACAAAAATTAAAAAAACAATAAACACCTAAGGACAAACACCTTAACCAAAAAGCTTGTATTGACCCATTTCTATATTTATGTCTTAAAATTTTATAAAATAGTTTTGATATTTTAAAATTTTCCAAATTTTAAAGCTATTGCTCCTCCAAAACTTGCAAAATCACTATTCGTATAATTTCGTAAATCAACACCTGAAACATATCGATAATTGGTACTAATACCAAATCTTAAATATTTGGAAACATTTATTTCTAGTTCTAAACTAGGTTGCAATACTACTAAATCATCCGAAAATTTAAAGAAACTATTTTCATCATTTATCAATTCATCTTCAATTCCTCCCCAACCAATGAGCAAAGATGGTGACAAGTGAACTTTAGCGTTATTATTAAAGATACAACCTATAAAAAGACCTCCATAAGTAAAATCTAAATCGCGATTAATATAATTTTTACTCTCAACTATCGTATTTAAATAATAACCTTCTAGTCCTAGTACAATTTTATGATTGAGTATTATTCCTCCTTTTAGTCCTGTAAATAAACTAAATTTATTATCAATTGACGAAAATTGCAGAACAGGCCCACCAAAGCCAACTACAGAATCAAACGTTTCAAAAACATAATGCCTTTCTTCCTTGTCTTTTTCTTTTTCTTGAGAAAATGTAAAATAATTTGTCATTAAAACACACACAATAACTACTAATTTTGCTTTAATCATAACTTGATTTTTTATTGTTTAACAACGCAAAACTATATATTGAATTAAAATAGGCTATTCAATATCAACTATTTGACATGAAATGACATTTATTTGTGATTAGATGACATAATGCTATTAAATTTATTTATAAATATCTCAAATTTAGTTCTAGAAACTGGAACATTTTCTTCAATTCCTTTAAAATAAAGTTGATAATTTCTTGCATTTCCTGAAGCTTTATTAACCTTATAAATATTTATAATAAAAGATCTATGCACTCTTAGTATAAAAGGATATTGTTTTAACTGCTCTTCTATTAATTGTAAAGAATACCTATATAATGTTTTTACTATTTTACCATTATCTGATGTAAAAATTTCAATATAGTTTCCATCAGACTTAATAAATATCAAATCATTTACATCTAAGACTATGGAATCATTCAGTTTATTTGATTGTAATCGTATTATTGATTCTTCTTGAAAAAAAGTGCTTTCTTTTATATTTTGTTCTAATTGATTATTATAAGTCAATACTTTTAGCAAAGCTTTTTTTAGTCTTAAAGTATAATCAATCCAAAGAATAAACATTGAAGGGAAAAAACCGAGTAAAAATGTTGAAAAAATTGACCAAAAAATAAAACTACTTGTCAATAAAATGGTATCTTCTTTTACTATCAACATAAAGAAAATAAAATTTGAAAGAATTATTATGATATGTAGAAAGATAATTAATCCTATTTCTTTTAAGACTGTCCAATTCTCTTTAATTTTATTGGAGAATACAAATTGAGGCAATATATAAAGAACAACTATGACTGAAATAAAAGTAATGAATCCAAAAATAGCTGCCATTTTTGTATATGACATTCTAAAATGAGACATAACTTCATCATCATAAGAGTATATATTTATTCCAAAGATAAAGAGTCCGACTATAGTTCCTATTAAAAGATTACGCTTTAAAGAGTTGTTTAGAGGGTAAGCTTTTTTTAAATATGAAAGTATCATTATTGTAATAAGATTCGCAAAACATTTGTGCGAATTTAACAATAAAACAAAAAACACTTACCAAAAATTTAGTAAGTGTTTTTGTTTTATACAGCTTTATTATAATTCATCTGCAACTTCATCAATTGCTTTAATTGTATAGTCTAAATCTTCATAGGTTAAAGCGTCTGTAATGAACCAAGTCTCATAAGCAGAAGGAGCAATATAAACTCCTTTCCTAAGCAATCCATGAAAAAATTTCTTAAAAGTATCATTATCACCATTTTTAGCAGTCTCGAAGTCATAAACTGCTCCTTCATCGAAATGTACAGAAATCATTGAACCAACTCTATTTATAGTATAAACAATATTTTTAGCTGTTAATACTTTATGAATTCCTTTTTCTAAATAGGCTGTTTTCTCTTCTAATCTATCAAAAATAATAGCATTATTATTTAACGCCTTTAGCATTTCATATCCCGCAGCCATTGCTAACGGGTTTCCCGATAATGTTCCTGCCTGATATACTGGTCCTAAAGGAGAAAGATAATTCATAATTTCCTCTCTTGCAGCAAAAGCACCAACAGGTAAACCTCCACCAATTACTTTTCCAAAACAAACAATATCAGCATCAACATTAAAAAGTTCTTGCGCTCCGCCTTTTGCTAAGCGGAATCCAGTCATAACTTCATCAAATATTAACAAACATTTGTTTTGAGTACAAACTTCTCTTAATTGTCTTAAAAATTCATTCTGAGGAGGAATACATCCCATATTTCCTGCAACAGGTTCTATAATTAAAGCTGCAATTTCGTTTTTATTCGATTCAAATAACGCTTTTACATTTTCAATGTCGTTATATTTTGCTAATAAAGTATCTTTTGCAGTTCCTTCTGTTACACCAGGACTATTTGGTATTCCAAACGTACTAGCTCCACTTCCTGCTGCAATTAAAAAAGAATCTGAATGTCCATGATAGCATCCTGAAAATTTAATTATTTTCTCTTTTTTAGTAAAGCCTCTTGCTAATCGAATAGCACTCATACAAGCTTCTGTTCCTGAACTAACAAAACGAATTTTATCGATATTTGGCACCATTGAAACAGCTAATTCAGCAATTTTAGTTTCCAACTCTGTAGGGGTTCCAAAAGAAGTTCCTTTTTTAGCTCTTTCAATTACTGCATTTACTACTGGTTCATAAGCATGACCTAAAATCATTGGTCCCCATGAATTAATATAATCTATATATTTATTACCATCTTCATCATATAAATATGGTCCTTTTGCTTCTTTAATAAATATTGGTGTTCCTCCAACTGCTTTAAAAGCTCTTACAGGAGAATTTACACCTCCAGAAATTACTTTGTTTGCTTCAACAAATAATTCGCTACTTCTTTTATATAACATTATTTTATTTTTAATTTCTGACCTATTGATAATGAATTATCATTTAATCTATTTTTCTTTTTCAATTCATCAACAGAAATATTGAATTTTTTTGATAATGAATACAATGTATCTCCTTTTTGAACTGTATAAGAAGAATCTTTAGTATTCGATTCTATTTCACTTCTTTCTAACAATTCTCCTTTTTCTGTGTTTAAAATCTCATTATCATATTGATACAATTCATATCTCTCAATAATTCCAATTAACTTTGCTGGATATTTAGGATCTGTCGCATAACCTGCCGATTTTAAGCCTTTAGCCCATCCATTGTAATCTCTTTTATCTAAATTAAAAAGGCTACTGTATCTACTTCTTGATGTTAAAAACAAAGAATGATCTCTATAAGATTCTGCTGGATCACTATATTTTCTAAAACATTCTTGAGCGGCATCATCATCATGTGATATTGAAGGTCCATTCCATTCTTTATGACATTTTATTCCAAAATGATTATTAGCTTCTCTAGACAATCTACCGTTTCCTGCTCCTGATTCTAAAATTCCTTGTGCTAAAGTTATACTCGCTGGAATTCCATATTCTTTCATGTTTTGTTTTGCAATTTCTTTAAAACTGACAATATAATCCTGTACATTACTATATGTTGCAGAAACTTTTGAAGTAGCTTCTAATTCTTCGGTTGAAGTGTTAGATGTATTAGCTGGCTTTTGAGTCACTACTTTTCGTGTAGTAACAGTTGTTTTCTTTCTAGGAGTAGTGTTTTCAACTGATGTTTTCCCACTTGATTTACTTCCTTTTCTATTCTTCGAAGTACCACAACTAGTAATTAGGATTACTATAAAAACATAAACTATTTTCTTAATCATAAGTATTTTAATATTGTTTTATTTTTTATCTTTCGAATTTGATTAATTCCCATTATCCCTTGTAAACCACCAGTATGAATTAACAATATCTTAGAATTATCTGGAAACACTTTCTGTTTTATTAACTCTAAAACACCGTAAACCATTTTACCTGTATAAATTGGATCTAAAGGAATTCTTGTTGTATCATAAAAATCATTTAAAAAAATAATCAACTCATCTGTTATTTTCCCATATCCTCCAAAGTGATAATCTGAATTTACATTCCAATTTTTCTTGGTTACAAATTTACAAATTACATCAGATAAAAAGTCTCCTTTTAAAGCAGAAAAACCTATTATTTTTTGATGGTCCCTTGATGAATTTATTATTCCTGAAATTGTACCACCTGTTCCTACCGCACAACATACATAATCAAAGATCGCATCATCTTTTGTTAAAATTTCTTCACATCCTTTAATTGCTAATTCATTTGTTCCTCCTTCTGGCAAGATGTAGCTATTTCCATACTTTCTTTTAAGCTCATTTAAAAACGAAATATCTTCTTTCTTTGAAAAAGCCTCTCTAGAAATAAATTCAAAATTCATACCCATTTCTTGAGCATATAACAATGTAGGGTTTTCTATTATTTTATTTTGTAATTCATCTCCTCTTATAATTCCTAAAGTATTCAATCCATATTCCTTACCTGCTGCTGCAGTTGCTAAAATATGGTTTGAATAAGCTCCTCCAAATGTTATTAATAATTTTGCTTCTTCTTTTTTGGCTTCTTTGATGTTGTATTTTAATTTTCTAAACTTATTTCCAGATATTAAAGGATGCAACAAATCATCTCTCTTAATATAGAGTTCGATATTATTGGGTAGTTGCAAATTAATTTTTTCGTTCACACTGCAAAATAACAAAAAACCCCGATAAAAATCGAGGTTCAATGTATCTATCTTTTTTATTTTTCTACTTATTTTTTATAAATAGAAACTTTTTTATCAACATTAAGATTGTCTTTAGTTTCTAATTTAACTATATATATCCCATCACTTAATCCTGATGTTGAAATTTCATATTGCTCATCAGTTCCTAAATTATATTTACTAATAACTCTTTTACCTGTTACATCATATAAATTTAATGAAACTACATCTTTATTCAGAGAATTAAATATTGTTAAGCTGCTATTATCATTATTTTGATACACTTGAAAAGTATTAGCAATTTCGCTTGGATTCACTAAAGTATTATTTGCATCTTTAAATGTAATTTCAAAACGATCTTTATTAACTCCTGCTGGCAAATCTGTACTAAAAGTACTGTTTTTAATATCATGATATGTATCTGCTACTTTATCATGAACATAAATATTATCAGCTAAATCAAAATTAATCAATTCTGACACAGTAATAGTAAATGTTGTTTCCTCATCTGCTTTAAATGCTAAAGGTATTTTTTTATCCTCATCAAAAGCTAACGTATTAATAACAAACTGCTTATTTCCATCTAACGGAAAGTAAACATCTTTTGGCAAAGTAGACTCAGAAGTAACAGCATCCATTACTAAATCAAAACCATCAGTCGCATTATTATTAAAAGCAACAGCCGTTTCTCTAGTATATTGATTATTCATAATTGTATGAATCTTAAACTGAGGCACTTCTCTTTTTGAAAACTGTGTATAGTCTACACCTGCAACGTTAGGAACATTTTCCCATTTATCACTTTGAACAGAAGCAGTTGGATTTACTACACGTTCAAATTGCGAGTTATTTGCAACACTTTCTTTTGTAAAAACTCTGTAAATATTTTTCATTTGAGCATTTCCAGAGGCTACAACACCTTGTACTTTAAAACCTTGTCCTACTGGAGCAAACATTCTTTTATATGTGCTACCACTTGAAGCTCCTGTTACATTTAATGTTCCATCCTCATTGTATGTATTCCATGTAGGAGCAGTATATGTTCCTGGCGAAAACGCATTTACATTATTAGGAGCATAAGTACCATAACCTCCTACATAATTTATTAATAAATGAGAATTGGCTGATTTTGAATGTTCCCAAAAATAAGCGTTTCCATCAATAACAGCAGAACCTCCAGAAGTAACAGCTCCTGTTGAATAATCCACTGTATATCCGCTATTTTCCAACAAAAATAAATTTAAATTTATAGCTGAAGGATAAGGGTTTCCTGTTAATGTTCTATTTGGATTTGGTCCAGCAGAGTTCCCTACTGGAATATTAATAGTTCCATCATTTGGTAATCCTCTAAAATCATACCTTTGATTATTTGATGGATTGTTTTCTTTTCCTTCTGTTGCATCTGCAACTGTATTATCACTACCAGAAACACCTTTCATAGTAAATCCTTCACCAGGAGCAATTGTATTTGCATTACCAACATACGTCCATTGACCGTATTGATTTGATTGTACAAATTTATAAATCCATTTTTGAGCAATTGACAGTGATGAATTAGTCGCAACCCCATTACTTTGTCCAGCAGGTAAAATGGTTGGAGCTACACTTGTTGTTATTGTAGTAGGCCTAAACAACCTTGTAATTCCAAAACTTGAATTTCCAGTTGATGCAGATGGAACCCCTACTGGAGAACACCAATAGTTATATCCAAAATTATTAGATGTTCCTTCTTGAAAAATCGACAAATTTCCTAAACCTGTATTAGTCCCACTTCCAGAAGTTCCTTGAAGTAATTGTGATGAATTCCTTAAATAGAAATTACCGTTATTTGCAAGATTAACATCTTGAGTGACATAAACATATTGATCATTCACAAACACATAACTGTTTGGACTAACATACATTTGTGCATTTAGATCTAACAAACCCAAATATACAACCCCAAAGATTAGTAGTATTTTTTTCATATTCAATAATTTAACTTCATTTCAGTACGCTACAAAAATAACAAAAAATAATCATCTACGCATTAAAATTATTTTTATTTTTCAAATCTCACATCACTTTTAATTATCTCCACCAACTATTTATCAGTATCCCTTTAGAAAGAAACAAAAACCTACCTAAAGTCATGATACACTTTCAACAACGTTAATCTTTATCAATTAAAACTTTAACAAAAATGACAATTTTAATATAATTATTAATTAAGTTTTAATTTTTATATTTACGATAACTAACCTTAATATCAAAAACATATTTAACAATGAAAAAACAAATACTTATTGGATTATTTTTTTTTAGTGTATCACTAGCACACAGTCAAGTAGGAATCGGTACTACAACCCCAACAGGAGCATTAGATATAAGTTCTACTATACACGGTTTTATACCTCCAAGAGTAGCATTAACCTCAACTACTGTTGCTGCACCGGTACTAAACCCACAAACTGGAGCATTAGTTTCCGGAACAATAGTTTGGAATACAGCCACAGCAGGAACTTCACCAAACAATGTAGCTCCAGGTCTTTACTATTGGGATGGTACAAAATGGATTGCATTGGCAGGATCTCCAGGTGGATTAGATTGGTCACTAGCTGGAAATAGTGGCACGACTGCTGGCACAAATTTCCTAGGAACAACAGATGCTGTAAACCTTCATTTCAACACCAATAATTTGGAAAGAATGCGAATTCTTAGTAATGGTACCATAGGTATCAACAGCACTGGAAACACTGGCTCACAAGTAGATATTGTTGCAGCAGGAACTAACGATGCTCTTATTACTAGAAATAACGACAATATAACCAATTCAGTTTGGGCACGAAATTCTCATACAACCGGAACAACCTTACTAGCTGCCGCAAACGGAATTAATGGAGTATATCCTAATAAAGGGGCTGGAGTTGCAGGTTCAGCTGTAAATGGACATGGAATCTTTGGAAATACAGGAAATGGAGCCCCTAACAATGCAGCACATAACGGAAATAGCGCAGGAGTTTTTAGTCTTGACTCTGACAATAATGCCGCAACAAGCAACGGAAGCGCTTACGCTTCTATAGCAGGCAAGGACGAACAAATTATTGCAGTATTAGGAGCAACTTCAAGAAGAATATTATACGGAGGATATTTTACAGCAGGAACATCTGCTGCAGGAATCTCTTATAGTTATGTAGGCTTAAAATATAATCACAATAATGATGCTACAGCAACAGGAGGAACAAATTACAAAATAGTAGGTAACGGAGTGGTTTCCACATTAATTCCAGACGAAAACAATATTCCAAGAGTAATGTTTTGTCCTGAAGCACCCGAAGTTTTATTTGAAGACTATGGAACTGGAAAGCTAACCGACGGACAAAGCTACATTGAATTAGACAAGATTGTAGCAAACTCATTAAAAATAGATGCAAATCACCCTTTAAAAGTATTCATACAACTAGAAGGAGAATGTAATGGTGTTTATGTTTCTGAAAAAAGCAAAAATGGCTTCCTCGTTAAAGAATTAAATAACGGAAAAAGTAATATTGATTTTTCTTGGCATATTGTAGGAAACAGAGCTAATTCAAAAGACACAAGCGGGAATATAACTTCTTATTATGAAGACTTAAGACTTCCTTATGGACCAACACCATTAAAACAAAGTACTACAAAATCTAAAAATCCAGAAATTAAATAAACGTTTAAATCTAAAAAATCGACTAGACATTCTTCAACGCCAAAATTCAGTACCTTGATATAATCAAGCAATACTTATCTCAAATCAAAAGTTTTAACAACTATTGGGTTCACTAAATTCTAAACTTAGAATTAAAAGAAAACACCTAATTTAAAAACCATTGTATTGTATTAATTCTTGGCTTATAGATTAATGTCGATTTTTTTCTTTTCAAATAATATCATAATTCTAATGAAATTTAAAATCTGATAAATTCAAAAATATTTCAACAAAAGAAAGAGAAAATTATTTTATTTTCTAAAGAGATTAAAAATTAAGTTAACATCCTATTTCCGTGAATTCTTCACTTTATTACTTGTCCAATTATATATATAATTGGACAATGTTTTTTTGAGCCTTTCATGAATAAAAAACTTCTCGTAACACCATCTTTTTTAAAATAAAAAAACACCTATTAACCTTTAAAAGCATAAAACAACAAATCTTTGACTGTGCAATTTTTCAAAACAGAGGATATATTTCAAAAATAATTTAATTTATCTCAAACCAGAAACACCAAAACAAATCAATAAAAAATAGGTTCTTACCTATCATCACTTTTAAACGCTATTAAATAAAAGTTAGTAAATTTTAAATACACAGAAACATACTACAATCCTAAAACAGAGAAACATACTTTTAAAATCTCCAAAAAAGACACACATAGCTGCTCTCTATTTTAGAGTTAACAAAATTCAACTCTACCTTTTCTAAAAAAAACAATAATTAACCTAATTTTATAAAAAAAAGAATATTTTTTTACCGTTTAAAGGTTTTTTTATGCATTATATCTAAAACATTAAAAAAAACGAACAATTATTTTTTATTTAGTTAAACATATATCTATCTTAGCCGTACTTTAACATTTTTTTAACGAAAAATTAACAATAAAAAATGAAAAAAAATTACTTTCTATTAACCACAGCAATATTTTTTTTTAGTCTTATCGGTATTAATAAATTATATTCTCAAGGAACAAATTGTTCTTCCGCCACTAATCTAACCATAAACGGGGCATGTGGAAGTGGTACAATTAGTGATAACACCCAAAGTGCACCAAACGCTTCTGGATGTTCATTTGGAACTTTTAGAAGAGAAGGATGGTATAGTTTCACGGTCACTGGAGGCCCTTTAAACATATCCATTGCAGCTAATGCAACTAATCAAAATCTATTTTTACAATTATTATCTTCTACATCATCATGTACAGGCTTAAGCCAAATAAACTGTGCAAATACCACCACCACGAATGGAGCTCAAACCGAAACCATCAGTACAACTTTATCCAATGGAATATACTACATTAAAGTTATCAATAATGGAAGTAACAATAATATGACTTTAAGTAGCATTTGTGTAACATCCTCATCCTTAACAAATGATAATTGTACAGGTGCAATTCCATTAACCATAAATGCAACTTGTAATTATACCACATACTCTAATTCATCTGCAACTGCCTCTACAACTCCTTCAACACCTCCAGATCCTAATTGTGCTACTTATTTAGGAGGAGATGTCTGGTTTTCTTTTACAGTTCCTCCAAGCGGAAATGTTACCGTTGACATGCAAACAGGAACCATGACGGATGCAGGAATGGCATGGTACACAGGAACATGCGGTAGTTTATCACTATTAGAATGTAATGATGACGGAAGTACAAATGGAAGTATGTCTAAGATAACAAGAACAGGATTAACATCTGGCGCAACTATATATGTAAGAATATGGGGCTATAACAATACTTATGGAACATTCGGAATTTGTGCCACCACACCTAACACATCTATTACCTGTACACAAGGAGATAGTCAAGGAACAACAACTTTAGGTTGCCCATCTGTAACATCAGGAGGCCTCAATTTAAGCGGAAGTGACCCTGATCCTATAAGCTGTTCAGCAACCTCAACATGCATTGATCTTGAAGCTACTTACTTGAATTTAGGAGAAACCACATCATACCTTGTAGAATCTATACCCTATCAACCACCATATCAATTTAATTGCTTAAAAAACCCTGTTAGTGTCAACACAGATGATATTTGGTCACCAATAATAAACTTACCTTTCGAATTTTGTTTTTACGGAAACACATATAATCAATGTTTAATAGGTTCAAATGGTGTTATAACTTTTGACATTACAAATAACTTACCAGGAGATACTTGTGGATGGTCTTTTAATGCCAACCTACCTGTAAGTGGAGATAATTCATTAATTGAAAATTCCATTTTTGGAGTATTCCACGATATAGACCCTTCAAAAGGAGGAGAAGTTGGTTGGGAATTAATCACTTTAAATACTGGTTGTCGTGCTTTAGTAGCTTCATGGAATGATGTTCCAATGTATGAAGAAAATAGCAGTTTATATACTGGAATGATTGTGTTGTATGAAAACACAAATGTTATTGAAGTCTATATCAAAGAAAAAAACATAGATAATTTAGGTGCCGGAACATGGAATGATGGTAATGCTGTTGTAGGAATACAAAACGAAACAGGAACAATTGGAACAGTTGCTCCAAACAGAAACGGATTAGACCCAAACTGGGCTGTAACAAATGAAGCATGGAGATTTGTTCCAGATGGAAATTCTATAACATCAATAACTTGGTATGAAGGATCTGGAACTTCTGGATTAATTGTAGGAAATACAGATCAAATCAATGTTTGCCCAACAAGCACCACTACTTACACTGCGGAAGTAACTTATCAACTTTGTGGAGGAGCAACTTTAACTGAAATAGATGAAACCACTATAACCATCAATAGCAACAAAGTTTGGGTTGGTTCAGTAAACAGCGACTGGAACAACGCAAATAACTGGACTCCAACAGGTGTTCCAACAGATTTAGATTGTGTAGTAATTCCTAGCACTTCAACAGATCCTATTATTAACGGAACTAGTTATAATGGATTAGGATTAAATCTATTAATTCACAATAATGCCAATTTAACAGTCACATCAGATAACAACATAACCATTACCGATTGGGTAAACATAAATCTAGGTGGAAATCTAGAATTACAAGACAATGCAAGTTTAATTCAAATAAACAATATTGCTAATACAGGAATAATGAATATGCATAGAAATGCAAATGTTAGACGTTTAGACTATGTATATTGGTCATCACCAGTATCAAATTTCCCACTAACTAACATTCTTGGAAGTTCAAAATACAAATGGGAACCTACTATCCCATCTGGATATACTAGTGATTTTGGTAATTGGATAAGTACTGGAGAAAACATGTTAACAGGAAAAGGATACATTGTTAAATCACCAAGTAATTTTCTGAACACATTTCAAACTCTTACAGGAACATTCACAGGAACTCCAAACAATGGTAATATTAGTGTTCCTATAGTTAGAAGTAGTTATAACGGAATTAATTACCTTGGTCCAACTACTACGCCTGTAACAAAAGACGATGACAATTGGAATTTAATAGGAAATCCATATCCATCATCAATTAATGCAATTGATTTTCTAACTTTAAACACAAACATAGCAGGTTTCATAAAAGTTTGGACACACGGAACACTTCCTAGTTTAGCAATTCCTGATCCATTCTATGAAGACTTTGGATACAACTATACTGTTAATGACTACATTACTTATAACGCTGCTGGTAGCTCATCAGGTCCTAATACTTATGATGGATATATTGCTGCTGGTCAAGGATTTTTTGTTTTAATGAACCACACAAGTTCATCAACTTCTGAAAATGTTCTTTTCAATAACTCTATGAGACATAACACTTATAGCAATAATCAATTCTTCAGAACTTCGGGTTCTACTCAAATTGAAAAAAACAGAATATGGCTAGATATTATTGACCAAACAGGAAGTTCAGCAAGAACAATGATCGGTTATATTACAAATGCAACAAACGAAATCGATAGACTTTATGATGCAACTGCAGTTGATAAAAACAATTTTGATATTTACTCTATTGCAGAAACTGCAAAACTAAATATTCAAAGTAGAAAACTTCCTTTTGTAATAGATGATCAGGTTCAACTTGGAATGTATATTCCTCAAAGTGGTTCTTATTCAATTGCGATTAATGCTGTTGATGGTTTATTTAGTGATTCTAACAACAATATATATATTGAAGATTTACAAAATGAAATTATTCATGACTTAAAGTTAAACCCATATAGCTTTACATCAAACTCTGGAAATATTGATAATCGTTTTATATTAAGATACACAACTAATACTTTAAGCAATTTAGATGTTACACCTAATGAAAATAATATAATTGTAATTTCAAATGAAAACTTAACAATCAAAGCCACAGAAAAAGAAATCAAGACTATTCAAATTTTTGATGTATTAGGTAAAAAACTAACCGATATTCAAAACATAAGTACTTCAGAAGTTATCGTTCAAAATTTACAAAAAAACAATACAACATTAATTCTTCAAATAGAACTAGTAAATGGAAATATCATTCACAAAAAAGTAATTTTCTAAATATATTTTAAAAACATCCAAAATGACCTTTTCTTTAGATAGTTAAGGTCATTTTCATTTGAATATGCTTCTCTTTCAAACGAAATATTCCTATAAGTCAAATTCCAATTTTTATATTGCAAAAAACGCAGAAAAAATTCAACACCATACCATATAGAAAAAGAACTACTAATGTAAGTTTCCCAAAAAAACGATACGTCTTTTATGACAATTTTTACAATAAAACTGTTGCTTTTTGTTTTTGTAAAGCCCTTTTTTATTAAGTTTTTAGTTTTACAGTTTGGGCAAATTAAGCTATCACTAATTCTGATATACAAGGTTTTAGTTTTTACCATTTTCTTCGTTTTTAAGGCTTTATATAACAGGAAAAGGAACGCAATATTGCATTCCTTTTTTAATACCTATTTCTATTTTTTTATTGATTATCAAATTATTAATCCCCAATAAAAGTTGTATCACTAACTTTGAAACATTACCCTTTTTCAGTCATTATTTTAATCAAATATGTTACTAAAATTTAGTAGATTTGAAAACATTAAAAATATTATTTACATTAGGTCAATTTCAGTAAAAAAGTAAAATTTTCATTGTAAAATTACTCATTAACAAGAAGAAAATGAAATCAACATCTAAAAAGATTACTACAAATACCAGAGTCATAAAAGACTTATTAACCAAATACAAAGATACATTTCAGGCTTTTCGTGAATTAATAAACAATTCTTTACAAGCTGATTCAAAAAATATCGAGATTAATATTGAATATGTAAATGAAGTAAACATTAAATCTCCAATTAAGAGTATTGAAATAAAAGATGATGGATATGGAGTTCCTTTCAATGAATTTGATAAAAGAATTTTAGAAATTGGAACAACTTCTAAAGCAAGTGGTCAAGGTATAGGCAGATTCAGTTCATTACAAATTGGAGAATTGATGCATATTGAAACTGTTGGATATGATAGTGATAAAAAACAATTTTCAAAAACTAAATTCAGCATAGATACATTAGATTTTAACGATGCGCAATTAGAAGAAACTGAATTTAAAGTTGATTATGAGTACCTTAAGAACAAACTAAACCCTTATTATAAAGTATTAATAGAAGAACTTCATCATAATAAACAAGAAAAAATAGCTAAGCGAAATAGTATTCATGAAAACTTTCTTGCTAAAAATATAAACCAAGCAATTTTTGAACATTACCCGTTTGAAATTTTCCATAATACTGTTAATTTCATAGTTAATGGTAAAAACCTAAAGAGGGAGCATTTTGTCATTGACAAACCTTCAAAAAAGACAATAGATTATATTGATAAAAAAGGTAAAGAACACACCTTAAACTTTTATTTTTATAATATAAAATCTAATCTAAATAAAGTAAAAGTATTCTTTCAAACAGACAATGCAGGTTTAAAGAGTGTTGCACACGAATACACATACTCGTCAGATTGGTATACTCCAGATTTGGGAACTTGGTTTATATATATTGAATCTCCAATTCTAAACACTGATTTATTTAGAAACTTAGACTTAGAAGCTTTAGGGGAAGCAGAGATTAATAATTTAAAGAATAGTATAAAAGAAACAATTAATGATTTTTTTAAAGCAAAAAATAAAAGGTTTGAGAAATTTTTAAATAATTTAGAAAAGGATAAATATTATCCTTATCAAAATAATGAATATCCTGCGTCCAAATCTCAAGAGGTTTTATTCAAGAAAGTGGCTTATCTATTAGAAGATGAACATAAACTCATTCAAAAAGATGATAAGATTAGAAATTTTTTATATCCTTTACTTGATAAAGCAATAGGAAATGGAAACATTGAATATATTTTCAAAAAAGTTTTAAAACTATCAGATGAAAGTTTAGAAAAATTTCATAACCTACTAGAAAAGACTGATTTGGAAGACGTTGTTCATTTTGCAAGTGTTGTAGCTGAAAAAACAGAGTTTTTAGAATTTCTTCATGAATTAACCTATGGAAGTATTTCAAAACACTTAAAAGAAAGGAGTCAATTGCACAAAATAGTTGAAAATGAATTATGGTTGTTTGGAGAAAATTATAATGGTACACCAAAATTGTGGTCAGATAAAAAGATTGGTAACATTTTAATAGAATTAAGAGAAAAGTACTTTAACTGTCTCCCAACAGATGAAGAGGATAACTTAATTAAATTAGATGGAGATGGTCTAAATGACATTACTGATTTATTCTTTTTTAATGAAAAAATTACTGATTCAAATGTTAAAGAGATAATGGTTGTTGAATTAAAAGCTCCAAAATGCGCAATAAGTAAAAAAGAATTAAACCAAATTGATGAATATGCATTTACTATTGAACAAAATTCAGCACTACCCAATGATAAAGTAAAATACAAACTTATTTTAATATCTTCCCATTTAACAAAATTTGCCAAATCACAAGTTAATTCAAGAAGAGTTAATTTTCCAGACAATCCTTTTTTATATGATATTAAAACTGAAAAAAACATTGAAGTTTATGTAATGGAATGGTCTGAACTTATAGAGCAAAACAAAAGAAAGTTAGGTTATTTGTCTAACAAGCTTAACATTAAAGACAAATCAGTTAAGTTAAAATTTGAAGAAGAGTATGCTGAATTAATTGATGAAAAAATATCTGCTCAATTAAGATTGGTTAAATAAAATATTGTTCTAAAAATATTTTTAATATAACATTACTTTAAATCCATAGAAGAAATGTCCAAAAAGAAAATAAAAAAAGTAAAGATAACTTCAAAAGAGCGATATGAGTTTCTTATAAATGCAAGAAATTTTCATTATGAGAATTTTAATAAGTGGACAACTTACTTTTATGTTGCAATTGGTACTTTATTTGTTGGCTATTATACTTTAGTAACACAACAAAAAGAATTATTAAAAGAAGAAATAGCACTTTTAATTTTAGGTTATACAACCTCATTGTTTTGGTATTGGTCAACAAAAGGTTACTATTATTGGAATATTAATTTTATTACATTAGTGAATGAATGTGAAAAAGATTTATTAAAATTAGCCCCAGAAGAAAGAATCTATTATGTGTTTGCAAACAAAGAAACTCAAAATAATTATTGGAACCCAATAAGTGGAGCAAATATTTCAACATCAAAAGTTGCAATTCTTTTTTCATTTATTGTAACACTCGTTTGGAATGTACTATTATTTGATAAATTAAATTCTGTTATTATTTGTAATTTTAATTTTTTAATAGTTTTTACTTTTTCAATTATACTTACATTATTATTAAGTTATTCAATTCCACAAACATTCTTAAAAAGTAAAATCGATCATTTTCCTAATTTAAAAATTGAACAAAAAAAGGAATAAAACATTTAAAATGGTCGAAAGCTAAACTTTACTCAAAAAAAAATTGAGCTTAGAAAAATTAACCTTTTTATATTGTTTTAGTTGATAAAACTAAATTAAAAAACCACTCCAAATTAATGAAGTGGTTTTATATTCTTATTAACTTAACTATTATACTCCCATAACCCTTATACACCTCATTTAAGACCTTTTAAACCATTTATAAGTTTGTTATTGTTTATGGTCTTTGAGGTTTATATGTGACTTATAATGGGTTTGGTTGTGAAAGACGAACCGTTAAGCTCGCCTTTTTTACTTATTGTATCACTAACATACTTTATTTGGGAGGAGGTCCTGGTTGTAAATAACAATCTCCTTTAAGAATAAATAACATCCTAAAAGGTTTATCTTCATTTTTTATAATTTGTTTTTCTGTGATTTTTTTTAAAATGACTTTTAATAAATTAATACTATTTTTCCATTCCGCTACATTCATTTTTCCAGACTTACTAGATTCTATTGAAAACTCAGTAAATATTTCATCTCCATTTAAATTAATGATATTTAAATATTTATCTAAATTTGCTTGTTTTTCAATTATATTATTAATTAATATGGAATCTTTGGTTTTATAACAAATTGATAATTGATTAATATCTGGAGTCCTTTGTTTATCCCTTAATAATTTAAAATCATAATCAACACCATTCTTTAGACTATCACTAATGATTATTTTGTAATAATATGGTTCACTCTTTAGAATTTTATTATTTAATAAATTAACTGATTCTATATTTTCTTTTAAATTCGAGCTATAGAAAATAGTTTCAAAAAGTGAGACACAATCTTCATTATTAAAATCTGTATTCCTCTTACAATTGACAAAAAAGGATAAAATCAAAATTAAAAATATTTTTTTCATTTGTTTTTCATTAAATTTAATTTGTTATAACCTTATACATTTTGTCTGGATTGTAGTTAATCTTCTGATTAGGGAAAGCTTTATTCCAGTTTTTCATATTCAACTGTGGCATATAGATATTAACAGCAGCCGAAGGATTAAATGATCTAATTTGTTTTGCTATATACACATCATTTCCTGATGGTCTAAAGGCATGTTGATTATTTTCTCCATGTGAATGAATATGAGTTGTAAGGTTTTTAAAATCAAATCCTTTAACTTTTTCTAGCATTGCTCCAACAGTATTACTTCTCATTGTTCCTATAACCCATTCGTTTTTTTATTTCCTAATAAACCGAATTCTACAGGCGAATTATCTGATAAAAACTTAAACACATTCATTACATCTTTAGAATTATTAGTTTTGGCATAATAAACAGGTTCTTGGTTGTGCTTTGCACTACCATCGTCCTGTGTTAATTCAGAAGCATTGCTTAAACTTGGTAGTATTTTTTTATCATTAACTGAATAGCTTTAACTTTTGTGTTTTTTGTACCATCATCATTTAAAGCAAATAATCTATCTGGTTTATTATCCGTTGGCCCTATCTGTTTCACCTCTCCAGTTTTTTTAATTACTCCATAATCTGTCTCTGGAGCCATTCCGTCAGGATCAGTAAATCGCATTGGATTATTAAAAGCATAATTATATGGAGAGTGTCTACGCATTTGTTCCGAAAGTGGATCAACATTCATCTGCCTAAAGCTGGGTCATAATTACGAGCTTGATAATCGTATAGATTTAAACCTAATTCATCTTGAAACTCTTTCCCATTATATTTATAAAACTAATTATCTTTTTTTAAATCAATATTTGACTTTTTTATTATATCAAATACTAAATTATTAAACCTAACCTGTTTATCACTAGAATCATTAATTCTTTTTATATTAACTACTTTTTCTTTATATACTAAATGATAATTAACAAAGCCCCCATCAATAAAACCAATCCCTTTTTTCGACTTATAATCTTCTTTTTCAAAAGATTCAATTATTCCTAACAATTCGTCAACTTCTTGTTTTGTTAAATTTATTCTTTTTAAATCTTCATCTAATTTTTCTTCAGTTTTATAAATAGAACCATTATTTTCTGCATATTCATCAGGAGTTTTTAATAAACTATTTTGATTGTTATATATCTTTAATAAATAAAGTTCAGAACTATTAAAGTCTAAAGTAATCATACTGGTATAATTGTTTTTAGATTCATGATACTCTATTAATACTTTATTTAAAAAATTATTGTCTTCATTTTTACATGATATTAAAATAAAAAACATAATTATTAATAAATTCTTTTTCATTTCATTTATCTTTTTAAATCATTTCCAGAGTTAACATTTCTTGGATTCTTTTTCTGTGTCCAAGGTGAATATTCAAACATATATGGTTGTTTTACATTTGGTCTAAATATGTAGAATTTAGGCATATTTTCTGTAGTATAAGGAATATTATGATTCATTGTCCTATCATTAATTATGCCTGATGCATGACCTTGATCTCCAATCATACCTGAAGCTCTATCGTCTGTTTCAGTGTAATTTTTATTTGGGTGTGTATGATAGTCACTTATTAATGTTTCAGAGTTCAAACCATTCGCCGTAGCAGCTGTAACACTACCCACAGTGTTTGGACTATGATTATTTGCTATTAAATATTTACTATTCTTATGTACTTGTAATCCAAGTTCAACATTAGAATTAGTAGACATAAAATGAAACACATTAAATGCATCTGTTTTACTTTTTGTTACAGCGGAAGCACCAGTTTTAACTCCCCAAAGAGTTTTAACACTGAAATTATCCTTAGTCAAACTTGGCAGTAACTTTTTGTCATTAACTGTAATAGCATTAACACTAGTATTTTTAGTGCCATCATCATTTAAAGCAAATAACCTATCTGGTTTATTATCTGTTGGTCCAATTTGTTTAATCTGTCCTGTTGATTTTACAATCCCATAATCTGTATCAGGAGCCATCCCATCTGGGTCAATGAATCTAATAGGATTATTAAAGACATAGTTATAAGGAGAGTGTCTGCGCATTTGCTCCGCAAGTGGATCAATATTCATCCATCTACCCAAAGCAGCATCATAATTCCTTGCACCATAATCATACATGTTAAGCCCTAATTCGTCTTGCAGTTCTTTACCGTTGTATTTATAATTATATTTAAAATCAATAGGACAACTAGGGCAAGGTTCTTCTAAGACAAGATCTCCACCACTTTTGTAATATGCTTTTCTACTCATGTTATAATTAGCATGTTTTAGTCCAAAAGGATAATACTGATTTTCTTCCACTATTTCATCAGCATCTATGATATTGCTGTTGTTAATATCACTATAACTTACCCTTACGTTTCCTAAATGGTCGGTATAATTAAAAACATAGCTGTAATTGTCTGCTTCATGTTTTACATAGCCCTCAGCATGCGGAAAAAACTGCAATACATTGTTTTTATATTGAAAGCCTCCTGCTAAATAATTGGTTTGGGTTATGGTGCTGTTTTCGGTCACTATTTTGCTTACTTTTTGCCCTGTTGCATTGTAAATATAGGTAATAGTATTGATGCCTACAACTATTTTTATAAGTAAAAAASGCATCACTAATTCTGATACACGAGGTCGACTTTTTTATCATTTTCTTCGTTTTAAGAGCTTTATATAACAGGAAGAGGAACGCAATATTGCGTTCCTTTTTAATACCTGTTTCTATTTTTTTTATTGATTATCAAATTATTAATCTCCAATAAAAGTTGTATCACTAAATCTGAAACATTACCCATTACTATAATTAATCACATTTCATAAAAATAAATTTATCATTTCTATCTACTATTTCTACTTTTAGGGATTTAGATGAATCTATTAAATCATAAAAATCAATTTCCTTGAACCCCTTTTTTCTATTAAAGAAAGTAGTTCTTATATAAAAAACGTAATTACTATCTTCTTTTTTTATTAGCCAATCATGGGTTGAAAAAGAATTATTTTTATCTATGTAAAAATTCAAATTAAGAAACTTATTTGTAGGAATTTTTTTTACGTATTCCTCAGATAAAAAAGTTTCTAATGTGATTAAATCAGGAGAAGGACCATCTTTCTCTCTTTCAAAAGTTACTTTGTTAATACAATTATATGTTGACTTACAGGAAAAAGCCAAAAAAGCTAAAAAGCAATATATAAAAATTGATTTCATGTTATTTAATTAGTATAATTAGGAAAATATTTTTTCTGCAAAGAAGAGGGTACATAATGCCCATAATGGTCATATATAATACTATTCCATTGTTTACTTGTGTTTTTCCAACTTGAAGTCTTTATTTGGTAATTTGTTGCATTACTTTCAAAAAGATCAAAATCTGATTGTGAAGAAGAATCGTAACGTCTTTTATATGTAAACCATAACTTTCTCCAATCATTTCCGTGAGAAAATGATTCGTGTTCATGCATGTTTATAGCATCAAACCTATTTATTATTTGTTTTCCTATTCTGTCTTTACTAATTGCTAGATATACTAAATCTAACTTTTCATCATATCCAGTATATATACCTGTATTTTCTCTTACTCTTATTTCAAAATTACTATGTATTTTCTTATCAGTTTTCCCTACATAGTGAAGCAATACATTTTTAAAAGCTTCGTCACTTAATTGTGTTGCATCATTATCTGCTAAGCCTAGTAAATTAAGGTCCCAAAACTTTCTTTCAATGAACTTAATGTCATCAGTTCCTCCTCTTCCTAAAAATTCGCCCGTTTCTTTATCAAAATAGTCTTTAATACGTCCACCAATATTACTGTTTTCAATTTTCCTTTTTTGTAAATCATCTTCTTGATTTCGATTTCCTACTTCACTATCCGCACCACTAGGATCTGCAAAAAATATTGGATTATTATCAAAAGAATTATATGTAGAATAATCATAATGCACAACAGGGTCTTGCGCTACCCATCTTGCAATTGCTGGATCATATTGACGCATATCCATAGCATACATATTAAGCCCTAATTCATCTTGATACTCTTTACCGTTGTATTTATACTAGTATGTCATAACTTCAAAAAATGTCCTCTTTTTCCTTTTTTCTAGGTCTCTTTTTTTACAAAAACAGGTTTACTCCTTGTAAGAACGTAGCCCAAAAATAGTACTTTTTTTGTTTTATCGCCTGTATTTGGTCATTATTTTTTTATCTTTTTTTTAACTTATTTTCTTACTTTTTTGGCACGTAACTTGTTAATGCTTACTAAAGAACAAGCTATATGATACCAAGACTACCTATTTTTATTAACCTTTAAATTTTGTAATTATGAGTAAGCAAAAAGGGATTATCAAGTTAGTTGGTAATATTGGGGGTATGAGTTTTTATACTTCTAATGGTGAGTATCTTGCTAGAACAGCTGGAGGACCCACAAAAGAAAGGATTGCAACAGGTGCAAACTTTGTGAGAACAAGAGAGAACAATGCCGAGTTTGGAGGTTCGGCAAAAGTGGGTAAAGCTTTTAGAACGGCTTTAAGTAGTGT
>NZ_JYGZ01000009.1:0-1325 GCF_000967805.1 Flavobacterium sp. 316
CCTAGTTTAAATTACGATCCGACTGCCCAAGCTTCAGTAATGAATTTTTATGGCATACTTGATCCTTCAAAAACAGGTAATCCCGCTTTTGATATTACAGGCAATCCATATAGCGAAAAAGAAYTAGAAGCTTCCCCACTAAACCGAGTGTTYAARCAAGCTGCTCCAGGTGATCCTTGGGCAATGGGACAAGGCAAAGAAATAAAATTGGAATACGACACCAACCTAGCAAACGATGTACGTTCCTATCAGGCCAATGCGACATGGAATGCTRCYTTAGGCTTATACACCATTAGTATTCAAGATTTAGGCTATTATGCTCCAGCACAATTATATGTTACTATTACCAAAGATGAAAACTGGAAATCGACACAAACTCATCCAAAGGACAATACCACCGAAGAATACAAAGACAAAGAAGGACAAGTGGTATTAAAACGTACTTTTAACAATGGTAATCCACACGAAACCTATTACATTTACGATCAATTTGGTAACCTTACCTATGTGATCCCACCATTAGCAGAAGGCATTGCCAGTCAGGCTAATTTGGATAATCTAGGCTATCAATACAAGTATGATTCTCGCAACCGATTAGTAGAAAAGAAATTACCAGGTAAACAATGGGAATTTATTATTTATGACAAACTAGATCGACCTGTAGCTACCGGACCTGCTTTTGCTCCTTTTAGTGGAGACCCAAATATAGGTTGGATGATTACTAAATATGACTTATTCAGTAGAGTTGCTTATACAGGTTGGTATAGTGCTACTTATCCTAATTCGAATGGAAGAAAGCAAATGCAAGATCTATACAACAATCAGTCTACCATTAGTGAGTCCAAGGGAAATGAAACCATAAATTATATTTCTACAGGATATACGAATACCACTTTCCCTACAACTGGATTCTACTTGTTAACGGTTAATTATTATGATGATTATGCTTATCCAAATGCTCCAAATCTTCCAACCCAAATAGAAGGGCAAACCATAGCTAGCAATGTAAAAGGATTGCCAACAGGTTTGTGGACAAGAGTTTTAACTAGTGGAGGAGAATTTAAAGGGGAAACTAGCTACACTTTGTACGATGATCGTTATAGACCTGTGCGTGTTTATACTTCAAACCATTTAGGCGGATTTACACAAGTAGATTCCAAACTGGATTGGGCTGGAAAAACCGAATATACCATTACCACCCATAAATACGACACCAATGCTACAGCAATAACCGTTACCGATCGTTTTAGCTATTCCCCACAAGATCGTTTAACCCAACACAAACAGCAAATAAACAGTCTGCCAGAACAGCTTATTACCCAAAA
>NZ_JYGZ01000009.1:3322-37679 GCF_000967805.1 Flavobacterium sp. 316
AGTGATAATACTTTAAGAAAATATAAATATTCTTATGACAACTTAAATCGATTGTTAGACGCTAACTATTCAAAAGTAGGAGGAGCAGCAACAGCACCTGATGCTTATAAAGAAGCTTTGACCTACGATAAAAATGGAAATATTATAACTTTAAATAGATACAGTGCTACCGATACCCCTGATTATGCATTTCACATAGACAATTTAGAATATTTCTATGAYTTGGAAAAACGAAATCAATTGGTAAAAGTTATTGATTATGAAGCAAACCCACAAGGTTTTAAAGATGGTATTAATACCGACAACGATTATACTTATGATAATAACGGTAACTTAACAAAAGACAAAAACAAAGACATAACAGCTATTGTTTATAATCATTTGAATTTGCCTACCGAAATTGTTTTTAACAATGATGTGAATAAAAAAATTACGTATATTTACAATGCGACAGGAGTAAAAGTAGAAAAAAGAGTAACATCGACGCCAGAAGCAACCTGGACAAATCCTTTCCCTTCGCCTGTAACAATTACAACCACATATTTATCGGGTTTTCAGTATAAGAATAGTCGATTAGAGTTTTTCCCACATGCAGAAGGTTATGTAAAATATGATCAAGGGAATTATAGGTATGTATTTAACTATACCGATCATTTAGGAAATGTAAGAGTGAGTTATAGTGACATTGATGGAAATGGTAGATTAGGTCGTGAATTGCAACAATATTGTCCACCACAAATAGATGAAAATCCRCCACYATGTGAAGACCATATTGTATCTGCGATACTAGAGGAAAATCATTATTATCCTTTTGGACTGAAACACGCTAATAGCGCTGTTATTAATTCTCAACCTAATTACCAGTATAAATATAATGGCAAGGAACTGCAAGACGAGTTAGGGCTTAACATGTACGACTATGGTGCAAGGAATTATGATGCTGCTTTGGGTAGATGGATGAATATTGACCCACTGGCGGAGAATAGTAGAAGATGGACACCATATAACTACGCTTATAACAATCCTATGTATTTTGTAGACCCTGATGGAATGCAAGCAGAACAAAACGATTGGATTAAAAATGGAGACGGTACATATACTGCTGAAGCAGGAGACAGTGCTTCTACATTAGCTAAAGATGCTGGCATTACTTTTGAAAGAGCAAAAGAAGTACTAGCTAATACTTACAAGCATAATTCAGAAGGTCAAAATATGGGGACATATATCGATGTTGACGGAGTTGAAAAGTCTAAAGTTGATGTTGGAGATACTGTTGCTATTCCAGAACAAGTCAATGCAATTGTTCAAAATACAAAAAGTGAGATGGAACTTAATAGCTCTATTGAAGCGCATAAAGAGGCTATAGCTAATACAGATAGAGATATTGCGAAAACACAAGGTCAGATGGATTCTTTAAATGAGTATGGAGACTATAAGAAGAAACATATTGAAGGTGCAATAAATACCATACAACCTGACTCACCTGTAGACCCTAGGGCAGGAGGTACAGGTGTTAATGTTGGGAAAGCCCAACTTGGATATTACCTTAGAGGTGAATATGAAACTCCAAAAGCACAAGCTAAAGAAAAACAAAAACAAATTGATAGTATGAAGAGTTTGAATGAGTTTAGAAAGAAAACGCTTAATAGTGTAAAAAGACGTAAATAACTATAAGTCATTTAAATACTTTTGATTTGTAAAGAATAATAATCCCAGAAAAAAAAGCAATCATAATAATAAGCCAATAAATGAAATTGAAATCCAATAAAATAATACCTTGCCAATATTCTTTATAATAAATTAAATTTAGAATAAACCATGATAGATTAAAAAAAGCATGGAACGTTATGCAAAATAACAACCCAAATTTCAAATAAATAACTCCTGCTATAAGACCAATTAAAAATGCATTAATAAAACTAACATATTCAAAAGAAAAAGGGTAAAAATTTATATGTACTAAAGCGAACAAAAAACTTGATATAAAAAGGGAATTTAATGTTTTTTGGTGCTTTGATAATGATTTAAGAATTATTTTTCGAAAAACAATTTCTTCAATTATGGGAATTAAAATTACAAAATTTAAAAAGGTAATAATTTTTTTACTAGTTGGAATAAATTGCTCTGTAATAGTTGGATAACTAGATTGTCCTGTAATAATATTTATTCTATACAATGGGTCGATTATAATCCGATAAATAATTGCAATTGTAAAAATAATTGATATTATTTTAATTAAGCTATTTTTTTCCACATCTTTAGATAAAGATGTCTTTGTTGTTTTTTTTAAAAAAAAGAAAATTATGATTAAAATTATGACATAAACGATAGTTTCAATTATATCCAAATAATTAGGATATTCAAAGAATAAATATCGCCCAAGTGTTAGATATAACAATATACTTAATCCACTTGTTAGTAAATAATAAATAAATGTTATGGTAATGCATTTTAAATAAAAATTTTTAAACATATCTTAAAGTTATAGAATAAGATTTTATAATAGAGAAAATCAAAAGTACAAAATTGACGGTAATGTATCAAAGTCATTTAGGAAATAAATAAAAGGCGATTCCTAACCGTTTCGCCTCAATCCACAAAGCCATTACAAAGCCCATAGACATCACCAAAACATAAAACCAATACACAATCATTCCAACGATTTAAAAGGTCTTAAATGAGTTTATTGAGGTTGTGATTGCTAAAAGGGTTAGACTATAAAACAGAAAATCCTAAGTGTAAAGCTTAGGATTTTTCATTTATATAAAATCGATTTTGGAATTAATCAATTGGATTTTCTAAGAAATCACCCAATTCAGTTTCAAAATCTACAGGTCTGTCAATTCGGTATGGAATTCCTAGAAAAAAGTGGACAAATTTTAATCGACCCTAAGCTGCCATTTTTAAATTGTTATTGATTAATTTTTGATACTCTAAAATAGTTAAATTATTTAATTGTTTATGCCTTCTGTTTGTATTATAAAATGTTTCAATGTATTCGAAAATCGGATAAATTAATATAGAGTATTATTTTAAATTAGCTTGTATTTTGCTAATATCAAAAAAATGATTTTTAGATAAAATCAAGCATAAGTGCGTATTTAGGTAATATTTCAAAGTTAGTGATGCCTGTTTTTATAATTGCTAATCCAATGATAAACAAAGTTTAATTAAAGAAAAGGATAGAAAAGGAACGCAATATTGCGTTCCTTTTCCTGTTATATAAAGCCTTAAAATGATAAAAACTAAGATATTGTGTGTTAAAGATTACTATGATTTAAGCAAGGGAAATTTCATTTTTTTTTAAAAAGATTTTTCATATAATTTCCTTGTTTTACACAAGCACATATTTTGTGAACCAATTTATTTTTCACTAACATTTTGTTTTTTCCTTCTGCAACTTTTTTTAAGAAATACTCTCTAATTTCAGGGACATTTTTACAGGCTGATATTGTACACATGTGTAACCCAACACAAACAACAAATAAACAGTCTGCCAGAACAGCTTATTACCCAAAATATCTATGATGAACTAGGACAATTGATCAGTAAAAAAGTAGGTGGCACCAATGTAAGCCCAAGTGCTATAGGACTCCAAAAAGTAGATTGTACTTACAACGTAAGAGGTTGGCTGAAAAGTATTAATGACATTACCACTGAGGACGATTTATTTGCTTTTAAAATCAATTATAATGATCCTGAAAAAGCAACTGCTCTATTCAATGGGAATATTTCAGAGACTTTTTGGAAAACAAACAGTGATAATACTTTAAGAAAATATGAATATTCTTATGATGTATAAATCAAATTGCTTTATTAAAATAATAATTTATTTTTGTAAGAATAAACCAATATTTCTTGAACTAATAAAATAAGATAAATAAAATGAATAAAAAAACGATTCTACAGTTAGTATTAATTCCTTTACTATTTGGTGCATGCTCGTCAGATAACAGTATTGAAACAGATAATGGAGATACAGATGGAGGGACATCAACAAGTATCGTAGGGGCTACAATAGTTACCAATACAAATAAGGAATTAAACGCTGTATATTTTGCTAATGAAACAGTAGGCTATATTGTAGGAGGAGACGTAACATTAAATGCTGCAAATGACACGGCAATTATATTGAAAACTACAGATGGAGGTGTAACATGGAATTCAATATATTCTGATACAGGATTTTATGCAATTAGTGTGTATGCAGCGTCACCTACAGTTGCTTATGTTACAACAACGGCTAATTTTATTTTAAAAACAATTGATGGGGGAACTACTTGGGAAAGAATAGAAATTGCGACAGATGATTTTTTTATGTCTCATATTAATTTTTCAAATACTAATACAGGATATATTGTTGGGTCTAAAAATGCAAATGGAGTATTATATAAAACAATTGATGCAGGAAATACTTGGGTTGATGCAACAGAAAGTGATACTGTTTTAAGCGGTCTTTTAATAGATAATCAACTTACAAGTATTGAATTTTCATCTACAAATACTATTTTGATATCAGGTGGTTTGTGGAATAATGGTACGATTCTTAGAAGTACAGATTTAGGAGATACTTGGAATAAAAATACTATTTCAGGGAATATTAAAACTACTGATGTAAATATTGTGGGAAGTTTGGGATTTTTAGTGGGAAATAATGGAGTAATTAATGGCAGTTCAGAACTAGGAGAGTTATATAAAACTATAGATAATGGAGAAACTTGGAATTTAGTGGATACAGATTTTAATAATCGTATATCAAGACTTAGTTATAAAGGCGAAGCAATTTGTATTGTAGGAAGAAATAAAGCAAATGATTTAAGTAACCCAGAATTCTTAATGCTTTCTAAAGATAATGGAAATACATGGAGTCGTGTAGAACACGATTTTGTAGTAGCGGGATGGAATGATGTAACTTTTATTTCTGAAACAAAAATAATAGCAGTAGGTTATAACGGTCGTTCGGTTTTAATAGAGTTATAAATAAAGTTTTAACAGTAACTTCTTAAAAAAACCTCTTTTAATTTTTTTAAAAGAGGTTTTTTTAAGTTCAAACTATTTTAATCTTATTGCAATTTCTGAAACAAATCCCAAATAACAATTCCAGCACTAACCGAAATATTCAAAGAATGTTTGCTGCCCACTTGTGGAATTTCAATCACTCCATTGCTTTCGTTAATGGCTTCTTGCGAAACACCTTTCACTTCATTACCAAAAATTAAAGCATATTTTTCATTATTTGCTACAGTAAAATCATTAAGCATTACTGCTTTTTCTGTTTGCTCAATAGAATAGATTTTTACTTTTTCTTCTTTCAACTTAGTAATAACCTCTAAAACATCTTTAGCATATTCCCAAGTTACCGTTTCAGTGGCTCCAAGTGCTGTTTTGTGAATTTCTTTGTTAGGAGGAACAGCAGTAATACCACACAAATAGATTTTTTCAATTAAAAAAGCGTCAGAAGTCCTAAAAACGGAACCAATATTATGTAAACTTCTAATATCGTCTAAAACAACAATAATAGGTGTTTTTTCAGCTTCTTTAAATTCTTCTATGTTCTTTCTGTCTAATTCTGCGTTGGCTAACTTTCTCATGGTGCAAAGATATTTTTTTGATTTTAAGTTTTAAAATTTTAAATAACAATTATTAACAAGTCAATAACAGAAATAAGAAAAGGAGTTTTCTATATTGCTCAAAAATAAATTATGAAAAAATTTCTAACACTATTTTTTTTCTTATATGGTATAATAATTTCTTTTTCGCAAACGGACTCAATTCAATCTAAAAAAGAGCAACAACAAGCAATTATTGATGAGTATTATGCTAATTGCGCTACGAAATACAATTATTATTATCAAATGGCACAATGGCAAGAATGCCTAGATGCTGGCTTGGAAAAAGATTCTACAATTGCTTATTTATGGCAACAAAAAGCAATGCCTTTATTTAAAACCAGAAAGTATGAAGCAGGAATGGTGTTTTTGGATAAAGCAGTAAAGCTAGACGAAGAAAAATGGTTAGATTATAGAGGATTCATCAAATGTATTTTTGCAAAAACGTATAAAGAAGCAATTCTAGATTTTGAAAGATGTAAAATAATGAGAGGAAATAGCTATGTGATGGATCATACTTACGATTTTCATATTGCGTTAAGCTATTTGCAATTGAATGAGTTTGAAAAAGCAGCAACTATCTTTAAAGCTGATATAGAAGATCAGATTTCAAAATACAAAGCAGCACATTATTTAGATTTGTTTTATTATGGTATAACGCTTTATGAACAAAAAAAATGGAATGAAGCCATTTCAATTTTTGATAAATCATTAGAGCAATATCCTGAGTTTTCAGATGTGAAGTTTTACAAAGGAATCTGTTTGGCACAATTAGGAAGAAAAGAAGAATCTAAACTTGTTTTTGAAGAATCGGAAAATGATTTTATAAACGGATACACCATAAATGAAGATCAAATTTTTTATGAAACTTATCCGTATCAAGTAAAACGAAAAGAATAAATAAGAATAGCTATAGTATTAAAATCAATTAAATAAAATCAATGAGAAATTTTTTAAAACTTTCGTTAGTATTAATTTGTCAAATTGCATTTTCTCAAAAGGAAACAGCAGACTATGTTGTTAAAAATGTTTCTATTATACCTATGAATAAAGAAACTATAATTAAAAATCAAGATGTTTTCATTGTGAATGGTAAAATTATAAGCATTACAAAATCGGGAAGATCAAGAATAAAAGCTAAGGAAATTATTGATGGAGAAGATAAATATATAATGCCATCATTAGCTGATGCACACGTTCATTTGCCAGAAGAAGAGAAAGACTTAAAACGCTTTTTTGATTTAAACCTGATGAATGGTGTAACTAAATTGCGTTCTATGCGAGGAACTTGGGAACATAAAAAATGGAGAGACAAATACAATTCAAAAGAGATAATGGCACCAAAATTATACCTCTCATCTCCGCCTATAAGTAGAAATTATGATATAACGGAAGAGCAAATGATGGCCTATGTGAAAACAGCAAAAGGAGATGAATTTGACATTGTAAAAATGATGAGTATTAAAAATCAGGATCTTTTTATAAAATTCGATAGTATTTGTAAGTCTTACGATATGAAAATAGCAGGACATTTTATAAGTAATCCAAAAGGGATAGTGATTGAGGATGAAATTATTTTTAAATCAAGTTTTAATTCTATCGAACATTTAGGAGGTTTAGTAGGAGAGCCGAAGAAGCTTGAAAGTAGAGTTAAAGCATTAAAAGAGAACAATATTTATGTTTGTCCTACATTATTGTGGTATCAAATAGCATATGGTTTATTCAATTTAGATGATATTGTTAAAATTCCAGGTATGGAGTTTTATGATGAAAAGACAAAAGAAGAATGGGTAGAAAAAACGAAATTATATAGAGAAAAAACAGGAAAAGAAGCTATTGAAAAAGAATTAGCGTTCTATGGAAAAGAAATGGAAGAAAGGCTAATGGTATTGAAACAATTAGATGCAGTAGGGATTAAGCTCTTGTTAAGTCCAGATAGTAGCTCAAAATACACCATTCCAGGGTTTAGTGTTTTTACAGAAATGCAATTGTATAAAAAAGCAGGACTTTCTAATTATGCTATTTTGAAAGCAGCAACGGTGAATTTTGCCGATTATTTTAATGATGCTACTTATGGTATAATTGAAGAAGGAAAATCTGCCGATTTTATTTTGCTAAACGAAAATCCTTTGAAAAACTTAAATACATTGCAAAATATTGAAGGTGTTTTTTATAATTATCAATTTCTGAATAAGACAGATTTAGAAAGAATAAGGAAAGAACATGTGCTAAATTAAAATAAGCATATTTTTTAGGCATTGCGATTGCGATTGAATTTCTTACCTTCGCAAACAGTACTAAAAAACAAATATTGTGGCTAAAAAAACATCTTCAACTAAAGAAAAGAAAGAAACTCCATTAATGAAGCAATACAATGGGATAAAGGTAAAATATCCTGATGCTTGTTTGTTATTTCGTGTAGGAGATTTTTATGAAACCTTTGGAGAGGATGCAGTTAGAGCAGCAGGAATTTTAGGAATAACCTTAACAAAAAGAGGAGCTGGCTCAGATAGTGAAACTGCTTTGGCAGGTTTTCCACATCATTCATTAAATACGTATTTGCCTAAATTAGTTAAAGCAGGTCTTCGAGTGGCTATTTGTGACCAATTAGAAGATCCAAAAATGACCAAAACTATTGTAAAAAGAGGCGTAACTGAATTGGTTACACCTGGAGTGTCGATGAATGATGAGGTGTTGCACTCTAAAACAAACAATTTTTTAGCATCGGTTCATTTTGGTAAAAAAAACTTAGGAGTTTCATTCTTAGATGTTTCAACAGGAGAGTTTTTAACAGCACAAGGAAACGAAGAATATATCGATAAATTATTGCAAAATTTCAATCCAAGTGAAATTCTAGTTCCAAAACAGAATAAAACACAATTTAGAGAAACATTTGGAGAAGATTTTCATACTTTCTTTTTAGAAGATTGGATTTATAAAGAAGATTATGCAATTGAAACCTTAACAAAACATTTTCAGACTAATTCGCTTAAAGGCTTTGGAATAGAAGAATTACAAGAAGGTGTTATTGCTTCTGGAGCTGTTTTGTACTATTTATCAGAAACTCAGCACAACAAAATACAACATATTACAAATATTCAACGTATTGCAGAAGATGCTTACGTTTGGATGGATCGTTTTACTATTCGAAATCTTGAGTTATACCATTCTACAAACGTTAATGCGGTTACTCTTTTAGATGTTATAGATAAAACACTTTCGCCAATGGGAGCACGTTTGTTAAAAAGATGGCTAGCATTACCATTGAAAGACGCAAGTAAGATTAAAAATCGTCATGAAGTAGTAGCTTATTTAAAAGATAATCCAGAAGTTTTACAAAAAATACAATACCAAATTAAGCAAATTTCAGATTTAGAACGCTTAATATCTAAGGTAGCAACAGGCAAAATATCACCTAGAGAAGTTACGTATTTAAATGATTCATTAAATGCAATTATTCCAATAAAAGAAATAGCATTGCAAAGTAAAAATGAAGCGTTAAAAGTAATAGGAGATAGTCTACATGCTTGTGAATTATTAAGAGAAAAAATTAAAAACACGATACATAGTGATGCTCCAGTTCATGTAAACAAAGGGAATGCAATAGCGGTAGGAGTAAATGAAGAGTTAGATGAATTAAGAGCAATATCTTCAAAAGGAAAAGGATATTTAGAAGATTTAGAGAGAAGAGAAAGCGAGCGTACTGGAATTCCTTCTTTGAAAGTTTCGTTTAATAATGTATTCGGATATTATATTGAAGTTCGAAATACGCATAAAGACAAAGTACCAACAGAGTGGATTCGAAAACAAACATTAGTTAGTGCTGAACGCTATATAACAGAAGAATTAAAAGAATATGAAGCTAAAATTCTAGGGGCAGAAGATAAAATTCAGCAATTAGAAAATCAATTGTTTGAACAATTGGTAAATTGGATGAGTACATATATTAAACCTGTTCAACATAATGCTAGTTTAATAGCTCAATTAGATTGTTTAAATTCCTTTACACAATTGGCAATCGAAAATAATTATTCCCAACCTTTTTTAGATGATAGTTTTGATTTAGAAATAAAAGAAGGACGTCATCCAGTAATTGAAAAACAATTGCCAATAGGAGTGCCTTATATTTCAAATGATGTTTTCTTGGATAGAGAAACACAGCAAATTATTATGATTACAGGGCCAAATATGTCTGGAAAGTCTGCTATATTACGTCAAACAGCATTGATTGTACTCTTGGCTCAAATGGGAAGTTTTGTGCCAGCAGAAAATGTTAGAATGGGTGTAGTGGATAAAATTTTTACTAGAGTAGGAGCTAGTGATAATATTTCAATGGGAGAATCTACGTTTATGGTAGAAATGAATGAAACAGCTTCTATTTTGAATAATATTTCCGAAAGAAGTTTAGTCTTATTAGATGAAATTGGTCGTGGAACATCTACTTATGATGGAATTTCTATAGCTTGGGCAATTTCAGAATATCTACATGAGCATCCTAATAAACCTAAAACTTTATTTGCAACACATTATCATGAATTAAATGAAATGGAAGTTTTGTTTGACCGAATTCAAAATTATAATGTGTCTGTGAAAGAATTGAAAGATACTGTTTTGTTTATTCGAAAATTAGTAAAAGGAGGAAGTGCACATAGTTTTGGTATTCATGTTGCAAAAATGGCAGGAATGCCGCAAACAGTAATTCAAAAAGCTCAGAAAATTTTAAAAAAATTAGAAAAAGACCATTCAGGAGCCGAATTAAGTGGAACAAAAATAGCAACTGAAGAAGAATTGCAATTAAGTTTTTTTAATTTAGATGATCCTCTTTTAGAAGAAATAAAAGAAGAAATTGTAAATATTGATATTAATACTTTAACTCCTGTTGAAGCCTTAATGAAGTTAAATGAAATAAAAAGAATGCTGGTTAAAAAATAATTTATTCGTAATCAAAACGTTGTGAAAAAGTTGTTCTTTTTATTAAAAAAACTCTTGTAGATATAAAAATATGTTTTATATTTGCACTCGCAATACAGAACAAGTGTTGTGAAGTTCTTTAAAAGACGCAAAACGCGAAAATAGCTCAGCTGGTAGAGCGCGACCTTGCCAAGGTCGAGGTCGCGGGTTCGAACCCCGTTTTTCGCTCTACTATCAATAAAAATACTTGCTCGAGTGGTGGAATTGGTAGACACGCTGGACTTAAAATCCAGTGGGTAGTAATGCCCGTGCGGGTTCAAGTCCCGCCTTGAGTACAAAAAGCTTCAAACTATGTTTGGAGCTTTTTTTGTTTCTAAAAGTTTTAAAGAAATATAATTGTAGAAATGATGCTGAAATAGAGTTTTTTTGAAAAGTAACGTGCTTAAATTCAACTTGTAAATAGATAAAAAAAATAGGCTACTTATTAAAGTAGCCTATTTTTTTTATCTATTTACGCAAATTATGTAATCAATTAGTTCTTGACAATTTGGGTCTTCTTCTGGGCATACAGGTGGTTCTGGAGGGCAGATTGCTTTGATTGGACCTCCTCCAACAATTGCTTTTTGGTTTTGTTTGCTTAATTCTGAAACATCTTTTAGTCTTAATAAGTTTTTCATGTTTTTAAAGTTTAATTTTTGCTTACTTTTTTAGGTTGTTGAGCTTTTACCTTGTTTTATTCAAAAATATTGTTTTTTCTTGTTAAAAAATAGTTTATTTGCATAAATAAAAGTTAAAAAATAAAATAAAAATACTGACTGGATATTTTATAAGTTGTTATTTATAGAAAAAAATAAGTTTCTGTAAAGAAAGGTTGGAGGAGAAAGAAATAAGTTTTATATTTGCGCTCGCAATAAGGTAATAATCTTGTTGCAAGTTCTTAAAAAAAGAAATATATTATTAAATAATACCAATAATATTTGCTCGAGTGGTGGAATTGGTAGACACGCTGGACTTAAAATCCAGTGGGTAGTAATGCCCGTGCGGGTTCAAGTCCCGCCTTGAGTACAAAAAGCTTCAAACTATGTTTGGAGCTTTTTTTGTTTCTGTTAGTTTTCAAAAGTAGAGGTGTGGGCTTCTCTCCAGAGTTACTTTGATTTGGTGCTTCAGGATAATATCTTCAAGTCGTTTTTGTTTAGTGTAATGTGTTTTACTTATTTACAGAAAGCAAATTTGAATATTTGGAAATGTATATATCATAAAAGTCTGAAAGTAAAATGGTTTTTAATTGATGTTAAAATCAAGTTAGTGTCAATGTGTTCTTTTTATTACGTTGCAAAAAATTAAAAATGGAATGTTTGCTGGTAACTGTAGCTGGGTTTTCAAAATAGAAGTTTGTTAGATTCCACACAATCATAATGGCTGAAAAATAGTATAGATTTAGTACTAAAGCAATTCCGATATGCATTGAAATAGTTAAAGTGACCCATAATCTTCTTGTCTTTGGAATCCATACAAACAAAGGATAGCACATTTCTATTATTATAGTAGACCAGCCTATGATAACAAGAATATAAGAGTGGTCAGCCATCCATGAAAAGTCAAAATTAAAATCTCTATTGGCATAAGGTAAATGAATGGCTTTCCAGATAGATTCACCATTCCACCAGTTAAATCCTAGTAGCTTGTCAAAACCTGAGAAAAAATAAGCAATGCTAATGTGTATTTGGAAAAGTCGTTTTACAGGCATATAATTATATTCTTTCTTTTTATTGGGTCTAAAAAAATGACGAATGGAAAAATAAGCATCGGAAGGAAATAAAATTAAGTAAAATAGAGACATACTGGTGAAAAAGTCAGCGCCATAAATAAAAAAGGTACTTCCTTTCATTAATAAAATTTGAATAAAGAGAAGGATAAAAGCGCTAATTCTTGAAAAGAAACCGATAATGATACATATAGATAATAAGATATATGCAGTTTTAGTAATCATAATTGTGGTTGCTTCTGAGATTCCTATGCTTTCTATCTGTTTCACTAGTATGGGGAAAGTTAATTGCCAATCTTGATTAAAAGTGGCCATGATATCTGAAGGGATTATGCTTTTACTAGAAAAGAACAGATCGAAATCATTAAATATTGATATGAAGTGCAATAATATAACTATTCCAGCGGCAATTCTAAAAAAGGATAAGAATTCGGTATTATTCGAAGAATCGAAGAAAAAGCCTTCAATTTTGTTGTAAAATTTTGATAGTTTTTTCATTTGTATATTTATTTGTATTCGCCAATAAGGATAAGTCTTTCTGATTTTTCTCCTTCTTTATAACTTTTTAAATCAGGATAATGATATAGATATAGTCTAGCTATGATTTTGTTGGTATTTGGATTTTCTTTTTTTACAGAAACAGCAATTTGTTTGATGATGATGTCTAAGTATTGTTGGTATTTAGTGTCTTTCATTGTGCCGCCTTCAGTAGAAATCTTATCTAGAAACATATTATATACGGAAGTATATCTAGTGATACTTTCTTTGTTTTTAAACGTAGGCATAATTCTATTTTCAATTGTATTGCCTTCTTTATCTGTTAATTCAAATAATAAAACAAAGTCACTGGCTACATTTGGAGCAAAGAAACTATATCCTGTATCGAAACCGGTATAAGATAGAAACATGCTCACAGGTTTTAGCTTAATTATTTCTTCTGAAAGAGTAAATGCTAGTGGTTTTTTATATTCTTTCTCAGAATAATAAAATCCATAGTAACCATCAAATGTGCCTTTTAATCCTACTGTGAAAACTAATAGAATAACTGTAAAAATGCCAGCTAATTGTGCTTTTCTTTTCATGATGTAGTGTTTTAAAGTATAAGACTGGTTTGCACCAGTCTTATGTGGTGTTTTTAACGGTATTGTTTGATTATGCCATTTAAACGAGTTTGTAAATCTCTATCAGGTGTCACGGTATTTACTCTAAATAAGATTCTTGAAAATTTGTTAATTCCCATAAAGTCTCCACAAATGTTAGCATCACTAAGACCATAAATAGAAAGACTTGATAAGGTAGAAATATCTTTGTCGCTCATTTTAGTAGCTCTAGTTGCAATTCGATTGTTTGTAATTGATACATTTCCATTGATTAATGTGGGTTTGTATTTGTCTAGAATAAGATCTAATTGGTCTTTTAGATTACCAAATTGAGCCCAATTAAGTTCTGCTTTTTCGAAACAGCCTTTATGGATAAAATTGATTTTTTGAATTCTGGATATTCTATCTAGTTTTTGAATTCGTTGAAGGAACTGAATTCGTTGCGTATGCACAATATAGGATAGAAACGCTGCTCCTTGAATGCGATCGGCATATTCTTTGTTTAAAGACAGTAATTTGTCAATATCTCCCGAAGAGATTTCTTTTGTGTTTTGGATGAGGAAGTTTCCATCAACCAAATAATTTCCTGTTTCATTGTACAACAATGATTTTTTAGGTTTGCATTGCGACAGTATAAGTACTCCCAATGCAAGACTTACGATTAAGCTGATTGTTTTAATTTTCATTTTTTAAAGTTTTTAGATTGCCTACTCTATTGTTGACTTTTCGGCTTACGTCTTAATTATGTAAAGATAATTACGTAAATAATTGATTAAAAGAGGCTTGTGCCTGTAAATTATAGCGGATATTTCCCCTTTTTTAGTGTAAGGGACAAATAGTTAATTAGATAATTTGTTTTTTTGCGCTACAGAAATCTTATGTTTTGCTGTAAATAAGTATAATAGTTTAGGTTGAAAGAATATGAGCTTGTCATAGGAATATTTGTATGGGTAAGTAGAATGTTGTAATTTCTATCTGATTTCGATTTTTTTAATGACAGGCTTTACATATAAGTATATACTAATGTTGTGGAGAGGGAATAAAATGAAAAGTTACTTAATTGTATTTATTAATTTACTGATGGAGTTTTCTTGATAACTTCTTTTAAAAGTTGTTTTGTACTTGGATACAAAATGGTATTTTGCGGCACTGCAATTAACTAAATAACTTTATGGCCACTTTTGTAATAAGTAAAAGATTAAATGATACTTATAAATATGAATTGACTTCAAGAAAAGGAAAAACTATTTTTACTAGTAATAGTTTTGAATTGCGATTTGAATGTGAAGAAGAGATAGTAAGGCTACAAGAAAATTTAGATAAGTTAGTCTATATGAAATTTCGTTCTGGAAACGGAAAATTTTTCTTCAGGATTATTCTAGATGAGAAGCAAATTGCTATTAGTAGAAAATACACAACTCAATTATTATTGCAAAAAGGAATAGATGAAATTGTGAAATATGGGCACTTAGCTGAAATTTTAGATTTTTCATCAGGAGAGGATATTTTTCCAGATATTTTTGAAGAAATGGAGCAATAAAAAAGCCCCAACTTAGTTGGAGCTTTAATTTTTTCTGTTAGCTATAGCTAGAAATTATTTTTTAACTTCTTCAACTACTTCAGTAGCAGTTTCTTCAACTGTAGCAGCAGTAGAATCAGCAGCAACTTCAACAGTTTCAACTACTTCTTCAACAGTAGGCTCAACAGCTTCAACTGTTTCTTCTGTTGTAGCTTCTACATTCTCAGCAGTTTCTTTACAAGAAACGAACATCATAGCAACTAATGCTAAACTTAAAACAACTTTTTTCATCTTACTAAATTATAAAAAGGTTAATTATTAATTCGAAGCAAAGATATAAAATTTTTGACTTGTCAAAATTTTTTTTGACTTTTTTTTTATTTTTTTTTCAGTAAGGTTTTTGGGTCATTTTCAAGGGGTTAGATGACGAATCTAGAAAGAGAAAATTATTTTCTCTTTCTAGATTTTTTATTTCCTTTTTTAGGGTGAACTAATTTCATTTCATCAATGAGATTTTTTGCATTTGCATACTTATCAATAATAAATAATACATAGCGAATATCAACCATTATGTTTCTACAAATTTCTGGATCATAATGAATATCGCTCATTGTTCCTTCCCATACTCTGTCAAAATTTAAACCAATCAAATTTCCATTAGCATCTATCGCTGGACTACCAGAATTTCCTCCTGTTGTATGATTTGTTCCTATAAAACAAACAGGCATTTTTCCGTTGTCGGCATATTGACCATAATCTTTGGCTTTATAAAGTTCAATTAATTTAGTAGGAACATCAAATTCATAATCATTAGGAATATATTTTTCCATTATTCCTTCTAAATGTGTTACAGGCTGATAATAAACAGCGTCATTTGGGCTATATCCTTTTACTTTACCATACGTTACTCTTAAAGTACTATTTGCATCAGGGAAATAGCGAGCATCAGGGAAAAGTTCTAATTGCGCTTTCATGTAATCTCTTTGTAAAGCTGCTATTTTAGTGTTTAATTCATCATATTTAGGAGCTACATTAGCATAGAAATTATCAGCAATAGTTTTTACTAATTCATAACCACTATCTTTATTAAGGCTTTTAATCACAGATTTAGCATCGCCTTTTAATAAATCTTTTATTCCATTATATGATGTTAGTTTTGATTTTTTGTAAATATCAGCACTAAGTTTACTATAATTTTCTTTTTTTAGTAATGCAGGAGTAAACGGAGATTTATTTGAATATAATGTAATTAATTGTTCGAAAACTTTTTCGTCAACATCTGGATTGAAATTTTTATAGGCTTCTTCAAAACCAGCAATTAAATTCTCTTTTCTATCATTAAAAGCTTGCTCTCCTTTTGAATTATAAACTTGTTCTAATTGATATAATTTAAAACCAAAACTTAGTAATTCAGTATTTCTCAGTACAACTTCTGAAAAATAATCTTTAGCTAATGTGTATTGAGCAATTTCATCATAATTCTTTTGAAAATCACTTAAAAGATTTCCATATTCTGCTGTTTTATTGTTTTTTTCAACACGTTTTTGGAATTCTTTTTCAAAATCTCTTTTTATTTGAACAGCATTTGATTTTTCTAAACCTTGCTTCTCTCCAATCCATTTTTTCCAATAGTTCGCAACACTAGCATATTTTGAAGCATATTGAATTTTGATAGCTTTATCTTTTCTCATAAAACCATCTTGTACTTTTAAGGCAGCATCTCTAATTTCAATTTTTGCAGGATTTATTGAGTTTACAAGTTGTTCAACAGCAATAGCTGGTAAATATTCTTGTGTTCTTCCTGGGAAACCAAATACTAAAGTAAAGTCGTCTTCGCTAACACCATCTAACGAAATAGGTAAAAAATGTTTAGGCGTGTAAGGTACATTATCTTTAGAATATTCAGATGGTTTGTTGTCTTTGTTAGCATAAATTCTAAAAAGAGAAAAATCACCAGTATGTCTTGGCCAAATCCAGTTGTCTGTGTCAGAACCAAATTTTCCAATAGAACTTGGAGGAGTTCCTACAAGTCTAATGTCTTTAAATGTTTCAGTTACAAATAGAATATATTGATTTCCTTCATAAAAGGTTCTAATTTTGTTTTCTTGCCAAGCTTCTTTAGTGAAACTTTTTTGTAGATTGTTGATGTTTTCGTAAATCTTATTTTGCTTTTCAGCTTCAGAAGTTAATGTAGAAGTTCCTTCTAAAATTGTTTCAGTTACATCATGAATACTTACAATTAAAGTAGCGACCATTCCTGGATTAGGTAATTCTTCAGTTAAATCTTTTGCCCAAAAACCATCTTGTAAATAATCACTTTCCACAGTTGAATGACTTTGGATAGCACCATAACCACAATGATGATTAGTTAATAACAATCCTTTTTGAGATATTATTTCTGAAGTACAACCTCCATTGAAATGTACAATTGCATCTTTCAAGCTCGATTTATTTACATTGTAAATATCTTCAGCTTTCATTTTCATGCCAAGGTTTTTCATTTCACTTTCATTCATTCCTTTAAGTAATGAAGGAATCCACATTCCGCCCTGTTGAGCAAAAAGAGGGGTAATAAGAAATAATAATAATAATTTAAAAAATTTCATAGTTCATAAAGTTTATTGAGGCTGCAATTTAATGAATTTTTTAGTTTTAATTTAAAGAATGATGACTTTCATTTTTCAAGAAAGAGGAACTGCATTCTTAATGGTTTTTGATAGATTGAGAAGTTGAATATGAATTTATATAATCTGAGTCTTTTATAAAAGATTCAGACTTTATAAAAAAAGAGATTATTTGTAGAAATAAAATTACTTAAAGTTTATATTTAAGTAATTTACGATTATGATCCTCAAACTGATTTGCCAGATATAATTTCTGAGCATTTTCATTATGATGTTCTACTTCTAAATAAATAAGTTTAAGATTTAATTGTTTTGCTTGTTCTTTAATAAAAGTAACAGCTTCTTTACCAATTCCTTTTCCACGTGCTTCTTCTTTAATGTATAATTCGTCTAAAAAAGCAATTCTTCCTTTGTATTCAAAACTAAAAATGAAAGATAAAATGACATAACCTACAATAGTATCGTCTAAATAAATTAACCAAGATTTTCCAAGACTTTCATTAGTGGTAAATTCGATAAATAATTTTTTAGAAGTTTCAACATCAATAGGATAATTGTCAATAGCATAAAAATCTTTCATCATTGAAGTGATTATTTCAATTTGATTAATTTGTTCGCTACTGTTTGAGCTTGGGTTTTGAAGAGGATGAAAAGTAATCAATTTATTTAGGTTTTATGAAATGTGATTTAGAATAATAGTAGTTGCTCCTTTATTCATCTGAACAAAAGTATTGCAAATATGGCCTTTTTCATAACGCTCATCTTTATTTTGAAGTAGTAGATCGAAAGCATTTTTCAATTCTATATAATTTGAAATAGAAATACAGCCCTGAATGTTCACTAAAGCAGTAGCTTCTGCAAAATGAGAATAATTGGGTCCAATAACAATTGGCATTCCAAAAGTAGCAGGTTCAAGGATATTATGAACACCAGGATTTCCAAATCCACCACCTACGTAAGCAATATCTCCATAACTATAAATTTTGGTTAAAATACCAATAGTGTCAATAATGAAAACTTGATAATCATTTAATGAATTATGTTGATTATTAGTGTCTTTTTCCGAAAAAAGAATAGTGGATTTTATTATTTGAGACCTCAATGAAGCAATTTGTTCTGTTTTAATATTATGCGGTGCAATGATAAATTTGACAGTATCATTAGCTTGATTGATAAAATCTACGAGTAAAATTTCATCTTTTGGCCATGAACTACCAATTACTATTGTAGTTTTATTGTTTTTAAATTGCTCAATAAAATCTAATGTATTGTCTCTTTCTAAGATAGAAACTACTCTGTCAAAACGGGTGTCTCCAGAAATTTTTACATTAGAAAAACCGATTTTTTGTACTAGCAATTTTGATTTTTCGTTTTGAACAAAAAAATAGTCAAATGCTTTTAAAGCATCTCTGTAAAAACCACCATACCATTTAAAGAAAGCTTGTTTTTCTCTAAAAATACCCGAAATTAAATAGGTTTTAACTTGTTGTTGTTTTAATTCGTTTAAATAATTAGGCCAAAATTCATATTTAATAAAAAATACCATTTCAGGTTTTGCAAGTTTTATGAACTTTTTAGCATTTGCTTTAGTATCTAATGGTAAATATAATGTTACATCAGCAATAGGATTGTTTTTTCTTACTTCATAACCGGAAGGTGAAAAAAAAGTGATAATAATTTTATGATTTGGAAACTGATCTTTAACTTTTTCAATCACAGGTAGCCCTTGTTCATATTCACCAAGTGAAGCTGCATGAAACCATATCGTTTTATCTGTTACACCTATTTTGCTCGATAGAATGTCAAAAACATTTTTTCTACCATTTATAAAGAGCTTAATTTTTGGACTAAAAAGAGCAACTAATTTTAGCAATTGTGAAGCCAAAATAACGATTAAATTATATAAAAAAAGCATCATTAATTATTTGTTGGGCTAAAATACGTTTCTTTTTGCTTATCTTAAAAAGTACAGCATAATTTCTTACTTTTGCGTAACCAAATTTATTCAGATGAAAAAATTACAAATGGTTGACTTAAAGAGTCAATATGAAAAAATTAAAGAAGAAGTTAACGCTTCAATACAAGAAGTTTTAGACACAAATACATACATAAATGGACCTTTAGTTCATCAATTTCAAGCAGATTTAGAAAAATATTTAGGAGTTAAGCATGTTATACCATGTGCAAATGGTACTGACGCTCTGCAAATTGCTATGATGGGATTAGGATTGCAACCAGGAGATGAGGTTATTACTGCCGATTTTACTTTTGCTGCAACAGTTGAAGTTATTGCTTTATTGCAATTAACACCTGTTTTAGTTGATGTTGATATTGCTACTATGAATATTTCATTAGAAGCTATTAAAAAAGCAATTACACCAAAAACAAAAGCAATTGTTCCTGTTCATTTATTTGGACGTGCAGCAAATATGGATGCTATTATGGAAATTGCAAATGAGCATAATTTATTTGTAATAGAAGATAACGCACAAGCTATTGGAGCAGATTATATAAGTAAAGATGGTTCTAAGAAAAAAGTAGGAACAATAGGACATGTGGCATCTACTTCATTCTTCCCATCTAAAAACTTAGGTTGTTATGGAGATGGTGGTGCTATTTTTACAAATGATGATGCATTAGCACATACTTTAAGAGGAATAGTAAATCATGGAATGTATGAGCGCTATCATCATGATGTTGTGGGTGTTAATTCTCGTTTAGATAGTATTCAAGCAGGTGTTTTGAAGGCTAAATTATCACACTTGGATCATTATAATAAAGCAAGAAAAGAAGCCGCTAACAAATATAATAATGCCTTTGCGGGTAATTCTAATATAATTACTCCAAGTTTTGATATTACAGCAGACGATCATGTTTTTCATCAATATGTAATTAGAATTACAAACGGAAAGAGAGACGGATTATTAGCTCATTTGCAAAGTAAAGAAATACCATGTGCAATTTATTATCCAATACCATTGCACAGTCAAAAAGCATACAAAGATGAGCGTTATAATGAATCTGATTTTCCTGTAACAAATCAATTGGTAAATGAAGTAATTGCATTGCCAATGCATACAGAATTGGACGATGAACAAATTAAATTTATAACAGATTCAGTCTTAGAATTTGTAT
This sequence comes from Flavobacterium sp. 316, assembly GCF_000967805.1. Classification (NCBI taxonomy): domain Bacteria; kingdom Pseudomonadati; phylum Bacteroidota; class Flavobacteriia; order Flavobacteriales; family Flavobacteriaceae; genus Flavobacterium; species Flavobacterium sp. 316. The sequence continues at coordinate 23,986 of NZ_JYGZ01000009.1, forward strand.
AACATAGAGAATTGAAAAAAGAATATAGATTTAATCTTTAAATCTATATTCTTTTTTCTTTTTTTCTTTTTTCTTAAAAAAATGAAAATACTAGTAACAGGAGGATTAGGTTTTATAGGATCTCACACAGTTGTAGAATTGCAAAATGAAGGTTTTGAAGTTCTTGTTGTTGATAATTTATCAAATTCATCAGAAAAAGTTTTAGATGGAATTTTTAACATTACAGGAAAGAAACCTGCTTTTGAGAAAATAGATTTACGAGATAAATCATCTGTTCAAAAGTTATTTCAAACGCATCAAAATATTTCAGGAGTTATTCATTTTGCAGCATCAAAAGCAGTTGGAGAAAGTGTAGAGAACCCTTTATTATATTATGAAAATAATATTAATACACTAGTTTATTTATTACAAGAGTTGAAAGAATTACCAAATGCTAATTTTATTTTCAGTTCTTCTTGTACAGTTTATGGGCAAGCCGAAAAAATGCCAATTACTGAAAATGCATCCGTTCAACCTGCAATTTCACCTTATGGAAATACAAAACAAATTGGGGAAGAAATCATTTCTGATGTAGCTAAAGTAACAAAGTTGAATGCAATTTTATTACGTTATTTTAATCCAATTGGAGCTCATCCATCGACTGAAATAGGGGAATTACCATTAGGTATTCCTCAAAATTTAATTCCATATATTACACAAACAGCAATAGGATTAAGAGAACAATTGTCAATTTATGGTAATGATTATCAAACGCCAGACGGAACAGCAATTCGCGATTATATTCATGTAGTAGATTTGGCAAAAGCGCATGTTATTGCTTTACAGCGATTGTTAAATAATCGAAATGTAGAAAAAGTTGAGGTTTTTAATCTTGGAACAGGAACAGGAAGCTCTGTTTTAGAAGTTGTAAACGCTTTTGAAAAAGTTTCAGGTCAAAAGTTAAATTATAAAATAGTAGGTAGAAGGGAAGGAGATGTTGTAGAAGCGTATGCTAACACAGACTATGCTAATACAGTTTTAGGTTGGAAAGCACAATCTACACTCGAAGAAGCCTTAGATAGTGCATGGAAATGGGAACAGAAAATTAGAAGCTAACGAATAAGTATTTCATAACTTATTTTTAACGTTCCATTAATAACATATTAGAAAAAAAGAAAGTGTTTTGTTGTACAAACAAATACACTTTAAAAATGATTCTTAGAAACACTTTTTTTTCTATTGTTGCTTTATTCTTTACAGCATGTAATAATGATGATAATTCTAACAATGTAGATTCTCAATCTTCAAAGTACCCTACTTTATCTGGAGAAAATCCACTAATTGTGGCTCATAGAGGAGCTTCTGGATATTTACCTGAACATACCATAGCTTCTTACACAAAAGCTATAGAATTAGGTGCTGACTTTATTGAACCTGATTTAGTTATGACTTTAGATGGTGTTTTAGTTGTACGTCATGAACCAATGCTTTCAGGAACTACAAATGTTGCAGATATTCCTGCTTTTGCTTCTAAAAAAACCACAAAAAATATTGATGGAGCAATGATAGAAGATTGGTTTGTTTCTGATTTTACTTTATTGGAAATTAAACAATTAAAAGCAAAACAAGCTTTTATAGAAAGACCACAACAATTTAATAACTTATACGAAGTTCCTACTTTTGCAGAAGTAATTGCATTAGCTAAAGAAAAATCAGCTCAGTTAGGTAAAACTATTGGAATATATCCAGAAACAAAACATCCTTCCTTTCATGAAGCACTAAATTTAAATATTTCTGATAAATTATTAGAAGAATTAACAATTGCAGGATGGAATAGTGCAACTTCACCTGTATATGTTCAATCTTTTGAAGTGTCTAATTTGCAATATATTCGATCAAAATCGTCAGTTAAAATTATTCAATTATTAAGTTGCTATGATGTGGCCCTAAATGGAGATTTAATTTTTGACGTACCCAACGGAGAGATTATTTCAAATGGACAGCCTTATGATTGGTATTTACAAGGTGATAATAGAAATTTTAGTTTCTTTACTACTGACGAAGGCTTGGATTTTGTAAAAACGTATGCAAATGGAATAGGACCATGGAAGCCTTTTATTATTTCTTATAAAGGTACAGATGCAAATAATGATGGTTTTGCAGATGATATGAATGCAGATGGAAAAATAAATGATGCAGATAAAGAAGCAATAACTCCTACAGACTTAATAACAAAAGCACATAGTAGAGGATTGCAAGTTCATGCCTATACTTTTAGAAACGAAAGTAGAAGACTATTGAGTAATTATCATAACAATCCTATAGCAGAATACCAAGCTTTTTATCAATTAGGGTTAGATGGTTTATTTACCGATTTTACTGATACGGCAGTAACAGCAAGATAGATTAAAATATAAAAAGAGAAAGAAATGAGATTGCAAAATTTGCAATCTCATTTCTTTTAATGACAAATAAAGAATGAAGATGATTTTCTAAAAAAAAAGTTGTTTGGTTTAATCATTTGTTATTCTGTGTGTTAAATATTATTTTTTTGGGTAATGATTCCTAGTTTTTTACACTTGCTAATAGATCGATCTTATTGGAGGAACTCGAAAATCCAAATTAATAGAGTAGGGAACTGAAAAACAATATTATGAAAACAAAAAAAGTAACGTTTGGAAAAAGTTTAGAAAACTTAACAAAGTATCAATTTGATTTTTTACAGAATATTAAAGGTGGAGATATTCCTATCGTGGTACATATTCCTACAAGAGCTAATCCTGCTTGTTTAGAAGGTTATGAATGGAATGAAGTTTTAAAGAAATGTGTTAGAACTGGAGTAGCAGTTAGTTTAGATACAATTAGAACAAATTAATACTCAAAATACAAGAGGTTGTATGTTTTGCAACCTCTTTTTTAATTTTAAATATTCATAATCATGTATATATTTAATTCATTGGTTTTAAAAATAGCTAGTCGTTGCAATTTAAATTGCTCCTATTGTTTTATGTATAATCTTGGTGACGATTCTTATAAAAATCAACCTAAATTTATTGCTGAAGATACAATTGATGCTATTATTGAGAAAACGAAAATCTATATTATTAAAAATAAACTTATCACTTTTAATTTTTTATTTCATGGAGGAGAACCGCTATTGATTGAAAAAGAAAAGTTTCAAGAGATTATTTTAAAACTAAAAGCTATTGAAAATCAAATTACAGATTTAAATGTTTCATTTAGTATTCAAACAAATGGCGTTTTATTAGATGAAGAATGGTGTAAAATACTTTTAGAAAATAAAGTAGAGATAGGTATTAGCATTGATAGTACCAAAGAATCTCATGATAAATATAGAATAGACCACAAAGGAAAAGGGAGTTATAAAGCTGTGAAAGAAGCTGTTAATTTGGTAAAAAAAATAACAAAAAGAGCAGATGTTATTACTGTTATGGATGTAGCAGAAAGCCCTGTTAAAGTATATGAAAGTTTAAAAAATTTGAATGTAGATTCGGTTAATTTTTTAATTAAAGATTTCACATATGATAACTTTCCATATACAATAGATAGTAATTATACACAACCTCATGCCGATTTTTTAATTGAATTATTTGATATTTGGTTTGAAGACAAAGAGAAAATTGACATACCTCTTTTTATTGGTTATATTAATGTTATTTTGGGATTTGCTGATTTTAATGATGTAAATTCTAACGAACTTAAATCGTTAATTATAGAAACAAATGGAGAAATTGAACCTATAGATTCTTTGAAAGCTTGCGGACAGGAATTTACTAAAACAAATATCAATATAAAACAGAATGAATTAGAATCAATCTTTAAATCTCCTTTGGGAAACTTATACTATAATGAAAGTCTGAAAGTATGTTCTCAATGTCAAGATTGTCCTATTTTTAAAATTTGTTTAGGAGGAAGATTAGTCCATCGTTTTAAAAAAGAAAATGGTTTTGACAATCCATCGGTTTATTGCGAAGACATGGTAAAGTTTATTTGTCATGTTCAAAATAGATTATATGATGTTTTTCCAGATATTGATAAAAATGAAATTGAACGCTTAAATTATAAAGAAATTTTAGCGCTAAACAGATTAAATGGAACAAGTAAATTAGATAATGAAAAACTTAAACTATATAAGAATGCTATTTAAATCTTCAATAATAAATTAGGATTTTCATATAACAGTTACTGATTTCATTTAACTTACTCAAAAGTCTTTGTTCTAACATAGTTTTTATTGGTTAATTGGTGTTGCTATATTATTCTCTCTGATATATAATAAACCATCAAAAACATCTAACCAATTGCCAGCTTGATTTGTATATCCTAACATTATACTATTAAACTTGCTTTCTTTCAATCTAGGCTTTCTTTTTTTTAGCTTATTAAAATCAATGTATCCATAGTTTACGTTTTTTAAGTCAAGTTTTTTTTCAAGTGAATTTTCAGGAGCATTAATTTTAACTTCTTCAACACTTTCCATATTATATGGCATTTTAGAAGTTCCTCTTGAAGAAGTAAAGGCTAAACTAAAAACAAGTTCGCCATGTTTTTTTGCAATATGTTCTCCAAACACAGTAAATTTGCTATATCGTGAAATGTCTCCATCTGCAAAATCAACGCCCCTGAGTTCTTTAGCAGCGTGAAAATTAGCCATCCAACCTATAATTTTTGATTGTGGATTTCTGATTTTATACCAGATTAAATTTTTTGCCATTTGAGCATCACGAAGTCTGATAAATTCATCAAGTTTCTCGTCAGTTGTACTAGGAGATGCAAATCTATCAATTTTTGTAGCTGTAATAGTGTTTTCAATTGTTTGCAATAAAAATAAATTTTCTTGGTAAGCAGTATCAGATATTTCTTTATAAAAAACTTCCAAATTTTCAATATATGATTCAAATTCTTGTTCGGAAACAGAATCTTTATATGAAATCATTTTTTTACGAATTTTAGATATATTATCCCATACTTTTGAGTTATATTTATTCAAATTTAATGAGTCTAATCTGTTTTTAATATAAATAAAGGATTGATCACTTGGATAGGAATTTAGAGAAAATGTTTCTAATCCAATATAATTCAATTTATTATTTTCAATGAGATCTACTAGTGTTTGAATTTCTTTAGAAGGTCCCCAAGGACTCCATCGTCTTACCCAATTTTGTTTAAAAGTGTCATCTAAAACACCTTCTAATTGTAGATTACCATTAATAAATTCTATTTCAAAAAAATCCCTTGCTTCAAAAGCAAAAGTATCATATCCTTTTTCTTTAACTAGGTATTCTACCAATTTAGATTTTATTTCGAATGTTTTTCCATCTCCATGTGTAGCTTCTCCTAGAAGTACAATTTCTTTATTTAATAATGACTCATCTAAGAAGTAAAATGAATTGTTTTTAGTGAGATTGTTAACGATTACTATTTCATTAGCTACTTTTTCTATAGTAATACTTTTACAACTAAAGAAGAAAAATAGTGCTAAATAAAAAATAACTGGCTTAATTGTTTTTAATGTTTTCATCTGTGAAACTTTCAATTATTTATGAGAATTTTGACGAATTATTACGTTGAATCAAAGTTTATTAAATCTTCAATAATAAATTAGGATTAGGACAGTTTTCAATAAAAAAGTCCAAATCTTTCTGACTAGAAACACCAGGGTAATCACCTTTTTTGTCTTGCATGTCTTTTATAATTTGAAAATGTAAATGTGGAGCGTAATCACCATTAACAGTATGGTCTCCTAAAGTTCCAATTTGATTTCCTTTTTTTACTTCCATACCAATTGATAAGTCAGTTAAACTTTCTAACGAAAGATGACCATATAAAGTATGAAAGATGAAATTTTCTATTTGATGTTCAAGAATTATTGTAGGGCCATAATCACCTAAACTAATATTATTTTGAAAACTATGGACTTTTCCATCTAAAGCCGCTAAAACAGGAGTTCCGGCTTTTATCCATAAGTCTAAACCAATGTGTATGTTTCTCTCATCACTTACATTGTTTTTAAAAGTAGAACTTCGTTGGTATAAATTTCTCACTTCACAATAACCGCCATAAGCTACTTTGGCGTTGTTTTTTGTCAAATGATTTTCTATAAATTCTTCAAAAAGTACTGCATCTGTAACATCTAGTGCTATTAAATTAGTGTTTTTTGCAGATAAATCTAAAGCAACATAATCTTTATAATCAATAGAAGCGTCAATAACTTTTACGTCTTGAATAGTTTCTAAAATTTGTTTAAAGTGTATCATTTGTATAAAAAAAGACTGCTCTTTTATTAGTGAGCAGTCGTTAAAATGTTTTTTTATTTGTTCAGAGGAACTATAGTAGCGTCTGAAGGCTTTTTAAATGCTTCAGTATTTAATTTTGAAAATGTAATATTTGATAATTTAGCTTCTCCAATTAAATCTCCAAAACCAGTTTCATTTGTCCACATATGGTAAGTCCAATCTGTTGAAAAAGGAATTCCTTCTACTTCTGTGAAGTTATTATATTTTACAGCATGAGGCTCTTCTTCCGCTTTTTCTTTCCCTTTTCCATAACTAACAATGTATGCTGCACCTACTAAATAATTGTTGTTAGGGTTTTTGTAAGCAACATACCAATCATCAGGCGCATCACCAATATTTGATTCAAAGCTTAATTTTCCAGTTGGTACTTCTTCTCCATAAAATGGTTTGTTAGTAAAATCAGACCAAATAGTTCCATTGTCATTTAACTTGTATGGTAGTGCAAAGAAATAAGACCAAGTAAAAATATCAAATCTTGCACGACCTAAATCTCCGTCTGCTTTATTTGTATAAACTTCAGTACCGTCATAAATAATAGTTTCTCCATCTGCTTTCTCCATTTTAATCATTGTTCCATCAACAGATTGAGTAAATTTAGCATCAAGATAATCTTGTCCACCAAATTTTACTACTATAGTATAACTAACAGCTTCTTTTGATAAGAAATCATTTTTTTTATGAGCTGTTTCTATATCTTTTGTAAATGGTGTTACTTCTTTCGTAGGCGTTTCAATAGTTTCAGTTTCTTGGAGTGTAGTTTCTTCTTTTTTTACTTCTTCTTTACAAGATATAAGTGATAAAATTGTAACGAATGTAAAAGACAAAAAGATTTTTTTCATGTTTAAAAAGTTTTAATTATATTAAAGAATATAAAGATATAAAATCAAAATTTTAATTATTTTTTGATTACAGATTTTAGCGTTTTATTAACTTTATAATACCAATTCTAAGTACAATTTTTCAAATGTTGCTTCCAAATCGTAGCTAAATCCAGAATGTGGTCTTGAAGTTTGTATACTTGAACTTTTCACAGCGGTTATCCATCTAAAGCGTTCTGCAATTTCAAATGTAGCTATTGGACCTCCTTCCTTTTTACCTTCACAGATATTTACAAAAGCATCTAAATTGATTTTTAATTGTTCTAAATCAAATTCAGGACAAAATGAAGTGATTTTTTCATGTGGAATGTGATACTTAATTCGTAAGTATTTTTGACGTTTGCTAAACAGCATTAAGCCAATATTAATAAACTCTTCGCGCTCTACCTTAGGTATTACACGAATTACAGCATAATCATATAAGTGTTTTTCGTGCATTTTGAGCTTGATTTAAAAATGTTTCAGCATTTGCTAATCGTAAGGATAGAAATTGAAAATAAACTTTTTTAATTTCATCTGGAGTTATATTTTGATCTTCCCAATGTAACCAATCGTCTGGAATTTGATTTACAATTTCTTCTAAGATAGTATCATTTAATTTGGAAGTAAACTCTTTGTGAGCTTCTTCTAATAGAGTTGCTTTTGGTAATAAAACATGATCCTTTATTAGTGTAAAAGGAGTAATCGCAGTGGTTTCCCAATTGGTCCAAGAATGATGAAAATAAAAAGAAGCACCATGATCAATAAGCCAAATGTCCTTTTTCCAAATTAAAAGATTTGTGTTTTTAAATGTTCGGTCTACATTGGTTATGAAAGCATCTAGCCAAACAATTTTTGAAGCTAATAAAGCATCGCATTCATTGGCAGCAGCATCATAGGTTATAGCTCCAGATAAGTAATGAAGTCCTAAATTTAGACCTTGACTAAATTTTAATAAATCTTGTATTTCTTCATCTGCTTCGGTTCTTCCGAAAGCTTCATCTAAGTTTGCAAATACTAGTTCAGGAATAGGTAAACCTAAATATTTAGCAATTTGTCCGCCTAAAAATTCTGCAATCAGTGCTTTTACACCATGCCCTGCTCCTCTAAATTTTAGTACATATTTAAAGTCGTCATCGGCTTCTGCCAAAGCAGGTAAAGAACCACCTTCACGAAGCGGTGTTATATATCGTGTTACGTTTACCGTACGTAGATTTAAATTCATATAAATAAGGAAATTCTTCTAACAAAGATAAGTAAAAAAAACTCCGATAAATTTATCGGAGTTTTCGTAAGTTATTATGATTATGCAGAAATTGTTTCTACTTCTTTGTTGATTTTATTGACTAAGCCAACGAGTACTTTTCCTGGTCCAACTTCTGTGAAACTTGTAGCACCATCAGCAATCATTTGATTTACAGATTGCGTCCATTTTACAGGAGCTGTTAATTGAATAATTAGGTTTTTCTTTATTTCGTCTGCGTCAGAAACAGCACTTGCTGTTACATTTTGATATACTGGACAAATAGGAGTAGAGAAAGTAGTTGCTTCAATAGCAGCCGCTAGCTCTTCTCTAGCAGGTTCCATCATTGGCGAATGAAAAGCACCACCAACAGGTAAAATTAAGGCTCTTTTTGCTCCAGCCTCTTTCATTTTTTCGCAAGCTTCTTCAACCGCTTTATATTCTCCAGAAATTACTAATTGACCTGGGCAGTTATAGTTTGCAGCAACAACAACTCCATCTATTGATGCGCAAATATCTTCTACAATCTTATCTTCTAAATTTAAAACAGCAGCCATTGTTGAAGGTTTAATTTCACAAGCTTTTTGCATAGCTAAAGCTCTTTTAGATACTAATTTTAATCCGTCTTCAAAAGATAATGTTCCGTTTGCTACTAGAGCAGAAAATTCACCTAGCGAATGTCCAGCCACCATTTCAGGATTGAAATTTTCTAACGTTTTAGCAAGAATAACAGAATGTAAAAAAACAGCAGGTTGTGTTACTTTTGTTTCTTTTAATTCTTCCGCAGTACCTTCAAACATAATGTCTGTAATACTAAAACCTAATATCTCATTTGCTTTTTCAAATAATTCTTGCGCTATTGTTGAATTTTCATATAGGTCTTTACCCATTCCTGTAAATTGCGCTCCTTGACCTGGAAATACGTATGCTTTCATTTTCTTGTTTTATAGGTTAACGTTTAAAAATTATGATTGATAAACTTCGCAAAAATAGTAATTTTTTAGAAGTAAAATGATTAAGGCTTTTCTATAAAGTATCATTTTCTAGTAAAAAGGAATGTGGTTCAAAACTAAAATTAAAACAATAATAGTTTTTAGTAGTTATAATTCAATGGAGTTTACAACCGCTAATAACTCTTTTTTTAATTCTTCATTTTTAATTCCTTCTTCCTCACTAAAGTTGTCATTAAAACTAGGAAGCGTAAAAGAGCCTACAATATTTGCATCATGTCTTGGAAACCTATCTTTTGCAGTTTCAAAAACACTCATTCCTCCTCTTGGTCCTGGGGAAGTAGATAGCAAAAGCATATCTTTACCTTGAAAATTTTTATTATTAATTCTAGAATTCCAATCAAAGATGTTTTTAAAAGCAGTACTATATGAACCATTGTGTTCAGCAAGTGATATTATAATTAAATCGGCATTTCCTATTTTGGTATAAAAATCGTGAGCTAATTGTGGTATTCCAGTTTCTTTTTCAATATCAATAGAATAAATTGGCATTTCAAAATCATTTAAATCTAATATTTCAATATCTGAATGCGTAAAAAGAGTAGCAGTATAAGTTGCTAGTTTTTTATTGATAGAATTTTTACTGTTTGATGCTCCAAAGGCAATAATTTTTTTTGTCATTTTTTATTTTTTAGTAGTTCATAGGTATTTCCATTACCAAAAATTTAGATTCAGTAATTGCGTTAATATTTATTGTTTCTGTATCCCAAATTCCTATTGCATCTCTTTTTTCAAGTGTTGAACCATTTACTTCAATTTTACCTTCAATATTCATGATGTAAAATCCATTTCCTTCTTTTTTAAGATTTAATTTTTTAGAAAAATCTTTGTCAAAATTACTTAAATAGAACCAAGCATCTTGATGAATCCAAACACCATTATCTTCTGGACTTGGAGATAAAATCTGTGAAAAGTTATTTTTTTGTTCTTCTTTGTTTAAGGTAATTTGTTCATAACGAGGTGTAACATTCTGTTTGTTTGGAAATAACCAAATTTGAAAAAGTTTTGTTTGCTGATTTTCATTCGGATTATATTCGCTGTGTTGAATTCCTGTTCCTGCACTCATTACTTGTATGTCTCCACTTTTAATAATAGATGAATTTCCCATACTATCTTTGTGAGCCAAATCACCTTCTAATGGAATAGTGATAATCTCCATATTATCGTGTGGATGTGTTCCAAAGCCCATTCCAGCAGCAATAGTATCGTCATTTAAAACACGAAGAGCACCAAATTGAACTCTATCAGGATTGTACCAATTTGCAAAACTAAAACTATGATAAGCATTTAACCAACCATGATTTGCATTTCCTCTTGTATCTGCTTTATGTATAACTGAATTTGTCATAATTATATATGTTTTAGTAATTATTATGATACAAATTTACAATCATCGATATACAAAGTCACTTAACCTAGATTAAGAAATATAAGTTATATTAATTGTTGTTTTGAATTTATTGTAAAATAAGATAATGATTTTTTCTTTTCATTTTGTAAAGTTAAGGCAAAGAGGTTTAACTTTTCTTACCACTCGAAGGAAGCTAATTCCAACTTAGTGCAGGCTCATAATTCCTTGCACCATAATCGTATAGATTTAAACCTAATTCGTCTTGCAGTTCTTTACCATTGAACTTATATTGATAAGCATTAGAACTATTATGCGTTTCATGTTTTAGTCCAAAAGGATAATATTGAGTTTCTTCTACTATTTCATCAGCATCTATGATATTGCTGTTGTTAATATCGGTGTAACTAAGTCTAATATTTCCTAAATGGTCGGTATAATTAAAAACATAGCTGTAATTGTTTGCTTCATGTTTTACATAGCCCTCAGCATGTGGGAAAAATTGCAATACATTGTTTTTGTATTGAAAACCTCCTGCTARATAATTGGTTTGGGTTATGTTGGTTGCTTCATTCACTATTTTGCTTACTTTTTGTCCTGTTACATTGTAAATATAGCTAATAGTATTGGTGCCTACAATTATTTTCATAAGTAAAAAAGGCATCACTAATTCTGAAACATTACCCCTTTTTACAGAGTGGTTTTGCTTTATTTACTTTGTGGGCACAAGCAAGATGCTTGCGCCAGCATGGGGGAATGGTACTTCTGATGATATTGTGCAAGAAGCAGGATTAGAAAAAGAATTAATTAGCCGTTTTAAAGAAGTGCAAAACTTACCTTCAGAAGAAAAGAAAACCATACTTTCTTTAATGGATGCTTTTATTGCTAAAACTAAAATACAATCTATTTTAAAATAATTTTACTATCTCATTTTCGTCTTTTTTAAGACACCATAAAACAACAAAAGCAACTCTTTTAAAAGTTGTTTTTTGTTTTTATTAATATAGCTCAAAGTGAGGACACTTTGCGCAGCACGTAACGTTTTTTAATGAACACTTAGCTCAGCTGGGGAACTTCGTAAACTATCAATATTAATGTCATCTAGCATTTTTTTTAAAATAGAATCACGCTTAATAATCTCCTTTTCAATCGTATCAATTACCTTCTTTTTATTTATTAAAATTGCATCTTCTTTATTTTCCTCATTAATCTTTTTATTTATTAAAATTGTATCTTCTTTATTTTCCTCATTAATCTTTTTACAATTATTGAAAATAAAGATAATCAAACATGTAAAAAATAAGCATTTAATTTTATTAACGTTTCTCATTTAATTCTTTTCGTTGTTGTTCAGTATTTTTTAAAGTTTTATTTAAAGTTTCATTCATTTGATTTAATTGTTTAATTTTATTCTCTAATTCTTCAATTACCTCTAAAGTTAAGATATAGGCCTTAACCATTTCATCAAACTGATTTCTAGCATCTTTCAAATATCCTTTGAGTTCCTTTTTCTGTTCATCAGTTGTTTTTCTATTCGCTAAAGTATAGTTAATAAAATCTTCTTGCTTGCCTATTTTACGTGCAGTTTTTGCTTCTGATATAGCGGTTTCTTTAAATGACTCTACTTGAATTTTTAATAGAGAAATATTAAATTCATTAGCTTCCATTATCCCTTTCATATACTTTGTTACTATATCAAAATCTCCAAAACTAGAAAGAGGTTGCTTCTTTGATTTAGTATAATACCCAGAAATACTAGCAGGGGCAGCACCAGCCCCAATACCTCCTCCTAAACCAAAACCATGGTATCCACTACTGTAATTATATGTTGCAGTAATCACTCCCAATTCTCCTACAGTTCCACCACCAGTAAATCCATTTCCAGCAGCCTGATCGGTGATTGTCATATTTGGAAATGCGGTTATAGATACAGATGAATTAATTGAAATATCTGTTTCAATTCCTATCCCCCATCCTGAGAATTTATAAGCACCATCAGGGCCTAAAATATAACCTCCATTAACTCCACCTGATACCAAAATAGATCCATAATGGTCCTTGGATAGTATTACAACTTCTAAACCTTCTAACTCTAGCCCATCAATAACCCTATTCTCACTAAATGCATAAGGACTATTCCATGGGAAGGAATGAGCCAAAGGATCTCTGGCAAAAAACCTTCCCACTCGAGGGTCGTGCATTCTAAAAGTATAATTTAAAGAATTCCCTTCACCTTTTAACTCATCATCTTTTTCTTGTCCTTGGAAGCCGTAACGGTATTCTTTGCTGTTACCATGCCTATTTGGCAGTAACTGACCAAAAGGATAGTAGTCATGTGCAACTCAAAGCTATTTGTAAGAACGTGTTGTAAATATAGTACTTTTTAAAACAACAAAATCAACTCTCTTAAAAGTTGCTCTGTCTTTTTATATTCTTTGTGCCCACGAGCTAGAAACTCACGGTAGCGATGCCGATTATTTAAAGACGCTCGGACTAGCTGGGGTGCTACTTGCTGAATCGGTCTTCCCAGTCCATCAAAATAACTAACTTGTACATTAGCAACGCTTACATCAGGATTTGCAATCGGAGTTGCAGTGGGTTGTTTGTACGTAATGGTTTTCACCCAGTTTTGATCAGGGCTTTGTCCTAAAGCAAGAAAGGGGATTAGGGTTAATAGGTATATTATTTTTTTCATAAATATATAGTTCTCTCTTTTTTACATTCCCCTCTTTTGGAGGGGTGGTTTATTTTACTTTTTTTACCTTATTTTTTACTCAAATAAAATAGTTTACTTTTTGATTTTCCAAATATATTGGTTTAAAACAGACTTGTCAATACGTATTTATACGTATTTTTCAATGTTTTTTGTACGTATAAATACGTACTTTTTAACTTTTCTATACTTTTTACACAGTTAATCGTTCAAAAAAGTTACAAAAA
>NZ_JYGZ01000009.1:37999-79308 GCF_000967805.1 Flavobacterium sp. 316
TACTACTCCATATTAAAGGTTACTTAAAGGTTAGGATAAAGGGAGGATAGTGTATAGAAACAGTATGGAAGAGTAATAGTATTTAAAAGAACAACAAATTGTATTAACAAAATGAAGAATCGTTGTATAGAGTAAAATAAACAGATTAAGGAATTATTTTTTTAATAACCGAGCTTTCATTTTACTGAAAAACTCAGGCGTTACACCTATATAAGAAGCAATTTGTTTTTGTGGTACTTTTTGAATTAGTGTAGGGTATTTTGAGCAGAATTTCTCAAAACGTTCTTCAGCAGATAAACTTAAATTATCCATCAGTCTTTCTTGATGTGCTACTAATGAGTTTTCAGTTAAGATGCGGAAAAAGCGTTCTAGTTTTGGAATCTCAAGATACAATTCATCTTGATTTTCTTTAGACAATAACACAATTTCAGCATCTTCTAGTACTTCAATAAATAAGTTGCCTGGTTTTTGAGATAATAAACTATACATGTCTCCAATCCACCAACCTTCGCAAGCAAAATGGAGCACATGTTCTACAATATTATCATTGATATTAAAACTTCTTAGAATCCCTGAATTCACAAAATAGGAATGTTTGCAAATTTTACCTGCATTGTGAAGTATTGTTTTTGCTTTATGATTTTGAATCTCTACTTTTGATAAGAACAAGGACTGTTCCTTTTCTGAAAGAGATACTATTTTGGCAATGTTTTCAAGGATTAAAGCCATTATTTATTCTTTTTTGGTAATAGTTTAAAATGTGTAACAACAAATACACTGTCTTTAACCTCACCTATAACTTCTGCTCTTCGAATAGTTTGACAAAAACCATCTTCCGCATGAGCATCACCGTGTTTATCAATATGTGTACCTTCTACAAAATAAGATTTTCCATCTATTCTAACAGCTAAATCACAACCGTGACCTTTCATTCCAAACTGACATTGCCCACAAGATGCTTCAACGGTTTGTTTTTTCTCTGTGGGAGTTTTTTTCTCTTGAGCATTTCCAATTGTTATGAAAAAAACAAAAATAAGACTTAAAATATGTTTCATGATTTATGAATTTACAGTTATCAATTTAGCGATTTCTTTTGCTCTTTCTGTGATTGCTTCAATTGGAGTTTCTAAAGTGTCATTTGTTAAAACAACACCCATTCGTCTATAAGGTCTTGAAGTAGGCTTTCCAAATAATCTAAAATCTGTTTTGGGTAAACCTGCTATATTTTCAACACCGCTAAAGGTAGGATTGTTTGAGTTTTCAGAAGCTAAAATAACAGCACTGGCACCATTCTTTTCTAAAGTAATTTGGGCAATCGGTAAACTCAATATAGCACGCAAATGCAATTCAAATTCATTAAAGTTTTGAGTATTTGCTAAAGTAACCATTCCTGTATCATGTGGTCTTGGCGATAATTCTGAAAAATAAACACCTTCGTCAGTTAGAAAGAATTCAACACCAAAAAGTCCAGCTCCACCTAAGGCTTCTGTGACTTTTTCAGCCATGTCTTGTGCTTCAAATAAATCCTTATCAGAAATTTTTGCTGGTTGCCAACTTTCCTGGTAATCTCCTCTTTCTTGTCGATGACCAATAGGAGCACAGAATAAAGTTGGTAAATCGTTATTTTGGGAAACCGTTAAAAGTGTAATTTCCGAATGAAAATTAACAAATGCTTCTACAATTACTTCTACCACATCGCCACGAGAACCTTCTACAGCATAATTCCAAGCCTTACTAATATCTTCCTCTGACTTTATAGTAGATTGTCCTTTTCCAGACGAACTCATTAATGGTTTAACAACACAAGGCATTCCAACTTCAGTAACGGCTTTTTGCAATTCTTCCGATGAGGTTGCATAGCGATAATTGGCTGTTCGTAAACCCAGTTCTTTTGAAGCTAAATCACGAATGGCTTTTCGGTTCATCGTAAAATTGGCTGCTTTTGCCGAAGGCACAACTGTTATTCCTTGCTTTTCATAATCATAAAATCGTTCTGTGCGAATGGCTTCAATTTCAGGAACAATAAAATCAGGATTATGTTTGGCTATAATGCTGTCTAGTTCAGCTCCATCAAGCATATTAATGACTTCAAATCCGTGCGCTACTTGCATCGCAGGAGCGTTTTCATAGCTATCAACAGCTATTACAGTTTGTCCAATACGTTGTGCTGCAATTACAAATTCTTTTCCTAGTTCTCCAGAGCCTAAGAGTAAAATTTTTTTATTCATTGTTGTGTTGTTGTTTTGAATTAGTTTCAAAACAAAATTAAGTTTTTAATATTTTAAACAGATAAAAAAGGACCACTTTTATTTAAGTAGCCCAATTTTATCTGTTTTAAATATGTTTATTCTAGGTTTTTGGAAATTTTAAAACCAACCAAAAGACCTATTCCTGCAAATAAGAAAATTAACCCTGGATAAATAGGACCGTTATTAATTTCAAGTAGAGACTCAATAAATAAGGCAGATAATATTCCAGTACCAATTCCTATCATTAAACAAGCTAAATTTAGAATGATAATTTTCCAAATAAACATGGAGGAGTGATTTTTAGAAACAAAAATGTTTGCATCAACTCCTTTTTCTATAAGGGCTAAACGTTCTTTGTTTCTAGTACTATAAAATAAATAGAATATTCCAAAAATGGATAAAAATAACACAGGTACAATAATGATTTCTGATCCCATAACTTTTGTTTTTTAATTGATTACATTTAATGTGTTATAGCTTATGACGAACATTTTTATATTTTGGTTACAAGTTTTTTATTTTTTTAAAATGATGTAACCCATTTTTACTTTTAACAGTCTTATCTTATATATGAGTAAAGTAGAAGATCAAATTTATATTAATAAAGTGCTGAATGGAGATGTCAGTTCATTTTCCATTTTAGTAGATCGATATAAAGATTTAATCTTTACAATAGCTATTAGGATACTAAAAAACAAGGAAGAAGCAGAAGAAGTTTCCCAAGATGTTTTTGTGAAGATTTTTAAATCATTATCTAAATTTAAAGGAGATTCAAAATTCTCAACTTGGATTTATAAAATTGCCTATAATACGTGTTTAGATGTTTTGAAGAAATATAATAGACAGAATAATTTTATACCGATAGAAGAACATACAGAAACACAACTAATAGAATTAGAAAGCATATTTGATACATTGGTTTTAAAAGAACAACAAATTAGTATTCAAAAATGTCTAAATTTATTACCTTATGAAGAAAGTATTCTTTTAACTTTATATTATTATGAAGATCAATCATTAGAAGAAATTTCTAAAGTGCTAAATATTAATCAGAATAATGCAAAAGTGAAACTGTTTAGAAGTAGAAAGAAGTTAGAAAATATTTTAAGAGCTCAATTACCAACAGAAATTATAGAAAACTATGAAAGAAGTGCAAAATAGAGAAGAAGATTTTATAAAAAAAATGATGGATAAATCAGTTCTAGAATCACCATCGACTGATTTTACTTTGAAAATAATGAAAGAAATAACGAAAGAAAATCAATTTTATAAACTAAACAAACCTTTGATTTCAAGGCAAGTTTGGATGTTAGTTTTTACCTTTCTTTTGCTTTTATTTAGCTCTGCGTTTTACTTTATAGATTGGAAAATTCAAGACAATTCATTTACTACTTTATTTGGGGAAATAATTGATGACTCTATTTGGCAGTTGTTTTCGAATCTCAAATTTTCTAAAACATTGAGTTATTCTTTGCTAGTATTTTCTGTTTTTAGTCTTTTACAAATATTCTTTATTAAATCCTATTTTGATAAACGATTTCAGTCATAATAACTTATTTCTAAAATGCTACTATAAATTAAAAGCGGACAATATTGTTCGCTTTTTTTGTAACTTCTTTTGGCATAATAAGGTCTAAAAAAGAAATCATCAATTTAAATAATAAAAAGAATGAGAGTAATTTTTAAGATATTTTTGATTGCGTTTTTGTTAGCACAATCTAATTTTTATGCACAGACCATTGAATCAAAAATGGACAGTTTAATAATCTCTAAATTTAAAGCAGATAATCCAGGAGCTGTTTTTCTAGTAGCAAAAGAAGGAAAATCAATTTATAGAAAAGCTTTTGGTAAAGCCAATTTAGAAATGAATATTGATATGCAACCCGAGTTTGTCTTTGAAATTGGATCCATGACAAAACAATTTACGGCTGTAGCAATAGCACTACTTGAAGAACAAGGGAAATTAAATTTTCAAGATGAAATTGTAAAGTTTATTCCAGATTATCCTACACAAGGAAATAAAATGACAATACATCATTTGTTAACACATACTTCGGGTATTAAAGATTTTACCAAAATGAAAGAGCTTAGGAGTATTTCAAAAAAGGATTTACCTCCAAAGGAGCTTGTAGATTTTTTTAAAAATGAACCTATGGATTTTAATTCAGGAGAACAATTTAAATATAATAATTCAGGATATATTGTTTTGGGTTATATCATTGAAATAGTTTCAGGACAATCGTATGAAGATTTCATCCAGAAAAATATTTTTGATAAATTAGAAATGGAGGCTACTTATTATGCAAATCACAGAAAAATTATAAAGAATAGAGTATCAGGCTATCATAATAAAGAGGGATATATTAATAATGATTATATAAGTTTTACTTTGCCTTATGCTTCGGGTTCAATTATGTCAACTGTAGATGATATGTTAAAATGGCAAAATGCAATGGATACAAATAAGCTAGTAAGCTCAAAAACAAAGCAAAAGATATTGACAAACTATAAGCTAAACAGTGGAGAAGAAATTCACTATGGTTATGGTTGGCATATAAAAGAAATTAATAACTCTATCTCCATAGAGCATGGAGGAAGTATTTTTGGGTTTAAATCTATGGGCATTTATTTGCCAAAAGAAAAGGTTTATGTAATAGGGTTATCAAATTGCGATTGTAACTCACCTACACAAATTACAAAAGATATTGCTACACTTTTTGTAGAAAACTAATTATTATAAAATGAAAAGGGTGTAAATTATTAATTTACACCCTTTTCATTTTATGGCTTTAGAAGTGTTATGCTAACGCTTCCTTTATTCTTTTTAATGCCTCTTTTAATAATTCTTCGCTTGTTGCGTAAGAAAAACGAATACAATTTGGATTACCAAAAGCTTCACCTGTTACAGTAGCTACATTAGCTTCTGCTAAAAGATACATAGAGAAATCAGTTGCGTTTTCAATTTTTGTTCCTTTTAAAGTTTTACCAAAATAATCGGAAACATCAGGAAATACATAAAAAGCTCCTTCTGGAACATTGATTTTTAATCCTGGAATTTCTTGAATTAAACCAACAACTAAATCTCTTCTTTTATGAAAAGCTTCTACCATGTAGTTTAATACTTTTGGATCAGCTTCAACAGCAGCAATAGTTGCTCGTTGAGCTATAGAATTAGCACCACTTGTAACTTGTCCTTGAATTTTTGTACATGCTTTTGCAATAAATTCTGGAGCGCCAATATATCCAATTCTCCATCCTGTCATAGCAAACGCTTTTGCTACTCCATTAACCGTAATTGTTCTATCTAGCATACCTGGAATAGATCCAATACTACAAAATGTTCCTGAGAAATTTATGTGCTCATATATTTCATCTGAAACTACATATATATTTGGGTGTTTTTCTAAAACTTTACAAAGCGCTGTAAGTTCTTCCCTGTTGTAAACAGAACCGCTAGGATTACAAGGAGAACTAAACCACATCATTTTTGTTTTTGGTGTAATTGCTTTTTCAAGTTGTTCAGGTGTGATTTTGAAATCACTATCAACAGAAGTAGGAACTTCGATAGGAGTTCCTCCAGAAAGTTTAATGATTTCGTAATAACTTACCCAATATGGAGCAGGAAGAATCACTTCGTCTCCTTCGTTTAGCATTACTTGAGCAATATTGTATAAAGATTGTTTTGCACCAGTTGAAACAACAATTTGAGAAGATTTGTATTCCAAATCATTATCTCTTTTGAATTTTTTACAGATAGCTTCTTTTAATTCTACATAACCATCAACAGGTGAGTAGGTGCTATAATTTTCATCAATTGCTTTCTTTGCTGCTTCTTTTATAAAATCAGGAGTATTAAAATCAGGCTCTCCTAAACTTAAACTGATTATATCTTTTCCTTGTGCTTTTAATTCTCTTGCTAATGCAGCCATAGCAAGGGTTTGTGATGTAGATAAATTATTAATTCTATCTGATAACGGATTCATTGTATGTAATGTTGTTAGTTGTTTATGCTAATTGAGGTTGTTGTCCTAGTTCTTTTAAATGTTTGAAATGAGCAATTACTGCACTTCTCATTGTTTTATATTCGTAATAAGGCAGATTACATTCTTTTGCAGTTTGTTTTACAATTTCTGCTATTTTACCATAATGAATATGACTTATATTCGGGAAAATATGATGTTCAATTTGATGATTAAGGCCGCCAGTATACCAATTTACAATCCAGTTTTTAGGAGCAAAATTTGTTGTGGTAAACAATTGATGAATTGCCCAAGTATTTTCAATTTCTCCAGCTTCAGAAGGAAGTGGGTTTGTTGTTTCTTCAACAATATGTGCTAATTGGAATACAATACTTAAAATTAAACCAGCAGTATAGTGCATCACAAAAAAACCAATTAAAACTTTCCACCATACAATTCCTAGAATCATAGGAATTACTAACCAAATTGAAAAATAAATAACTTTTGTAATTACTAGTGTTGTCCAAAGAATTTTAGGACTTTTTATTTTACCGTATGAAAGTTTTCTTTTTAAATATCCTTTCATTTGCTTAAAATCGGTAGTTAATGACCAATTGAAAGTTAATAATCCGTATAAAAATACAGAATAGTAATGCTGAAATTTATGAAATTTATACCATTTTGCTTCTTTAGTAAAACGAATAATTCTTCCTGCATCTAAATCTTCATCATGTCCTGGTATATTTGTATAAGTATGATGTAGAACATTGTGTTGTACTTGCCAGTTGTAAACATTTCCTGCTAAGATATATATACTTCCTCCCATGATTTTATTTACCCAGTTTTTAGTTGAATAAGAACCATGATTTCCATCGTGCATTACATTCATTCCAACTCCTGCCATTCCTATTCCAATAACTATACTTAATAGAAGATATAACCAGAGAGGCATAGTTAATGAAATTAAAAAGAAATAAGGTGTAAGGAAAAGAGCAAACATTACAATTGTTTTTAAATGTAATTTCCAGTTTCCGGTTTTCTTAAGATTATTCGTCTTAAAATAGTCATTTACACGTTTATTTAGTGTTCTGAAAAATTTTGCATTGTCAGTTTTTGAGAAGATAGGTGCTTTTGTGTTCATTTTATAAACTAAACTTGGTTTGCGACCAAAGATAATAATTATCTTATTGACACTGTATATTTTAATCTAATTGTTTGTTAAAAAATGTATTTTTGCAACAAAAATAGGATATGGAGTTAATTTTAAAATATTTTCCAAATTTAACGAATACTCAAATTAGACAATTTGAGATGTTGAAAGATTTGTATGAAGATTGGAATTCAAAAATAAATGTTATTTCTCGAAAAGATATTGAAGAACTATATGTTCGTCATGTTTTACATTCTTTAGGGATTTTTAAAATTCTGGAATTCAAACCTGGAACTCAAATTTTAGATGTAGGAACTGGAGGAGGATTTCCAGGGATTCCTTTAGCGATTATGCATCCTGAAGTTGATTTTTATTTAATAGATATTATTGCTAAAAAAATAAAAGTAGTAAATGAAGTGACTGTTGCTTTAGGATTGAAGAATGTTAAAGCGGAACAAAAAAGAGCAGAATTAGTTCGTAGTGATTTTGATTTTATTGTTAGTAGAGCAGTAACCAATATGCCTGATTTTGTCAATTGGGTTGATGGGAAAATAAAAAAAGAGTCAAAGCATGAATTAAGAAATGGAATTTTATATTTAAAAGGAGGAGATTTAAGTGAAGAGTTAGCTACTTTTCCTAAAGCAACTTTGTATAATTTATCAGATTATTTTACTGAGGAGTTTTTTGAAACTAAAAAAGTGGTTCATTTAGCTCTTAAATATAAGAAATAAAAAAAATCCCGCATTTGCGGGATTTTTTTATATATGTTATCCTAAAAATGGATATCTATAATCTTCTGGTGTAACAAAAGTTTCTTTGATTGTTCTAGGTGATACCCAACGCAATAAGTTTTGTGCCGAACCTGCTTTGTCGTTAGTTCCCGAACCTCTTGCACCTCCAAATGGTTGCATTCCTACAACAGCACCTGTTGGTTTGTCATTGATATAGAAGTTTCCAGCAGCATTTTGTAAAGCAACTGTTGCTTCTTCTACTGCATAACGACATTGGCTAAATACAGCCCCAGTTAATGCATATTCAGAAGTTTCGTCAACTAATTTTAAAGTTTCAGTCCATTTTGCATCTTCATAAACATAAATAGTAACTACAGGACCAAATAATTCGGTTTCCATAGTTGAATATTTAGGGTTTGTAGTTAAGATAACGGTTGGTTCAATGAAATAACCTTTTGATTTGTCATAATTTCCTCCTATAATTACCTCTGCATCGCTGTCTTTTTTAGCTTGATCGATATAACGAGCTAATTTGTCAAATGACGCTTCAGAAATTACAGCAGTAACAAAATTGCTCATGTCTTCTGGAGACCCCATTGTTATTGAAGCTAAATCTGCTTCTACATTAGATTTTACAGAAGGCCATAAACTTTGTGGAATATAAACACGAGAAGCAGCGCTACATTTTTGTCCTTGGAATTCAAAAGCACCACGAGTAATTCCTGTTGCTACTTGTTTTGCGTTAGCAGATGGATGTGCAATAATGAAATCTTTTCCACCTGTTTCTCCAACGATTCTTGGATATGTTTTATAAGTTGCAATGTTATTTCCAATAGTTTTCCAAATGTCATTGAAAACTCCTGTAGATCCAGTGAAGTGAACACCGGCTAAGTGTGGGCTAGATAAAATTACATCTGAAACCATTCCAGAATCACCCATTACCATATTGATAACACCATCTGGTAAACCTGCTTCTTTGAAAACTTGCATGATTACATTTGCAGAATATATTTGAGTTGCCGCTGGTTTCCAAACTACTACATTCCCCATTAAAGCAGCACTTGATGGTAAATTTCCTGCAATAGCTGTAAAGTTGAAAGGAGTAATTGCATATACAAAACCTTCTAATGGTCTGTATTCAACTCTGTTCCACATATCTGAATTAGATGCTGGTTGATCAGCGTAGATTTTAGTCATGAATTCTACGTTGTAACGTAAGAAATCGATTAATTCACAAGCTGAATCAATTTCGGCTTGATGAATTGTTTTTGATTGCGCAATCATTGTTGCTGCATTTATTTTAGCACGGTAAGGACCTGCTAATAATTCTGCTGCTTTTAAGAAAATACCAGCACGATTTTCCCATGACATTGCAGCCCATTTTTTCTTAGATTCAAGCGCATTATTAATGGCTTTTTCTATATGAGATTTCTCTGCTAAATGATATGTACCTACTATATGTTGGTGATCATGTGGTGCAGATAATGTTTTTGTATTTCCAGTTCTAATTTCTTCGTTACCAATATATAATGGAACATCTACTTTTGAGTTCCACATTTCTTTGTATACAGCCGAAACTAGTTCTCTTTCAGGTGAGCCAGGAGCATATGCTTTTACAGGCTCATTTACAGCTTTGGGAACGTTAAAAAATCCTTTTAACATAGTGTTGTTTTTTAATGAATTATTAAATAATGATTCGCAAATTTAAGAAAAAAATAATGTAAATAGTATAAGAAAATGTTAGAATGAGAATCTTGCAAGAAAGGATTAGTTCAGTGCGAATGGTGCACTAAATTTAAATGTAGGAATTATAACTCTAAAACTTTTTGTTGTAGTAAAGTTAATCATATTGTAGAACCCTTTCATAGCTCCTATTGGAGAAGAAAGTAAACATCCAGACGTGTAAGTGTGTTTCTCGCCAGGTTTTAAAACAGGTTTTTTACCAACTACACCTTCACCGTCTACAATTTCAATGTTGTTAAGTGCATCGTAAATTTCCCAATGTCTAGAATTTAATTGAACAGAATCTTTGCTAAAATTTTCTATTGTGATTTGGTAACTAAAGGCAAAGTTTATCTTGTAGTTTTTGAAGTAAGTCCCTTCAAAACTAGTCAATACAGAGATTTTTATGCCTTTTGTTATTTGAGTTACCATAAATTTAAAACAAAATTACACCTAAAGATATCATTATCAACATGGAAATTAATAAAAATATACCAAATAAAGGATTCAAAAGTATGAATTTTAAAATGGTTTTCCAACGATTCTGTCCATAAAAATTTCTTAAGGATTTGTAAAAATAGATTGGTAACATGAATATGAAATAAATAAAAGTAGTTATTTCAAATAAATTTTCTGAAATTTCCCCAATAATATTGAACAAAATCATGCACAAAAATATAAAAGTAAAGTAGGTATAAGTAAATACTAAATGTTCTGTATAATTTATTTTTTTTGAATAAAAGACTAGCCAAAACATAATAGTGATGATGGGTAATGATAAGAATATTAAAAAGGGTAGTTTTTGATAAAAGTATTCTGTTAATTCATTTTTTATATCGTTTGTTTTGAATAGAATAGATTTTTTGAATAAAAAACGATTGAATTGGGTGTTTTCGTATTCTAGTTCTTTTAGTGCTTCTTCAGGTGTTTTGTTTGGATATTTTCTGTTGAAATTTCGAAATGAACTAAATTCGTAATAAAAACCCATTTTGTTTTTCTTTAGTTCAGATTTGGTATAGATAGAGTCTTTACTTAAATCTCTGAAGGAATTAATTTGCTCTTTTATAAATGATTTATCTGTGCTTGGTATGCTATCATTAATTTGACTAAGTTCTTTTTTTAATTCGCTTGAATCAAGTAAATTAGTATTGTTTGTGTTGGTTGAATTACCTGAGGATTTTTCATTTAAATTAAAAGTAAGAAAAAGAATAATAGAAACACTTAAAAAGAGTCTAAAAGGATTAGCGTATTTTTGTCTTTTTCCTTCGTTGAATTCTTTTGCTAAAACTCCAGGCTTTGTAAATATTGAAATAATAGAATTTCTTAAACGAGAGTCGTAAGCGTAAAAGTTTGACAAAAATTCTTCAATAAAATCACTTATAGTTAATCTTTTTTTTGAATTCAATTGTCCGCAATGATGGCAATACTTCTCACTAATATCTAGTGAAGTATTACAATTTAGGCATTTTGTTCCTCTGTAAATGGTGTCCTTTCTGCTCATGTTTAATTACGGATTCCTTCGCTATTGGTGTTAGCAATGCCAATTACTCTATCATATCGGTCATTGTTTCCTCTGTAATACACAAGAATGGTATAATTATTTTCTGTTTGATAGAAATTACCATCGATAGCATTTTTGTAATCTATTTCTTTATTCTTATTTGCAATTGTATATTGATAATTAGTATATCCTTGTTTAATTAATATTGCCTTTTCATATAGGCCACTTTCTTTATTGTACGCCATTTTATTCTCTTCATTCATAACATAATTGTTAAACATACCCGTTATGTAAATGTTTTCTCTATCGAAGAAGTCAGGTGCGTTTAATGTGAAATATACCCATGAGTAATCTGCTTCAATTTGCGAGTTTTCTGCATTGTTATTTAGAACAACAAAATTACCATTGAAGTCTGGGAAATAGGTGTAAATGCTGTTTTTTCTAGCATTGTTTGTGTATAAATGTGAATTGTAAATGTCTCCAGAAGTAACTCTTCCAACGCTATTGTTGGTGACTCTTATTTGTGAATTATCTAAAGTGTAGAATTCATTTCCTGCCCAAAACTGAGTCTCTTTGTTGTATCTGTAAATTAATTCTGTTCCAATTGTATATTGAGGTTTTATATTTGAAATAGAATTTTCCCAATTTCCATTTTTAAATATGGAAATCTTCACATTATTTATAGGGTTCTGAAGAACTAAGTCCCCATATTTTATTGATAATTCAATATTTTGTTTTTCATTTATTGATTCAAAGTCTCTTGCTCTTCTTACTTCTGATGCAACGCTTACTGACTCGTCATAAACAATAAATCTTCTTGAAAAAACAATTTCTTGTTCATCATTAAAAACTTTTACAATATAATTTCCTGTTTTTGTTATTCTGTTAAATTTATTTGGAAATTGTTGTCTGTAATGAGAATATAATTGCAAAGTATTAAATGAATTTTCATAGGTAATGATTCTTTGATTATCCATTCCGTTTAGATATTCTACTTTGGCTAAACTTGAAGGTGTCCAGTCATAATTATACTGTGTTATAGTGTAGTAATAATCCGCTTCATTTCCGAATAAATCATCAAATTGAAGTTCAAAATTATCTCCTAATTTAAAAAAGGGTAAAACGTTGTTGTTGTTTTGAACAAAAGAAACTGTTTTTATATTAAAAGGAGGTGCTATTTCTTTTTCTACTTGCGTGTAACTGTTTGAAAATGAAATTAAAAAAAATAAAATATAGATTCTTTTAGTCATCTTTTTGTGTGATTTTTTGTAAAAATACTAAAACTAGAAATAGATATGCAAATTTTATAGTTTAAACCGTGATATTTTATAATTTAGAATAGATATAAATAATGAAAATCAATAGTTATATTTTTGGAGTAGTGTTCCTTAATTAATTAAATTTGCACGTTTTATAAAATAGTACTAACCATATCTTCAATAAACATGTCAAAAGACATTCGAATTAAAAAAGGTTTAGACCTTAAGTTGAAGGGTGAAGCAGAAAAAACAATTTCTGAAGTAACTCGCTCGAAAGTCTATGCTATTAAACCTTCTGATTTTCATAAAGTAACACCTAAAATGGTTCTTAAAGAAGGCGCAGCTGTAAAAGCTGGAGAAGTAATTTTCTACTCTAAGAATGACGAAGCTGTAAAGTTTGTCTCACCAGTGAGTGGAACCATTCAAGAAATTGTTCGTGGTGAAAAAAGAGTAATTCTAGAAGTTAGAATAACTGCTGATATTCAGGACGTTCATGTAGAGCATAGCAAGAAAAACCCAAAAGATTTATCAGGTGAAGAAGTTAAGCAACATTTATTAACATCAGGTTGTTGGTCATTTATCAAACAACGTCCTTATGATGTAATTGCGAATTCGGCTGATACACCAAAATCTATTTTTGTTTCTGGAATAAATTCAGCTCCGTTACAAGGAGATTTGGATTTTGTTTTAAAAGGAAAACAAGAAGCTTTAAAAGTTGGTTTTGAAGCATTAACTAAATTAACATCTGGAAAAGTTCATGTAACTGTTTCTCCTAAATCAGATTTTATGCCTTCAGTTGATGGTGTTAAAGTTCATAAAGGGAAAGGATTGCATCCAGTTGGATTAGTTTCTACTCAAATTGCTAAAATTGATCCAATAAATAAAGGGGAGAAAGTTTGGACTGTTCAAATTGAAGATGTTGCTATAATTGGAGAGTTGTTCTTAACAGGGAAATTTAATTCCGAAAGAATAATTGCTTTAACAGGAACAGGTTTTAAAACACCATCTTATGTGAAAGCTTTAATCGGAGCTCAAATAAGTGATGTTGTTTCTGGAAACTTAAAAGAAGGTAATTATAGAATTATAAGTGGAAACGTGTTAACTGGAGATAAAAAATCAAAAGATGATTTCTTAGGATATTATCATAACCAGATTACAGTAATTCCAGAAGGAGATGATTATGATTTCTTCGGATGGAATATTCCAAGACCTAATAAATTTAGTGTTTATAGAGCAAATATGTTTTCTTTCTTAACACCAAAGAAAAAATACAATCTAAACACAAATACTAACGGTGAACATAGAGGTTTTGTATTAACAGGAGAATATGAAAAAGTATTTCCTTTGGATATTTACCCTATGCAATTATT
This sequence comes from Flavobacterium sp. 316, assembly GCF_000967805.1. Classification (NCBI taxonomy): domain Bacteria; kingdom Pseudomonadati; phylum Bacteroidota; class Flavobacteriia; order Flavobacteriales; family Flavobacteriaceae; genus Flavobacterium; species Flavobacterium sp. 316. Next base: position 51,941 of record NZ_JYGZ01000009.1, read on the forward strand.
GAAAGCTATTTTAGTAAAAGATATAGATCAAATGGAAGCATTAGGTATTTATGAAGTAGCTCCAGAAGATTTTGCATTGACAGAATATATTTGTGTTTCAAAACAAGATCATCAACATATCGTTAGAGAAGGATTAGATGTAATGATAAACGAGGTAGGATAAATCTTTCAAATAAATTTTAAAATCACAAAAAATGGGATTAAAACAAAATTTACATAATTTAAAAGAAAAGTATAAAGGAACTAAGTTTGAACAAGGTTTCAATGCATTGCATACTTTTCTTTATGTACCTAACATAACCACTCATTCAGGGTCACATGTTAGAGATGCTACCGATTTAAAACGTGTAATGAATACAGTAATCATGGCAATGGTTCCTGTTCTTTTATTCGGTATGTTTAATGCTGGTTATCAGTATAATTTGGCAACTAATGGAGTTGCTGAATTTTTAACAATGGATAATTTCATTGTTGGGTTAAAAAAGATTCTACCTCTATTGGTTGTTTCTTATGGAGTAGGTTTAGGTATTGAGTTTATTTTTGCTACAGTTAAGAAACATGAAGTAGAAGAGGGATATCTTGTAACAGGTATGCTTGTGCCTTTAATTGTTCCTATCGATTTACCATTATGGATGCTTGCTGTTGCAGTAGCTTTTGGTGTAATTATAGCAAAAGAATTATTTGGAGGAACAGGAATGAATGTTTTGAATCCTGCTTTAACAATTCGTGCTTTCTTGTTCTTTAACTGGGCAGCTTGGATGTCGGGAGATAAAGTTTGGGTTCACGGATCAGTAGAAAGAGCTAATGAAATTGCAAACCTTAAATTACAAGGTATAGAGCAATTACCAGATGCAATATCAGGAGAAACTATTTTAGGAACTTTAGCAGCAAATAAACCTGTTGCCTATTCTGCTACAGATATGTTCTTTGGATATATTCCAGGTTCTGTAGGTGAAACATCAACATTTTTAATATTATTAGGAGCTGCTTTCCTTATTTTTACAGGAATTGGTAGTGCAAGAATTATGATTTCTTCAATCATTGGAGCTGTTGTAATGGGATTAATCTTTAACGGAATAGTAGACGCAGGTGTTATCACAGAGTCAAGTAAATTCTATGGTTTAATGGCTTTCCCTTTTTGGAAACATTTACTAGTTGGAGGTTTAGCTTTTGGTATTGTGTATATGGCGACAGATCCTGTTTCTGCATCACAAACAAATAAAGGTAAAATTATTTACGGATTCTTAATCGGATTTATCAGTATTTTAATTCGTGTATTTAATCCAGCTTATCCAGAAGGAGTAATGATGGCAATATTATTAATGAACGTATTTGCTCCAACAATTGATCATTATGTGGTTCAAGGAAATGTAAAAAGAAGAATGAAACGTTTAAAAACTAAAACTGCTTAATAATTATGTCAACTAAACGTACAGATTCAAATTTATATACTATAATATTCTCAGTAATATTAGTAGTTGTAGTAGGTTCTTTGTTGGCATTTTTTGCAAGTGCAACAAAAGAGATGCGTGATAACAATGATAAAGTTAAAACGCAAATGGATATTTTAAGTGCAATGGGCATTGATTCAGATAGAACAAATGCTACAGAAACATTTAATAAATATATTAAAGAGCAATTCGTTATTGAAGGTGATAAAGTAACTGAAGATAAGGAAGCGTATTTAATTAATATAAAGAAGGAATTAGATAATGCAAAACAAGGTAAAGTTCAGAAATTACCTTTATTTGTAGGAGAAAAAGAAGGTAAAAAAATCTATATTGTTCCAGTAAGAGGTAATGGTCTTTGGGATGCTATTTGGGGCTATGTTGCTTTAAACGATGATTTAAAAAGTATCAATGGTGTGTATTTTGACCATAAAGGAGAAACTCCTGGATTGGGTGCTAACATCACTGAAGCATTTTTTGAAGATGACTTCAAAGGAGAAATGATTTTTGATGCTGAAGGAAATTATAAATCAGTTGAGATTTCTAAATCAAATGGAGATCCTAATAATGTAGATAAATCAGATAATCAAGTAGATGCTATCTCAGGAGCAACAATTACAGGTAATGGAGTTGGAGCAATGTTAAAATCTGGGATTAAGCTTTATTTGCCTTATTTCGAAACTATAAAAAAATAAGCTATGGCAGAAAATAAAAACACAGTAAAAGAGCCATTGTTCTCAAAAAAGAATATGGGTTTAGTAAAAGATCCGCTTACAGATAGTAATCCTATTACGGTTCAAGTATTAGGAATATGTTCTGCATTAGCAATTACTGCTGAACTAAAAGCGTCAATTATTATGGCATTGTCTGTAATGTTTGTACTAGCGGCTGGTAACGTAGTTATCTCATTAATGAGGAATATTATTCCTTCTGCAATTAGAATTATCGCTCAACTTGTTGTCGTTGCGGCTTTAGTAATTATTGTAGATTTAACACTGAAAGCTTATGTGCCAGATTTGGCTAAAAAACTTTCTGTATTTATCGGATTAATTATTACAAACTGTATTATCATGGGACGTTTTGAAGCTTTTGCTTTAGGTAATGGTCCTTGGAAAGCATTTTTAGATGGAATTGGTAATGCAGCAGGATATGGATTAATTTTAGTAGTAGTAGGTTTTTTCAGAGAATTATTGGGTTCAGGAAAATTATTAGGTTTTCCAGTATTTGGTGATCCAGTTGAAAAAACAGGACTTTACGCATTAGGATATGAAAATAATGGTTTTATGTTATTAGCTCCAATGGCGTTAATTACTTTAGGATTAATTATCGGATTCCAACGTTCAAGAAATAAAAGTCTAATAGAAACAAACTAAGAAATGGAATTATTACAATTATTTTTAAAATCAATCTTTATTGATAATATGGTATTTGCAACATTCTTAGGAATGTGTTCATACTTAGCGGTTTCTAAAAAAGTTTCTACAGCAGTAGGATTAGGTGCAGCAGTTATTTTCGTAATGTTAGTAACTGTTCCTTTAAACTTTTTATTAGATCAATACTTACTTCGTCCAGGTGCATTAGTGTGGTTAGGTGAAGAATATGCAGATTATGATTTAAGCTTTTTAACATTTATTCTTTTTATTGCTACTATTGCTACAATGGTACAGTTAGTTGAAATGATCGTTGAAAAATTTGCTCCAGCATTATACACATCATTAGGTATATTTCTACCTTTAATTGCTGTGAACTGTGCTATTCTTGGAGGATCATTATTCATGCAACAAAAAGAATTTAATAATATTACTGAAGCAACCGTATATGGTGTTGGATCAGGTATTGGTTGGTTCTTAGCAATTTTAGCTATTGCAGCTATTAGAGAAAAAATCAGATATTCAAATGTTCCACCTGCTTTTAGAGGTTTAGGTATGACATTTATTTTAACAGGTTTAATGGCTATTGGTTTTATGTCTTTTGGAGGAATGCTTTCAGGAGGGGATAGTGCTGAACCTAAAAAAGAACTTGTTGAAAATGTTGAGCCTTCTACATCTATTGAAGAAAAAGTAGAAATTGTATCAGATTCAACAGAGGTAGAACAAATAGCAAATGATTCATTAACCCAAACAGTACAGGAATAATTATGATAGCTTTAGAAGTAAGTACTACTGGTTTAATCAGTACAACAGTAATAGCCTTTTTAATTTTATTACTAGCTCTTGTTGCAATTATATTATTTGCCAAAGCTAAATTGGTTCCATCTGGTCCAGTTAAAATTAAAATTAATGGAGAGAATGAAATTGAAGTAGGTTCAGGAAATACATTATTATCTACATTAGGATCAAGCAAAATTTTCTTGCCATCAGCTTGTGGTGGTGGTGGAACTTGTATTCAATGTAAATGTAAAGTTCTTGACGGTGGTGGAGAAGCTTTGCCAACAGAAGTGCCTCACTTTAGTAGAAAAGAATTAGCAGAAGGATGGCGTTTAGGATGTCAGGTGAAAGTTAAGAGTGACATGGTTATCGAAGTTCCAGAAGAAGTGTTTGGAATTAAGAAATTTGAAGCAAAAGTATATTCAAACTATAACGTAGCTTCTTTTATTAAAGAGTTTATCGTTGAGTTGCCAGAAGATATGCATTATGAACCAGGAGGATATATCCAAATTGAGATTCCTAAATGTGAAATCAATTATACAGATATTGATATCACAGCACATCCAGTAGAACATCCAGGTGAGCCAGAAAAATTCAAAGCAGAATGGGATAAATTTAATTTATGGCCATTAGTAATGAAAAATGATGAATTAGTAGAAAGAGCATATTCAATGGCTTCTTATCCTGCTGAGGGAAGAAAGATTATGTTGAATGTTCGTGTTGCTACTCCACCATGGGATAGAAACATTAACGGATGGGCAAAAGTAAATCCAGGAGTTGCTTCTTCTTATATTTTCTCAAGAAAAGCAGGTGATCCAGTAGTGGTTTCAGGTCCTTATGGAGAATTCTTCATTAATGAAACTGAAGCAGAAATGTTATATGTAGGTGGAGGAGCAGGTATGGCACCAATGCGTTCTCATTTATATCACTTATTCCGTACTGTTAAAACAGGACGTAAAGTAACATATTGGTATGGAGGTCGTTCAAAGAGAGAGTTGTTCTATACAGATCACTTTAGAGCGTTAGAAAAAGATTTTCCTAACTTTAAATTCTATTTAGCATTATCTGAGCCTCAACCAGAAGATAACTGGAAAGTAAAAGAAGGTGTTAATGGAGAAGGTGACGGATTCGTTGGATTTATTCATAATGTAGTAATTGATAACTATTTATCACATCATGAAAATCCAGAAGATATTGAATTATATTTCTGTGGTCCACCAATGATGAACAAAGCAGTTCAAAAAATGGGTGAAGACTTCGGACTTGATCCTGAGAACATCAGATTTGATGATTTTGGAGGATAATATTTTAAAAAACCGATTCAGAAATGAATCGGTTTTTTAATTTCTATTCAAGCTTATTTGTATTTTTGTACTATGGAAGAACTTACAGAACAAGAACTACATCAAATTGCAATGAATCATGTAGGGAAAGACCTTGAAAAAAAAGGTTTCGAATTTATTGCAATTAATAGTCAATTAAAAAAACATCCTCAATTTGTTTGTGTAGACACACAAAATAGATTACACTTTGTCATGGTACAAGCGGTTCCTTATCCTATAAATCCAGATGAACCCAATGTTTTGTTTGTAGAAACATTTATTAATCATGCAAAAACAAAAAATGCAAAAGTATTATTTGCAGGCGTTGGCATTGCCAATGCAGAAGATTTCGAAAAACCAGTTTACGTTTCATCCGATTATATAATCAATTACAATGGATATAAAGAACTTTTATAGTCTACTTCTACTTTTTGTATTAATGACTTCTTGTGAAAAAAAAGAAAATACTTTTTTTGTAATTCAAGGAGAAGCTCAAGGTAGTACTTATGCAATTAAATATATTGCTAATGAAGAGTTAGTTTCTAAATTGCAAATAGACTCTTTGCTCTTAGCTTTTGATATGTCACTTTCGACTTATAGAAATGATTCTAAAATTTCTAAAATAAATTTGGGAGATAGTACTATTGTTATTGATGATTTTTTTGTTGATACATTTAAAGCCTCAAATCAAATTTTTAATGAAACAGAAGGACTATTTGATCCAACAATTGGAATTTTAGTAAATGCTTATGGTTTTGGACCTAGTAAAAAACATCAAAATCTTACTCAAAATCAAATTGATAGTTTGTTGCAATATGTTGGTTTTAATAAGGTTAAGATAAACGAAAACAAAACAATTTCAAAAAAATATGCTGCTATTTATTTCGATTTTAATTCAATAGCACAAGGTTATTCTGTTGACGTTGTAGTGAAATTTTTAAAATCAAAAGGAATTGAAAATGGAATCATAGAAATAGGAGGAGAATTATTCGCCTTGGGAAAAAACAGTATTGATAATAAAAGTTGGATTGTAGGTATAGATGATCCATTACAAAAGCCAGATGAAAGAAAGTTAATAGCAACAATTCAACTAGAGAATGTTGGAATGGCAACATCTGGAAACTATCGTAAAGTAATAACAGATTCTATTACAGGAGAAAAATTTGTTCATATTATAAATCCAAAAACAGGGAAGAGAGAAAAAAACACTATTCTAAGTGCAACAGTTTTAGCACCTACCTGTATAATGGCTGATGGCTATGCTACTGCTTTTATGATAATGGATTTAGAACAAGTGAAAACATTCGTAAAAAAGCATCCAGAATTAAATGTTTTATTGCTTTATGCGGATGAAAATAATGAAATGCAACGATTTGAAACAGATAACTTTAAAAATATATTGTTACATTAAATAATGATAACTTAGAATTCTTTAAAATGTTATTTCTTTAGATTAAAAGTTAATTTATATATAATAATTTAGTTTTTTTTGTGTTATAGGTTTAGTTTTAGAACAAAATACTATAACAAATGAAAAAAATTAAACAATCGTTTTACATCTTATTGTCAGCAATGTCTGCTATTGGATTTGCTCAAGAGCTTAAAATGGACAGTCCAATTCCTATGGATCCAACCGTTAAAACAGGAAAATTAAAAAATGGATTAACGTATTACATCAAAAAAAATAGTAAACCTGAAAATAAAGTTGATCTTAGGTTGATGATTAATGCAGGTTCTATACTAGAAACAGATGAACAACAAGGATTAGCACATTTTATGGAACACATGTGTTTCAACGGAACAAAACGTTTTCCAAAAAATAAATTAGTTGATTATCTTCAAAGTATAGGTGTTAAATTTGGACAACATTTAAATGCTTATACTAGTTTTGATGAAACCGTTTATTTCTTACCAATTCCTTCAGATGATAAAGAAAAATTAGAAAAAGGATTCCAAATCATTGAAGATTGGGCGTTTAATACTACACTTACTCCTGAAGAAATTGATAAAGAAAGAGGTGTGGTTTTAGAAGAATATCGTCTTGGACTTGGAGCAGATAAAAGAATGATGGGACGTTTTATGCCAAAAATGATGTATAATTCGCAATATGCAAAGCGTTTACCTATAGGTCAAAAAGAAATTCTTGAAAACTTCACTTATGATAAATTAACAAGTTTCTATAAAGATTGGTATAGACCAAATTTAATGAGTGTAGTAGTTGTTGGAGATATTGATGTGGCAGAAATGGAGAAAAAAATAAAAGACCACTTTTCTTCATATAAAAACCCAAAAAAGGAAAAGCCTCGTAAAATGTTTGAAGTGCCAAATCACAAAGAAACATTTATAGCTGTTGAAAGCGATAAAGAAGCTGCTTTTTCACAAGTAAGATTATTGTATAAAGACTATACAGAACCAAAGAAAACAGTTACAGTAGGAGATTTTAGAACAGAACTTATAGAAGGATTGTTTTCAACAATGTTGAATAATAGATTAGAAGAAAAACAAAACTCACCTACACCACCTTTTACTTACGGATACACATATCATGGAGGTACATTTGCTAGAAATAAAGAAGCTTTTCAGTCTTTTGCTATGGTGGCACAAGACAAACAATTAGATGCTTTAAAAGTATTAATAGAAGAGAATGAAAGGGTAAGAAAATATGGATTTACTGAATCTGAATTGGAAAGAGCTAAAACAAAATATCTAAATCAGGTTGAGAGACAATATAATGAGAGAGATAAAACAGAGTCTGAGAACTACGTTTGGGCTATGCAAAGTAACTTTTTAGAGCAAGAACCAGCGCCTAGTATTGAATGGACATTTGCAGCAATGAAACAATTATTGCCAACAATCTCTATAAAGGAAACAAATGATTTAATTTCAAAATATATTAAAGAAGACAATAGAGTTGTTATTCTAACAGGTCCAGAGAAAGAAGGTGTGGCAAAGCCAACAGAGAAAGATGTTTTAGAAGCGATGAAAATTGATGAAAAAGCATTAAAACCGTATGAAGAAACTGCTGTAGCAGAAAGTTTACTTAGAAATTCAGTTAAAAAAGGAAAAGTGGTTAAAACTGAAAAAAATGACAAATTAGACGTTGCAACATTTACATTATCGAATGGAGCAAAAGTAATCTATAAGAAAACAGATTTCAAGAACGATGAAATTATGTTCCAAGCATTAAGTTTTGGAGGTTCAAACACACTTTCTAATGAAGATTATAAAAAAGTATCTGTAGCAATGGGTGGCTTAACAGAAGCAGGTTTTTCTGGCATGAATAAAAATGATATTAATAAATTCATGACAGGTAAAATCGCTAGAGTTAATCCTTTTGTTTCTTCAACAGTAGAAGGAATGAGAGGATCATCAACACCAAAAGACTTTGAATACCTTATGCAAATGATTCATGCTTATTTTACAGATTTAAACATGGACAAGGAAGCTTTTGAAGGATATAAAACAAAACAAAAAGGATTTATTTCAAATATGTTGTCAATGCCTTCAATGTACTTTTCTAATGAGTTATACTCATATCTAAACAAAGAAAATCCAAGATACTTAGGTTTTCCAAAAGCAGAAGACTATGATAATGCAGATTATGAATTAGCTTATAAAATATACAAAGAAAGATTTGCAAATGCAGGAGACTTTAATTTCTATTTTGTTGGAAATGTTGACGAAGCAAAATTAATAGAATATTCAGAATTATATTTAGCATCATTACCTGCTAAAAAAGATAGCGAAAAAGCAATCGATTTAGGTTATAGAATGTTAAAAGGTGAACATAAAAAGATAATAAATAAAGGAAAAGATCCTAAAAGTACTGTAAATATAATGTTCTATGGAGATTGTAAATATGATGCTAAAGAAGATTTTGCTTTAAATGCATTAGCAGAAGTATTAACCATCAAATTAGTTGAAGAACTAAGAGAAAATGAAAGTGGTGTTTATGGAGTAGGAGCAAGAGGAAATATGAATAAAGTACCAGCAGGTAGTTTTAGTTTTTCAATTAATTTTCCATGTGGTCCAGAAAATGCAGAAACATTAACAGCTTCAGCATTGAGAGAATTAAATAAAATAATAGAAAACGGACCAGAACAAAAAGATGTTGATAAATTTATTGAAGCAGAAAAATTAGATTATAAAAAGAAAATAAAAGAAAATAGCTTTTGGATGTCAAACCTTACAAGTTCTTATATGAACGATAATAATCCAGAAGAAATTTTAAATTATGAAGCAAAAGTGAAAGCAATTACTCCAAAAGAAATTCAAGCAGTAGCCAAAAAATACTTAACGAAAGAAAAAGTTATCGCTATATTGATGCCAGAAGAGTAAACTATAAACAAGTATCTAAAGAAAATCCCACTTTTGTGGGATTTTTTTATTCTAAAATATAATGAATATTATTAAAAACTTCTTCAGGAATGGTATTTTCTATAATACTATCTGAAATTACTTTTTTAGATTGTTGTAGAAGGCTAATTTTCTCTTCAATACTATCTTTTGCAATAAAACGAATTACATTAACTTGATTTTCCTGTCCTATTCTGTGTGCTCTACCTATTGCTTGAAGTTCGGCAAACGGATTCCACCATGGATCTAAAATAAGAACATAAGAAGCTTTTGTTAAGTTTAATCCAACTCCACCAGCTTTTAGTGAAATGAAAAATAGCAATGTGTTTTCATCTTTTTGAAAATTAGCAACTTCTGTTTCTCTGTCTTTTATTTTTGTACTTCCTGTTAATAAGCTATAAAGTGTTCCGTTTTTATCGCACCAATCTGTGTAAATTTTTAGATGAGAAGTATAAGAACTAAAAATTAAAACTTTCTGTTTCGCTTGTAATAAAGTTTCAATATAAGCTGTCACATCAGTAAATTTCCCAGAAGACATTTCTTCTCCTATCAATATAGGATGATTCGCTAATTGTCTTAATTTAGAAAGCGCATTTAAAATCGATATTTTTGAATTTGGCTTTTGGTCAACAGAGTTAATTTGTTTTTCAATTAAATAATTTCTAATAATTGATTTCTCATTTTCATATAATTTATTCTGTTCATCTGTCATTTCAGAATAAAAAACCTGTTCGGATATCTCAGGTAAATCTTTAGCAACTTCCGTTTTTGTTCGTCTTAATAAATACGGATTAATTAATGATTTTAATTCCTTTACTTTTTGAAGATTGTGTGATTTTTCAATTGGTTTTTTAAAATGAGATTCAAAAAAAGAATAAGTATTTAATAAGTTTGGGTTTATAAACTGCATTTGACTCCATAAATCGCTTAAAGAGTTCTCGATAGGTGTTCCGCTTAAAGAAACCTTATGAGTTGCATTTATAGTGTTTATAGCTTTGTAAATCTGTGAATTTCTATTCTTTATTTGCTGACTTTCATCTATAATTAAAAAATTAAAATGAAGCGTTTTTAAAAGATTTATATCTTTTAAAAGTAGATTGTATGAAGTGAAAACAAGATCTACTTTATCTAGTTTTTTTCGTTTTATCTTTCTGTCTAAACCTGTATAATTTAATCGCGTAAAATAAGGTGTAAACTTCTTAGTTTCGTTAAACCAGTTATAAGTTAATGAACTTGGAGCCACAACTAATGCTTTGAGTTTTTTAGTAATACTAGGTTGATTTGAACTAAATAAATCTAAAGAATCTGAAACCTCTTCGGTAATAATAAAATCATTTTCAAAATGAGTATAAACAAAATCTAAATAAGCTAAGCTTTGAATGGTTTTTCCTAATCCCATGTCATCTGCTAAACAAGATCCAAGGCCTAATTGGTAATTTTTAATCAACCAGTTTACACCTTCTTCTTGGTAATTTCTAAGAGTGGCTTTTATATTTCCAGTAGTGTTATAAGCTATAATATCTTTATTGAAAGCCTTTTCTGTTGCAATTCCTGTTTCTTCTAATAAAGTAAACTGATTCTTTTGAATTTGAATAGTGTTATTTCTTGTTTTTCCAAAATCAGCTAAAGGTTTGTACTGACTAAACCATTCAAAAGGAATAAGAAACAGACTTCCATTGGGTAATTCATATAATCGATTTCCTGTTTTTAAATGCGAAATAATATTAGAAAAAGGGAATTTAAAATCTTCTATTTCAATAATCATTTCAATGTCAAACCAATCTTTTTTCTCAATAAAATTTGAAGAAATAGTAGAAGAGTGCGTGTTAATCTTAGTATTATTCAATTGTAAATCTATAGCAATTGAAGCATTACTTATTTTTTCATGATTATTGATTAATTCAGTGATGTTGTAAAATTCGTCTAACTCAGTAAGATTTTTATTAAAACTAGCAAACGCATCTGTAAGAAAAAATAATCCTAATTGTTCCAGTGCTTTTACAATTCTTTTTTCTTCCTTTTTATTTCGAATAATTTGATGTACGGTAAATTCGTCTAAATCATTATGGCTAAGATTAATATGTTTCGTTTTTTCATCTGTAATGGAAAATTCATAATCTTCATATATAAAGATAATTTCTAAAAGATATATTTTATGTTGAAGATGAAGTATAGGTTTTATTCTGCAACCTTTACAATTATTATTTGTTTCTACAGTAAATCCATCAGCTTCAATAGGAACTTTTTTGATGACGTTTTTAATAAAAGTATTAAAATATTCAATACTATTTTTATTAGGAATTAAAACCTCTTTCTTTGAAAGAAACGGTTTTAACTTATTTCCATTTATATGATTTATAGTATAAATTGTATTATTAATAGAAACCCAAGAAGGTTCATTAAATAAAATTTTAAAATTAGTTTTAAATGGATAAATTACCGTTTTATGATTTAAAAGACTTAAACAATAAATAATATTCTCAGGTGTTTTTGAAAAACGCAATTTAGGTTCTAAAACAACATCAGAAAAAGAAACTTGTTGCTTATGAAAAACATTCTTTTTATTGATGTCTAAACTTAATGGTGATTTTGTGTTTGAAATTATTTTAAAAAAAGATTCAAGTATAAAATGAACATAATGGTCAATTACTTTCTTAGTTTTATCATCACTTAATAAAACTTCCAAACTTTTAGCTACTTTATTTTTTATTTTATATTTAGAAAGTAAATTTTTAGAATTTAATTTTTCACAAAGCGTAAGTAATTGTAATTCATTTGCCTCTAAATTGTAATCCAATTCAGAGATTGTTTTTGAATTTGCATTTTTTTTAATGTAATACAAAACACCTTCCAATTGTTCAACAATGAAAGCATTTGGAATATATGATTCTAAAATAGGATCAAATGAAAGATCAAATGCTAAAGCATGATTAGAATTTTCTGAAAAAGGCATATAGTTTAGATTATTTAAAACAAACAGGGATAATTTCTCCTTTTGCTAAACAATATCTCGTTACAAGTTCTGATGGAATCGTACTTGTATAATCTACTTCTTCTACTTTAAAACCAATACTTCTTAATTTATCAAAATAATCACGACCATAAACTCTAACATGATCATATTGACCAAAAATTTTGGCACGTTCTTTAGCATCAGTAATAGAATCATCTGAAAATGTTGTTTCACGAGATAAATCTTGAGGAATTTGAAAAATACCCATTCCGCCAGGTTTTAAAACTCTGTACAATTCCTGCATCGCTTTAGTGTCATCTGGAATGTGTTCTAAAACATGATTGCAAAAAATGATATCATATTCGTTATCTTTAAATGGTAGATTGCAAATATCAGCTTTTACATCAGCCAAAGGTGATAACAAATCAGTAGTAGTGTATTTTATATTTTTCTGTTTTTTAAATCGTTTGTAAAACTCTTGTTCAGGTGCAAAATGTAAAACTGCTAACTTTTTTTCAGAAGTAAAGAAATTAGTTTCGTTTTGTAAATACAACCATAATAAACGATGTCTTTCTAAAGATAAAGTACTTGGTGAAAGTACATTGTTTCGTTGTGTACCATAACCATAGGGTAAAAACATTTTAAAACTTCTACCATCAATAGGATCAGTAAACGTGTTTCCTTTTAATAAAAAAGCAATAACAGGACGAACTACAATACTTAATCGTATAAGAATTGGTCTTGGAATTGTATTAAGAATAAACTTGAATATTTTTTTCATTTTAAAAGTGTCAAAGCATATATTATACCAAATAAAATTGAAAACACGGCAATTATTCCAAAATACAATGCAAAAAATAATGAGATATATTTAATTCCTGATGAAATACTTTGTTTTAAATTTTGGTTATAGAGTTTTTTAAAAATATAAATAGTAAAAAATATAAAAATGAACAAAAATAGAATAGAATAAACACCAAAATTCATCCCTAATACATTAACCAAAATAACTTGCATCACTAAAGATATGAAGCCTAAATTGGTTTGTATATAGCTATTAAAGACTAGGTGTTCAAAAAAATTATGTCCCCTTTTATTGTATATAATGAGACTGGTTAAGGCGTATACTGGAATTAATAACAAAACAAAAAAATTATAATAGCTCATTATCGACTCCATATAATTTTTCATGTCAAATTTTGGCAATTTTGCTGATGGATTTGAGGTGTTGAGTCCATCCGTAAAACCTTTAGAATAATCCATTATAATTTCCAATGGAAAAAACTTATAAAAAAATACAGCAATAGTAGCATATAGAATTATAAAAGAAAAGGGTTGAAAATATTTTTTTCTAGCACCACTTATATAGGCTTCTAATACATCTTTAGGATTTGTGAATAAATCAAAAAATGTTCTCCAGAAATTATTATCCCAGCTAAAAAAAGGACCAACGAATTCTTCCCATGTTCCTTTTAGAGAAAGTCTGTCATTGACGATTTTTGACCCACAGTTTGAGCAAAAACGGTTGTTTTCTTTTATTTCTGATGAACAAGATTTACAATTCATAAATTTATAATACTAATGGAACTTGTCTAAATTCATCTTCTTCATTGCTTATTATACCAAGAGCTTTATAAATATATGCAAAAGTAGAAAGCAATTCTGGTTTTCCATCTACAATAGCAACATCATGTTCAAAATGTGCACTAGGTTTTCCATCAGCAGTAACAATTGTCCAACCATCTTTCAAAGTTCTGATGTTTCTAGCACCAAGATTTATCATAGGTTCAATAGCAATTGTTATTCCGTTTACTAATTTTTTTCCACGACCTCTTTTGCCATAATTTGGTACTTCCGGATCTTCGTGAAGTTTTCGTCCTAATCCATGACCACATAGTTCTCTAACAACTCCATATCCATGTTTTTCACAATACTGTTGAATGGCATAACCGATATCTTCTACACGATTACCTACTTTAGTTTCTCTGATACCAATATATAAAGATTCTTTAGTAACTTGTAAAAGCTTTTTTGTTTCCTCAGCAACTTCACCTACTTCAAATGTATAGGCATGATCGCCATAAAAATCATTTAAAACAGCACCGCAATCTACAGCTATAATATCACCATCTTCTAAAGGTCTGTCCGTAGGTAACCCATGAACTACTTGTTCGTTAACGCTTGTTAAAAGTGTTGAAGGACAACCATACAGCCCTAGGAATCCAGGAATAGCACCATTGTCTCTTATAAAAGTTTCAGCTAGTTTATCTAGTTTGTTAGGAGTAACACCAGGCTTAATTTCTGTAGCCAGCATTCCTAATGTTTTAGAAACGATTAATGCACTTTCACGCATTAATTCAATTTCTTCTTTGGTTTTTATAATAATCATAATAATCAAATTCTAATCGCAAAAATACAATTTTTAATCTTTTATAAGACTATTTCTTTTATAAGGAATCTAATTTGTTTTTAAAAAGAAAACAATCCTAAATTAGGATATACAATAACAGCCTTTTTCTACTTTTAGCTCTATATAAATATAAGATTTGAATGTAAATAATAGACACTCGTCTTAACAAACTATTCACTATTTTTAAGATAAATATTCGTATTTTTGTGTAAAATTTTACTTTTATGGAATTAGAATATCTATATCCAAGTCCTTTTAAAACACTTATTTCTTTCCATCTTTTAATTGAACAGTTAGAGGAAATAGCTAAGTCTGATATTGAATATAGAGCTAATTATGCGAAAAGTTTATTAAAACAAGTTGAAGATAAACCCGAACTTATAAACGGAATTCAAGATGTATCGTTCATAAAAGAAAATGAAACTACAATACGAAATTTATTAGCAGATTTATTTCCTACTGTTTTAACTCATAATGAAATTAAAGCAGTAACACTCCCTTTTATAAATTTTACATTTAATTATACCGAACGATTTAAAAAGATATTAAACTCATCAGGGACAACTTTTGATTTTGAAATAAGAGATTTTGATGAGCATCAATTTTACATTATGAATTGTCATATTATTTTAAATATTTATTACAATCAAAATATAGATAATAGACAACCTCTTTTTTATGATATTCCAGATGAAAATGGAATTATGAACCATTATAGAATTTTATATAATGCCGATTTTATTGAAGTTATTCCAACAGATAAAATGATACCGCTAAGTCAAGAAGAAATTTATGAACTTATTGATAATTATGATGATTTAGCATTATGGAAAGAAAAATTCCCACCTAATTCTTGGATTTTAAAAGGATTTGGAATTGTAACTCTTGTAGATGTAACAGTAGAAAGCGCTGTTTCAAATCTTAAAACTAATTTGTTAAAATCGGAAGTTGAAAAACATAACTTTGAACATGATTTTGAAGATATTTTTAAATCTATTTTTAAAACCAAAGATGTTAAAATAGGTTTCGCAAAGTATAATGATTATACTGCAAATTTTGAAAAATCATTTTTTAATGAAGACAAGCTAGTAAGTTATTTGTTACATGATATTGAAGATGTAAATTGTGAAAGCGTTTTGTGTAATTTTACATTAGAATCTTTATTAGATAAAAAAGAAAAGATAGTTGTATCAGATGTAGAAAAATTTCAATCAATAGCGTTAGCAAAAAGACTACTTAAACAAAATATTAAAAGTTGCATTTTAGTACCAATAATAAAAGACAATAAATTATTAGGCATAATTGAAGTTGTATCATCTATTCCAAGAGCATTAAATTCAATTAATGCTAATAAAATAGACTTAATTTTGCCTTACATTGTAGATACAGTTGAACGTTCTTATAATGAAATTGAAAATTTAGAACAAGCCATTATTCAAAAAGAATATACAACAATACACCCAAGTGTCTATTGGAAATTTAAAAAAGAAGCGCAAAACTACATTAGTTCTGCATCAAATACTAAAGACTATATTTTTAAAGAAATAACCTTTAAAGAAATATATCCTTTATATGGTCAAATAGATATAAAAGGTTCTTCGGAGAAGAGAAATCAAACAGTAAAATCAGATCTAAAAAGTCAGATTGAAGCATTAATAGACATCGTTGGTACAATAAAAGAATCTAATGACTTAATTATTTTAGATCAAAAAATGTTTGAATTAATAGGTTTTTTAGAAGAACTAAATTCACCTTTAAAAGCAGATACCGAACAACAGATTCAACGTTATATAGAAACAGAAATTCATCCTATTGCAGAATCGGCAAAAGCAATTTCTACGGTAGAAGTAAAAATAAAAGACTACTTTGAAAGTTTAGATCCCAAAACAGGAATGTTTTATAAATCCAGAAAAGATTTTGATTATACATTGTCGGTTATCAATAAAAAAATGGCTTCTATTTTAGATGAAAAACAAGCAGAAGCACAAAAAATATATCCTCATTATTACGAACGTTTTAAAACCGATGGAGTAGAGCATAACTTGTATATTGGAGCTACAATAGCACCATCTGTGCCATTTGATAAAATTTATTTAAATAATTTAAGATTATGGCAATTGCAGACACTTTGCGAGATGGAATTAGAACACCATAAAATTAAAGAAACATTGCCTTTCGTATTAGAAGTAACTTCGTTAATATTGGTGTTTAGTTCACCTTTATCCATTAGATTTAGAATGGACGAAAAACGTTTTGATGTTGACGGATCTTATAATGCAAGATATGAGATAGTAAAAAAGAGAATTGATAAAGCACATATCTTAGGAACACAAGAAAGAATAACTTCAAAAGAAAAAATAACAATTGTTTATTCTCATAGTCACGAAGAAGTTGAATATCTAAAATATATCAAGTTTCTTCAATATAAAAACATACTTGAACCTTCAATTGAACAATTTGAAATAGAAGAATTGCAAGGCGTTTCTGGGTTAAAAGCACTTAGAGTAAAAGTAGTAAATGATATTGTTCTAGATAAAAAATATTCTTACCAAGACCTTTTAAACGAAATCAGTTAAGAGTTAAAACAATTTGGTTTGAAAAGCAATAACAAAAGCAACAACAGATA
This sequence comes from Flavobacterium sp. 316, assembly GCF_000967805.1. NCBI lineage: Bacteria > Pseudomonadati > Bacteroidota > Flavobacteriia > Flavobacteriales > Flavobacteriaceae > Flavobacterium > Flavobacterium sp. 316. The sequence goes on from NZ_JYGZ01000009.1 coordinate 69,203, forward strand.
TAATAATGCCTAGCATAAATATATTATACGTAATACGTAACAATCTATATTTACGCTCTAAAACAATACCTAAGTAGTATAAATCCTTAATCATAGAATTATACAAATAGCTTCTATCTTTCATCATTTCATTAACAGCTTCTTCATAATCATGATAAGGCATTTTGTAAAAATTTCCAAAAAATAATAAATTCACTTTTTTATCTTTTACATCCTGACTTGTGAAGATTCCAGAAGTTACTTTAGGACGAGTGGAAAGAATAGCAAAAATGATAGAAACAACACTGAATATCAACATAACGAATGTAGGTACTATCAGATGTTGGTTACTAGGACTATCAAGTTTTGGAATAATAGTAGATAGCGCAATTGAAATAATAATAGCATTTACGGATAATAAAATATTAGCTTTACTATCTGCAATTTCACTTAAACGAGTGTGATTGTTTAGCGTAACTCTAAACATGGTGTCGATACCTCTTTCAGGTCTAGGTTCCTTTTTTTTCTTTTCCATTTCAATATCACTTACAGAAGTATCATTAAGTAATAAACTTTCTATTTTTTGAATGTTTTTATCTTTTTTAGGCTTCCAATTAGCTAATGCATAAGAAGTATAATAGGAATGTGTTTTTGTTAACATCTTATAATTTTCTTTTGCCCATTCTTCATCAGTAAAAGTTTTATTACAAGTTAATTCCCATTCTGTTCTTAATTTTTCACAAATGCTAAAATAATTTTTATTAGAAAAATGAAAATAATCAGCATCTCTCATTATTTGCTCATATTTGTTTTTTGGAACATAGTCAAAAACAGTAGCTCTAATTAATTGAGATACAAAATCAATATAGTCTTCAGACGCATTATTTTCTTCTAAGAAAGATTTTACAATTTGCACACTAATTTCCTCATGATTTTTAGTATCAACAGTATAACCTGTATCGTGAAACCAAGCAGCAATAATTAATTTTTCTTTATCTTCGTAAGAAATTTGATAATAATTAGCAATTTCAATAACAGCCTGAATCACACTATTAGTATGATCAAAGTTATGATAGGTAAAAGACTCGGAAAGTTTTTCTTTAAATAAGTTTTCTACAAAATTTTCTGCTTTTAAAATCAAATTCATCGGTTTCATTTTATCCGACTAATTTATGAAAATGTTTTGGGTTAATACACATGTTTATGCATTTCGTTACTATTCAACAGTAATCCTCTTATTATTCTTATTCAATTCGTGTGCTACAATGCAATTACAAATTGATGATAAAGACAAAACAATAACAGCGTTAGAGAAAGATTCATTAAAAGTAATTTATACTTTTTATTTGATGGGAGATGCAGGAAATGCTAAAAAAGATAGTACAACAATTGCACTAGAGAAATTCTCTAAAAATATAGAAGTCACAGATGAAAATGCTACAGTTTTGTTTTTAGGAGATAATATCTATCCAAAGGGATTACCTAAAAAAGAAGACAAAGGAAGAGAATTAGCAGAACATCAACTTAACGTTCAGATAGAAGCAGTTAAGCAATTTAAAGGGAAAACTATTTTTTTGCCAGGAAATCACGATTGGTATAGCAATGGGGTTGAAGGATTAAAAAGACAGCAAGAATATGTTGAAGAAAAACTAGGTAAAAAATCATTTTTACCAAAAGATGGTTGTCCTATTGAAACCATAAAAATAAAAGATGATATTGTGTTAATTCTAGTAGATTCAGAATGGTACATTACAAATTGGGATAAACATCCTACGATTAATGACGATTGTGAAATAAAAACGAAAACACAGTTTTTAGATGAATTTAGAAGTGAAATCAAAAAAGCTAGAGGAAAAACAACAATAGTAGCCATTCATCATCCAATGTTTAGTAATGGACCACATGGCGGACAATATTCTTTTAAAAATTATCATCAACCTTTTTTTCCTTTAGGATATATCAAAAATATACTTAGAAAAACGACAGGTGTTGTAAATGCAGATATGCAAAATAAGCATTATAATGAATTACGAAAAAATATTATAGCAGCATCGCAATTTAATGATAGAGTTATTTTCGTTTCAGGACACGAACATAGCTTACAATATTTAGTAGAAGATAATTTACCACAAATAATAAGTGGTTCAGGTTCTAAAACAACTCCAACAAGAACCATTGGTGGCGGAAAATATTCACATGCTGCAAACGGTTTTGCAATTTTAGAAATATATGAGAACGGAGCGTCAAATGTTAAGTTTATTAATGCTAAAAAAGATAGCATAGAATATTCAACTCAAGTTTATGGAGTTGCAGATATTCAATTTAAAGAAACACTTTTGCCAATTGTACAAGATTCTATAAAAGCATCGATTTACACAGCAGAAGAAACCAAAAAAGGAAAGTTTCATACTTTTTTATGGGGAGAACGATATAGAAAAGACTATAGTATCCCTGTTTTAGCAAAAACAGTAAACTTAGATACGTTATTTGGAGGATTAGTTCCAGTAAGAAAAGGAGGAGGAACACAATCAAAAGCCCTACGATTAGAAGCAAAAGATGGAAAACAATATGTAATGAGAGCTATGAAAAAAGAAGCATCTCAATATATACAAGCTGCTATGTTTAAAAATCAATATGTTGAAGGTCAATTTAGAAACACAGCTTCTGAGAACTTAGTAAAAGACGTATTTACAGGTTCTTATCCTTATGTGCCACTTACAATGACATTGCTTTCCGATGCAATAGGAGTATATCATTTAAATCCAAGATTGTTTTATATTCCAAAGCAAAAAGCATTAGGTAGTTTTAATCAGGAATTTGGTGATGAATTATATCTTTTAGAAGAGCACGCATCAGATGGACATGTTGACTTAGCAGGCGATAATTTTTCAGGAGAAATAATCAGCACAAACGATTTATTACAAGAAATTCATTCAGATGAGTCCAAAATTATCGATGAAACAGCTTATATAAAAGCACGATTATTTGATATGTTAATAGGAGATTGGGACAGACATCAAGATCAATGGAGATGGTTAGAATTTAAAGAAAACGGAAAAATAATTTATAGACCTTTACCAAGAGATAGAGATCAAGCTTTCTCAAAAATGTCTGATGGATTTCTTTTAGGAGCTGCTGTGAGACTGATTCCTGTGGCAAAAATATTACGTAAATATGATGCAGATTTAAAAGATGTAAAAGGATTTAATTTAGAACCTTTCCCATTAGATATGGCATTTATAAATCAATCAGATAAAACTATTTGGGATGAACAAGTAAAACATATTCAAAATAAAATTACAAACGAGGTAATAGATGAAGCTTTTCAGGCTATACCTAAAGAAATACAAGGTGAAACCATTTCTGAAATAAAAGAAATCCTAAAAGCCAGAAGAAACAACCTTCAAAAAATAGCAGATAGATATTTTAAATTGATAAATAAATTTGCTGTTTTAACAGCTACAAATAAAGACGATTATATACAAGTAAATTGTTTAGAAAACGGAAAAGTTCAAGTATCATTATATAGAAAAAAAGACAATACTTATCAAGACAAATTTCATGACAGAACCTATAATCCTCAAGAAACAAAAGAAATATGGATTTATGGCTTAGACGATGATGATACATTTGAAGTAATAGGAAAAAGCGAAAAAATAAAAATCAGACTTATTGGAGGTCAAAACAACGATAATTATAAAGTAGAACAAGGAAAAAATATAGTTATATATGATTATAAATCAAAGAAAAACAATTTTGAAAAAGCGCAGAAAGCAACAGTCAAAAAACAAGATGATTACGATATAAACGTATATGATTATAAAAAAATAAAAAACAACACAAACCAAATAATTCCTGTTATTGGAGCCAATCCAGATGATGGATTTAAAATTGGATTTACAAATGTTTTTACCAAATATGGATTTGAGCGAAACCCATTTTCGAGCCAGCATCAATTAAAAGGAGCTTATTATTTTGCTACAAAAGGATATGAACTATTCTATAAACTAGAAATAGCCAGGATATTAGGTAAATTTAATTTTGAAATTGAAACAGGATTGCAAAGTCCAAACTTTACGCAAAACTTCTTTGGATATGGAAATGAAACAAAGAATTTTGATGATGATTATAGCCTAAATTATAATCGTGTAAAAGTAAGAACATTTAGTATTTCTCCTTCATTAAAATGGCGAAGCAGATCAGGAAGTATAGCCACATTTAAAATGACTTATGAATCAATTGAAGTAGACGATACAAAAGACAGATTTGTAGAAAATAACATTCAATTACCAAAATATATATTTGATGAGGTACAATTTGTAGGAGCAGAAATTAATTATCATTTTGAGAATTATGATAACAAAGCTTATCCAACATTAGGAATGAAAACTGCTCTATCTGTAGGATATAAATCAAATATAGATAAAAGAAATAGAAATTATGGATATTTAATTCCAGAAGTAAGCTTCAATCATAAACTAAATGCTTCAGGGAAATTAGTATTAGCCACACAATTTAAAAGTCATATTGTTTTTGGCAATAATTTTGAATTCTATCAAGGAGCATCAATTGGAGGAACAGATGGATTAAGAGGATATAGAAACCAACGCTTCGTTGGGAATCAATCTTTTTATCAAAATACTGATTTAAGATATAGCTTTAATAGTGTAAAAACAAGATTTATTCCTGTGCGAATAGGAGTTTATGGAGGTTTCGATTACGGAAGAGTTTGGCTAAAAGGAGAAGATTCAAACAAATGGAATAATTCCTACGGAGGAGGTCTCTTTATAAATGGAGTAGAATTGATAACAGCTAATTTAGGAATCTTTAATTCGTCAGATGGTATTAGAGTCGCTTTCGGATTAGGATTTGGTTTTTAAATCTTTTAAAGAAACAACATATATATTGCCATCATCTTTAGTCTTCTTTTCATCAGCAATAAGAATAGTATCATCATCCTTAAAACAAATTGCTTCTTTTTGAGATTGATGATGCAGTTCTAATGCACTAATTTTCCCTTTAGTAAAATAATCATCTGTAAAATCTTCAAACAACCAAATAGTAGTATGAGTTAATAAAACCATTTTAGAGCCATCATTGCTTATTGCGGCACTAGTAATAGCACAAGTTTTAGAATCATCACAAGTTTTAAAAGTAGTTAAAAGTTGTGCTTTATGATGCCCTGCCTTGTTAGGGATTTTGTAAATCAAAGTAGTGCCATCAAAACCCTTACTTCTATTCTTAGTAAATAAATAAAAAGAACCATTCCATTCAAAAAAAGCCTCACAATCATATAATAATTCTTTTTTACTAGGAGGAAAAAGAGTTTGTTCAGGATAATAAAAAGTAATTTTTTCATTTGCAGAAATAGAATCTTCATCTAACTGATCTATAGAAATTTTATCAATACTTAGATCCTTTCTGTTATTTTTGTTATTCCCAAAATTCCCAATATATACATTTCCTAAAGCATCAGAAGTTAAATCTTCCCAATCTTCGTTTTCGATATTTTCGATATTTATTTCGGTATCAATCTTTCCGTTCTTTTTCAATATATAGATGCTATTTTTGTTTTTACTATCTTCAATAACAAAGGTTTTGTTGTTGATGTAGGCAATACCAGAAACTTCATCTAGTTTTTCCGGAAGTTTATAAGAAACGGTTAATTCAGTTTTTTTTTCAGAGCATGATAGAACTAAAAATAAGAGTAATAAAGAACTAGGAAAAATTAATTTCATAAAGTTTGATAGTTGAGATAAGATGCTTTTTCAAATGTATAAAAAATAATTCAAACCTGAGAAATGTCATGTTTTAAGATTTCATTCAATAGTAAATTTGTAGTAAATAAAAATCATTAGGTATGAGTAAGTATGTAACGGCTGCGGAAGCTGTAAAAATAGTAAAATCTGGAGATAGAGTATATGTCCAAGCAGCTGCTGCAACACCAACAATATTAACAAAAGCATTATCAGAAAGAGCATCAGAATTAAGAGATGTCGAAATTTGTCATTTGCACACAGAAGGAGAAGCTCCATATGCTAATCCAGAATTAATGAACAGTTTTCATGTAAATTCTTTTTTTATAGGAAAAAATGTTCGACATACTTTACAAGCAGGGAACGGTTCCTATACACCCGTTTTTTTAAGTGAATTACCACGCTTGTTTCGAAAAAATGTATTACCATTAGATGTAGTATTTATTCATGTTTCACCACCAGATAAGCACGGATATTGTTCGTTAGGTGTTTCTGTAGAAGCAACAATTGCAGCTATTGAAAATTCAAAGACAATAATTGCTCAAGTAAATCCGCAAATGCCTAGAACATTTGGAGATGGAATTCTCCATGTTTCGGAGATAGATTATTTAGTAGATGTTAATTTGCCTATATTTTGTCATGAAGTAGCTCCTTTTACAGATGTTGAAGAGAAGATTGGAGAATATGTTGCATCTTTAATAGACGATAAAAGCACCTTACAAATGGGAATTGGAAATATTCCAAATGCAGCATTAAGTAAATTAACGAATCATAAAAACCTAGGATTACATACTGAAATGTTTTCCGATGGAGTAATTGATTTGATAGAAAAAGACGTTATTAATTGTAATTATAAAGGAACGGTTAGAGGTAGAGCTTTAGCAACGTTTTTAATTGGTTCACAAAGGCTATACGATTTTGTAAACGATAATCCTTTTGTAGAGTTAAGAGAATCATCTATGGTAAACGATACAGCAGTGATTCGTAAAAACCCAAAAATGATTGCGATAAATTCTGCAATAGAAGTAGATGTTACAGGACAAGTTTGTGCCGACTCTATAGGCGGGAAAATGTATTCAGGAGTTGGAGGACAAATGGATTTTATGCGAGGTGCTTCTTTAAGCGAAGGCGGTAAGGCAATAATTGCATTACCCTCTGTTACAAAAAGAGGAGAAAGTAGAATTGTACCCTATTTAAAACAAGGAGCAGGAGTTGTAACGACGCGTTCTCATGTTCAATATATAATTACAGAAAATGGAATTGCCGATTTATACGGTAAAACACTGAAGAAAAGGATTGATGAGATGGTTAAGATTGCACACCCAGATCATCAAGAAATGATTGAAAGACAATATTTTGAGTTAACAAGCGCAAAATAATCATCAAAATAAAAAGTTTTTTTCTATTTCATTGAAAATAAATGAAATAAAAGATTTTTGTATCTATTAAAAGACTACCTTTGGCAAATAAAATTTTATTTATGAACATTTTTGTAGGAAGTCTTCCGTTCAGTATTGAGGAAGCAGATTTAAGAGGTTTTTTTGAAGAGTATGGAACTGTTGATTCAGTTAAGATTATCTCTGACAAATTTACTGGAAGAAGTAAAGGATTTGGATTTGTTGAAATGCCAAATGACGCAGAAGCTCAGAAAGCAATTGATGAGTTAAACGGTGGAACTGTTGAAGGCAGAACTATTGTAGTAAACAAATCAGAACCAAAACCAGAAGGTGAAAGAAGATCTTTCAACCGTAATGGTAATGGTGGTGGAGGAAGAGGAAACTTTTCTAACAACAGAGATAACAATAGAGGTGGTCGTTACTAATTATCTGTAGTGTTATAAAAACAAAATCCCGATTTTATCGGGATTTTTTTATGCGTTTATTTTTATACTATATTCTAAAAACTTCTACATTTTTCTTCATTTTAGCAGATTTTAAGCAAATCTTATTGCTGTTTTAAGAACCGTATTCTTTCTCCAGTATCTGGATCCGATAAAAAATACCATGCTTGATACTCTTTCCCTTTCTGGTAAACATTAATTCCCGATTGGGTTGATTTATTGTTTATATCTTTTGTTTTAATGTTGTTTTCAATAGTATTAACATCATTACACGATAAAATAATTAAAGCTACTATAATGATTGAATTGATTTTTCCCATAATTATTGCTTATTAATTTGTTATACATAAAAAATTATAAGGCTAAATTAAAAAGTTTTCTTTTAGAGTCTTATGCGTTTTTCGGGTAATAGTGTTCTTTTTTTGCATAACACATTTTTCATCATTGTAATTATTCTTTCCCAGTAATAAATTTAACCCGTTGGGTGTAATTATTAAAAACGTCATTTCGAGTGTTTTTTGTGCAGTAAAACGGAACAAAAAATGTATCGAGAACCGTTTTTAATGAAATTTTTCTTGTTTTCGATACGATTTTCTGTCGAAAAACACTCGAACTGATAAAAAAATCATCAAAAATTAATTACACTCAGCGGGTTAAATTTAATGATGCAATGTATTAACTTAATTGCTAAATTAAAATAGATAAAAATACTCAAAACAGCAACTTTAACAATTACTATAGATTTTCTGTAACTAAAAATATAAGGCTTTCATTTAAATTTGTGGTAACTTTTATAAATTGTTTAGAATGATTACTTTTATAACTATTATTAATCAAATAAAAAGTTTAGTATGAAAATTCTAAAAAATATACAATTAAAAGCTAAAGTCTTAACAAAAAAAGAATTGCTTACAATTGTTGGAGGAGACGATGTTACAGATTCAATAGAGACAGAAAGTGATGAGTCTTCAAGAACAAAAGATGGTGGAGTTAGGATTCCTCCACGGGGATAAAAATTAATTTATGAAAAATAGAATTATAGGAACATTTTTAGTGGTTTTATCAGCATTAATTACTTATACTGATAAGTTGGGTTTTGAGTTGGATTATAATTTTGGTTATAGTAGTACTGAAAATTTTATTTTTGCTTTAACTACAACGTTATCTCCTATTATTTTGGCTATAGGTGCTAATTTTAGACCATTGAGAATAAGTTTTGTGTTCCCTATTTTTATATTTAGCGCAAATCTATTTTGGATGGTCAGTGATAATGATTCTGACATGGGATATTCTTATCATTATGCATTTGCAGTAGTAATTTGTTTTATACTACTCATTCTTTTTGTAGATAAGTTCATTAAGAAAGAAAAGTATTATAAAAATAAAGTATCACTATTAGAAGCTTTGTTAGATTTAAAAATTGCAATTCATGAAAAATAATGAACTAATAATTTTATTATCATTAGCAAAGTCAACTCTTAAGGATAAACAAGAAGGGCTTATTACTTCAGAGGAAGCTAATAAGGTCTTCTTGCAAATTAAACAGAAACTTCAAGAATTAGATGATGATGTGTCTAAAGGGATAATGGATAAATTAATTTCAAGAATTGAATTTTAATAAAAAACTACTTTCATTGAAGTAGTTTTTTTATTAAGTATTAACTTGTTTTTGTCCTTTTTCTTTAGTCCCTTCTTCTTCATTTACCTTAATAATATCATTTATCGCATTACTAACTACAATATGATGTATTTCTTTAATCATTTGCAATAATGCAGGTTCATCACTTTCATTTCCAGTACTAATCCTCTTCATTTTATCTTCTAAAAAAGTCACTTTTTCTTTATAAAGTGCTAATGTTTTATTTTTTAATTCTAATTCCTCTAATAAAGCACTTTCGTTTATAGTAGTAGGGATATCATTTAAAAGCATGCTTCCTTTTCCAGTCAAAAGCCACTCACAATTAATTTGTGGATATTTGGTAATTAAAGTTTCTAAAGCATCTGAGTTTAAAGGTCTTTTTTTAGCAATTCCTTTAAAACTGCCGTATGTCATGCCTATGGATTCACAAAAAAATTCATAGCTAATACTTTGATTTTTAGCAAAATATAAAATTCTTTCTTTAATATTGGAAATTTTAATGTCCATTTTTTGGTTTTAGTAAATATAATTACTACATTTGAATTTAAATAATATAAAACAATAACAAAAATAGTAAAAAATAACTTTTATAGCTAAGAATAGAGTAGATATGAATAAGATAATAGGAGATAAATTAAAAATGCTTCGCAAACAGAAAGGATGGTCGCAAGAGGAAACATCAGATTATTTAGCTATTTCTCAGTCTGCTTATGCTCGTATAGAAAATGGAGTTAGTCATTCTTGGGCAAATCATTTAGAAAAAATAGGTGAAGTATTTAGCGTAACTCTTGAAGAATTAGTAAAAAAAGAAACGTCTGATTGTAAAGATAATAAGCAAAAACAGCTTTAACAATTACTATAGATTTTCTGTAATTCAAACAGAGGGCTTTTG
>NZ_JYGZ01000010.1:0-5033 GCF_000967805.1 Flavobacterium sp. 316
AGTATCGCTATAACTCCAAAGAGTTCCAAAATGAGCTTGATTTAAATCTATATGACTATGGTGCAAGGAATTATGACCCAGCTATAGGTAGATGGATGAACATTGACCCGTTGGCGGAAACCTCTAGAAGATGGACACCTTACAACTATGCTTATAATAATCCGATGTATTTTGTTGACCCTGATGGAATGCAAAGTGATGACTGGATTAGTGTTAACGGTCAAATGCTTTATGACAGTAGAGTTACTGATCAAGCATCAGCTACAGAATTATATGGTAATGAAGCAAAGCATTATGCAATAGGTTCTTCTTATACAACTGAAGGAGATAACATAGTGCTTGGGGATTTAGGTTTTTTTACAGACAATGGTGTGCTTCAAATGTCAGCTGATATGGCAGGAACTGAAGGTCAAATAGCACAAGTAGAGCAAAGTTATGCGGCAGCTGGTATGATTATGACAGGTATTGCAGCTGATGGTGTTACTCCTGACCCGTCAGACGTTGCTGTTCCAAAATGGGTTGTATACGGTGTTGCTGCTGCCGCTGTTGGTGCGGTAATATTAAAGAGGGATGCTGAAATAGACCGAATCTTAGAAAGAGCTAATGATGGTCCTCCTGGAGTTCAATATTCCTTGAGAGCAAATACAAGTGGAGAATATCCTATAATGTCATCAGGGAGTAGTGTTCCAACTGGTACAATGCATTTAAATGCTGGTGATGTGTGGAAATATGGTGAAACAACTAATCCAACAAGTAGATATAATGCTGGCGACTTAAGTACGGTAGGAGCTGGTGGTGTTTCACAACATAATGAGTTTACAGGTACTCAAACACAAGTTAAAGCAATGGAAAAAGCAAAAATATATAGCTATTTTATAACAAATGGTCATCTGCCTCCAGGAAATAAAATCTTTAGATAATTAATGATGAATTTTAAAATAACTTTAGAAATAGATAATAACGCTGAAAAGAAGGCAAAAGATATAATTGATTTATCGGAACAATTACATTCTCATTTCTTATCCAAAAATTATGGTTCAGATGTAAAAGAAGTCTTAATTGGCGCTATCATTATAAAAACACGACCAGGATACGAAGATTGGTTTAAAATAAGAAAGCCAAAATATATTGATTATAAAAAAACAAAGAACAAGCTAACTGGCATAGAAATGATTGTAGATAAGTCTTTTAGTTTTGATATTAAAATTGATGATGCAATTTATGATGATTTTATATTGTCTGATGTTATGGAAGGTAAAAAAATAATATCTTCTACTATTATTAATTCATTATCAAATTTAGATTATCTTAAAAAAAAGGTTAAAGATTTTGATATTGATAAATTTAAAAAAGATATTATATTTTTTTTAGAAGAGTACACGGATTGATATAAAATACATTAAAATAAAAAAGCCACTCTCAAAAGGAGTGGTTTTTTTATGTTCTGTAAATAAAATCATTAGAAAAAAAAGTACAAATAAAACCCTAAATTAAGCCTAAGTACGTATAAATACGTATAAAAAAAGGGCAAAAATCAGTATAAATACGTATTGACAAATATAAATTTAAAGCTTACTTTTTGYGACTATCTTAATTAATATTTGTTAGTAATGGAAGCAATGGAAAAAAGATTTACCTTGTAAAAGGAGTGGTTTTATTTTTTACGCTTATTTTTCCAACTATCGTTGTAATTATTATAACGATTTTGTCCTCTTATTTTTCCATGTAAATAAGCACCAACTATAATAATAACAGGTATTAAAATAATCTCATACCACTTCATAAAATCACACTTTATAACAATCAAATGTTTTTATTAAAAAAGTCTTTAAACTTCTTAGTAGTAAGCATTTTATCAATAATGGCAAATACAATACTCTTGTCTTTTTCGTCAAGCTCTTGTATTAACTTCATTTGCTCAATAGTACTTTTATCTTCAATAACTACTTCTTCAGGTACTTCATTATCRGGATGTACAATTTTATCAATCGTAGTATTGTAAAATCTAGCTAGTTTATCTAACATATCTACAGAAGCTTCTCTTTGGTCGTTCTCTATTTTACTGTAATGAGAAATACCCAAACCTACTTCGTTAGCTACTTGTTTTTGTAGTAATCCTTTAGCTTCTCTTAATGCTTTTATATTTTGTCCTAAACTCATTGTATACTATAATGAAATACAAAAATATCCTAAAAGTCTATAAATAGCAAATAAAAGACTATTTGTATAAAATATATTTGACTAAAAGGAAATTATAAAGTATTTTTGTAATGTACAAATAGGAAATAAATAAATATTACAATGGCTATCTCTCAGTTAAACACCCAAAACCCCAATCAATTAGACTATCATAACAAACTAATCAAAATAACGGTATTAGGCGGTATTAGGTTAGACGGCTTAGACAGAATGCGAGTAACACTCAAAATACAATCTACAGAAGTTGATACACTAGCAGTAAGACATAATTTAGATCTATACAACGATACACAAGTAGAAAAACTAATTAGAAAAACAGCTACTAAACTAGAAATCGGTACAAGTGTAATCGAAGCGAGTATAAACGAACTCATAGAAGAACTGGAAAAATACAGGCTACAAGAATTAGAAAATACTAATAWGCAAATAGAAACCAAACAATTAACAGAAAAAGAGAAAAGCGAAGCATTACAGTTATTACAATCTGATAATCTTTTAATGGTAACTAACGACTTAATAGGCAAAAGCGGTATTATAGGAGAAGAAACAAACAGGCTAATCATGTATTTAATTTTTAGCAGTAGAAAAAGAGAACAGCCACTACATGTAATAAGTTTAGGTTCATCAGGAACAGGAAAAACACACTTACAGGAATCCATCGGAAATCTCATACCAGACGAAGAAAAAATAGAAATCACCACACTATCAGAAAACGCATTTTATTACTTCGGGCAACAGGAACTAAAACACAAACTTATCCTAATAGAAGATTTAGACGGAGCAGAAAGTGCCTTGTACCCCATAAGAGAACTACAATCTAAAAAGAGAATTAGTAAAACAGTAGCTTTTAAAAACACCAAAGGAGAAACCAAATCACAAAATATAACCGTTGAAGGTCCTGTATGTGTAGCTGGGTGTACCACYAAAGAAACCATTTACGAAGACAATGCAAACAGAAGCTTTTTAATTTACCTAGATGAAAGTATAGAGCAAGACCAAAGAATTATGRATTACCAAAGAAAAGCATCAGCGGGAAAAATAAACATAGAAGAACAACTAACAGCTAAAATACTACTTCAAAACTCTCAATATATACTAAAATCCATCAAAGTCGTAAATCCTTTTGCAGAGGTATTAGAACTACCAAACGAAGTTTTAAAACCAAGAAGAACAAACGCACACTATTTACAATTTATAGAACTAATMACTTATTACCACCAGTTCCAAAGRGSMTTAAAATATGATGAACAAACAGGAGAAGAATACATAGAAACAACGATAGAAGATATTAAAAATGCAAATAAATTATTAAAAGAAATACTACTTCGCAAATCTGATGTAATTAATGGAGCAACACGCAACTATTTAGAAAAATTAAAAAGCTATTTAAAAGATAATAATAAAACAGAATTTACCAATAGTGAAATAAGACGAAATCTAAAAGTAAAAGAAACCACATTAAGACGCTATCACAAAGACCTAGAAGACGAAAGCTTAATCGCTAAAATTATCAATAAAGAAAGTAGAAGTTTTGTGTATCGATTAGTAGATGAAAAAGAATATGAAACCCTAAAAAGTCAAATAACAAACATACTTGAAGCCTGTTTAGATAAGGTACAAACCACCACTACACCACCAAACCACCAAAAGCAAAGTGGCGAGCATAACAATCAAAAAACCAAAGAGTTAAATCAATCCACCACAAAAACCACAAAAATAGATAAGAGGACTAAAAAAGAAATTAAAGAGTTATGAAAAAGTTACACTTACAATCAACCAGTTACAACTATTTAGAAAACGCTTTTAAAGAGTGGTTAGACATCTTAGGTTTTGTACAAGCAACCGTTTACAATCTGCCAAATTTAGCCAGAGAGTTTTTATATTACCTTGAACAAAAAGACATCAAGCAAATCAATCAAATAACCCATCACGATATAAAAGAATATTACAATTATCTAATCAATAGAGCCAGTGAAAGACAAGGCGGAGCATTAAGCAGTTCAACTATTAACTATCATTTTTGGACATTAGAAAAGTTCTTCGAGTTCTTGYACCACAAAGGCACAACAGGGCTACCAGAAATCAACCTAAAACGATTAAAAAAAGAAACACTAGAAAGAGAAATACTAACCATAGAAGAAGTAAAAGAACTCTATAAAATCGTAGAAAACCAAGAAGCAAATACCCAAAAACAAGAAGCTTTAAACCACCAAGATAAAATACTATTAACCATCTATTACGGTTGTGGTCTTAGAAGAACAGAAGGCATAAATGTAAGTATTGATGATATAAATTTTGACACACGAGTATTACACGTAAAGAAAGGCAAGAACAGCAAACAAAGGCTAATCCCTTTTAACAAAACAACAGCCAAAACATTACAAGATTGGGTTTATGAATACAGAACCATACTAGTAAAAGACAAAGCAGAACACAAACTTTTTATTAACCGTTACGGCAAACCACTCACAGGAGGAACACTAAACTACAGGCTACAAAACATCATCAATCAAAGCGACAACATAAAACTAAAAGAAAAAACAATCACACTACACAGTCTAAGACATAGCATAGCCACACACTTACTAGCAAACGGAATGGATATACAAAAAGTACAACGCTTTTTAGGACACAGCAGTTTAGAAACCACACAGATATACACACACTTACTAGAAGAGCAAAAAGAATAAGGACTAATTACTAATCGCTAATCACTCAAAAAATGGACTTTAAAACATACCTAAAACGACAAGAGCTAAGCAAAACTACAGCCAAAATGTACCATTATCAAACCATGAATTTTATTAACTTTTTAGATAAGGATAATACAGAGC